>CACZCL010000035.1 GCA_902779695.1 Oscillospiraceae bacterium | reverse complement strand
GAAGCGCGGCTACTACAAGTCGATGGGGCTTTTCAACGGCGGCATGGAGTTCACCACCGGCGCGATGCAGGTCGTCGTCATCGGCGTGGGCGGCGTGCTCATCATGCGCGGCAGCATGGATTATATCGACCTTGTGACCTTTACGCTCTACGTATCCGCCTTCCTCTCCCCGCTGCGAAAGCTCGTGCAGTTCATGGAGCTGTACACGCAGGGCAGCGCCGGCTTCGAGCGCTTCCTTGAGATCATGCGCACGGAGTCCGATATCCGGGACGCGCCCGACGCCGCCGCGCTGTCTGACGTGCGGGGCGAGATCCGCTTTGAGGGCGTCACCTTCCGCTACAACGACAGCGCCGAGGCGCTGCGCGGCGTCGACCTCACGATCCGTCCGGGCGAGAGCTTCGCCCTCGTCGGCCCCTCCGGCGGCGGCAAGACGACGCTCTGCCACCTGATCCCCCGCTTTTACGACGTGAGCGGCGGGCGCGTGTCCGTCGACGGGCAGGACGTGCGCGCCGTGACGCAGGAGAGCCTGCGCCGCGCCATCGGCGTCATCCAGCAGGAGGTGTTCCTCTTCGCCGGCACCGTGCGCGAGAACATCCGCTACGGCAGGCCCGACGCCACGGACGAGGAGGTCGTGCGCGCCGCGATGCGCGCCGAGATCCACGACGAGATCCTTGCGATGCCCGACGGGTACGACACCTATGTCGGCGAGCGGGGCGTGATGCTCTCCGGCGGGCAGAAGCAGCGCATCTCCATCGCGCGCGTCTTTCTCAAGGACCCGCCGATCCTGATCCTCGACGAGGCGACCAGCGCGCTCGACAGCGTGACGGAGCAGCGCATTCAGCAGAGCCTCGACGCGCTCAGCCGCGGGCGCACCAGCATCGTCATCGCCCACCGGCTTTCGACCATCCGCGGCGCGGACCGCATCGCCGTGGTCGAGGACGGGCGCATCGTCGAGCTTGGCAGCCACGCGGAGCTGATGGCGAAGGACGGCGCCTACGCCGCCCTGCAGCGGGCGCAGCGGAACGCGGAATAGCGGGAAGGAGGCTCCGCCGCGGCGGAGCCTCCTTCTTCTTTTGCCTTTCCGCAGGTCAAACGCGGCGGAACAGCTCGTCCAGCACGGCGAAAAACAGCCCGTCCCGGTCGATGCTGCCGCGGTTCGTCAGCAGGATCGCGCTCACGCCGTCGTCGGGAAAGCGCGAGATGCGTGAAACGAAGCCGGGCACACAGCCGGTGTGGAAGATCTCGGTTCGGTCGGAATACGTCCTGCGCCCCTCGTCGATCGTGCCGAGGTAGAGCCCCAGCCCATAGCGGGTGTCCGTGCCGTCCCGCAGGCGGTGCGGCTCGAACAGCTCCCGCAGCGTGCCCCGCCGCACCAGCGGCGCGCCGTCGCTCTCGTACAAAAAGCGGTGCCAGCGCAGCAGATCGTCCACGTTGGAAGACACGTCCCCGTCTGCGTAGCCCACGAGCAGCATATCATAGGGCTGGCGCTCGAATACGCCCGGCGACGGCTCCTCATAGCCCGCGGCCTGCCGCCCGTCGCGCTCGTCCGTCGTGTCCGGCGCGCGCGAGCGCGTCATGCCGAGCGGCGCGAAGACCTCCGTCTCCAGAAACTTCCCGAAGGGTTTCCCCGTCAGCTGCCGCACGATGTCGCCCAGCATGACGAAGCCGCTGTTGCAATACGCCCAGCGCGTGTCCGGCGCGAAATCCGCCGCGCCGAAGCCGCGGATCATGCGCAGGATCGCCGCCGTGTCCGCCGCGCGCAGCAGGGGCTTTTCCGCCTCCGACGCGTTTTCAAAATACTCCCGGATGCCCGAGGTGTGCGTCATCAGCATCCGCACGGTGACGGCGTCGCGATAGGCGGGAAAATCCGGGAAAAAACGCCCGATCGGCTCGTCCAGCGACAAAAGCCCCCGGTCCCGCAGCATCAGGACGGCGAGGCAGGCGAACTGCTTCGTGTTGGAGGCGATGATGAAATTGTCGTCCGCCCGGACGGGGGCGCCCCGCTCCAGATCCGCCATGCCGTAGCCCTCGCGCAGCAGGACACGTCCGTCCTTCGCCAGCAGCAGGGCGCAGCCGGGCGCGCCCTCCGGCACGAAGCGGCCGACCGTGCGGTCGACCGCCGCCTTGAGGCCGTCCATGCCCTCAGCGCGCAAGACGGTAGATCTCGCGCATGTCCGCCTGCTTCAGAATGCGGAAGGAGCCGATGGTGCGCGTCCCCTCGAACGAGCAGTTGTACGCCAGCGCGTCAAGCTGCTCGTCCGTCAGCGTGAGGCCCAGCCCGCGCAGATCCGTCGGCATCCCGATGGAGCGCAGGAACGCCTCGTACGCCGCAATACCCGCAAGCGCCGCCTTCTCGTCGTCCGGCTCGGAAACGCCCATGACGCGGCGCGCAAAGCGCGCGAAGCGCGCCGGCGCGGCAGGCATCACGTAATGCGACCACGCGCTCCAGATCGCGGCGAGGCCGGCGCCGTGCGTCACGTCGAACATGCCGCTGAGCTCATGCTCAAGCTGGTGGCACGCCCAGTCGCCCACGCGCCCGTTGCCGCCGCGCCCGCAGCCGGTCAGCCCGTTGTGGGACAGACTGCTCGCCCAGAAGATCGCGGCGCGCGCCTCGTAGTCGTCGGGCGTCTTCACCGCCCGCGGGGCCATTTCGATCACCGTGCGCATCACGCCCTCGGCGACGGAGTCGGTCGGCTCGACCGTCTCCGCGCCGGAGAAATAACGCTCCATCGTGTGCGAAACGATGTCCGCGCAGCCGGAGGCGGTCTGGTACGCCGGCACGGTGAACGTCAGCTCCGGATTCATCAGCGCGAAGCGGCAGCGGCACAGATCGCTGTTCACGCCGCGCTTTTTCCCGTTTTCCTCGTTGGTGATGACGCTCGAATCGCTCATTTCGCTGCCTGTGGCGGCGAGGGTGAGCACGCAGCCGACCGGCAGGCACGCCGCCGGCGTCGCCTTATAGTCGTAAAAATCCCATACGTCGCCGTCATAGGCGAGGCCGTAGCCGATCGCCTTGGCGGAGTCGATCACGCTGCCGCCGCCGACGGCGAGCAGGAAATCGACGCCCTCCTTCCGGCCCAGCGCCACGCCCTCGCGCACCTTGGAAACGCGCGGGTTCGGCACGACGCCGCCCAGCTCGACATACGCGACGCCCGCCTCGTCCAGCGAGCGGATCACACGGTCCAGCAGCCCGCTGCGCTTGACGCTGCCGCCGCCGTAGTGCAGCAGCACCTTCGTGCCGCCGAAGTGCTTGACAAGCTCGCCCGCTTTTGTCTCGACGCCCCTGCCGAATTCCACCCGGGTCGGCGTATAATAGCGAAAATCGTTCATGCAGGTATCCTCCTTTTGATGCGCCGCTCCGACGGGAGCGGCGAAAATAACGATCGCTTCGCCGCCATCATAGCATGTTTTTACGGCAAAAAAAATCCCTTTTTGCAAATCTTTTCCACTTTCTGCCGACGGAGCGCAGATTCCCGTTGCTATTTCCGGCTCACCCCGCTAAAATAGGAGATACTGAAACACGAAAGCTTTCCGTTCGCACAGGAGGTATCCAAGCATGAAGAAAGCCACCGCCGTTACCGCCGCCCTCGCCCTGAGCGCCGCTGCCGCGGCGCTCGCGCTGGCGGGCGCGCACGCCTTTTACCGCCGCGTCTACACCGTTCCCTCCGGAAAGCGCTCCCGCGAGAGCTTTTCGCCCATCCCCGCGCTCGGCGAGGAGGAGCGCGCGCAGACCCGCGCCCTGATCGCCGCGCTGGACGAGCGTCCCTTCGAGCGGGTTTCCATCCTGTCCTTCGACGGGCTGCGGCTGAACGGACGGCTGTACCATACCCACGACGGCGCGCCGCTCGCCATTTTGTGCCACGGCTGGCAGGGCACGCCCACGCGCGACTTCTGCGGCGGCGCGAACGCCTGCTTCGACATGGGCTTCAACGTGCTGCTGATCGAGCAGCGCGCGCACTGCTCCAGCGAGGGGCGCGCCACCACGCTCGGCGTCAACGAACGGCTGGACTGCCTTGCGTGGTGCCGCTATGCCGAATCGCGCTTCGGGCCCGACACGCCGGTGCTGCTCGTCGGCATTTCGATGGGCGCGGCGGCGGTGCTGATGGCGTCGGAGCTGTCGCTGCCCGAAAACGTGCGGGGCATCGTCGCGGACTGCCCCTTCACCTCGCCCGAGGCGATCCTCCGCTCGATCGGCGAAGCGCATGCCGCGCCGGTCCGCCTCATCATGCCGCTGGCGCGGCTCGGCGCCCGCGTTTTCGGCGGCTTCTCCCTCGTCGGACAGGCAAACGCCGCCGAAGCCGTGCGGCACGCGCGCGTCCCGATCCTGCTGATCCACGGCGAGGCGGACGATCTCGTCCCCTGCGCCATGAGCCGTGAGATCGCCGCGGCGAACCCTGCGCTCGTCGAGCTGCACACCTTCCCCGGCGCGGGGCACGGCTTGAGCTATCTTGCCGACACGCAGCGCTATACGCGCATTCTGCGCGCGTTCTGTACGCGCGTACTGAACGAAGGCTGAACGACAGATAAAAGGGCGGCTCCGAACCCCGGAGCCGCCCTTTTCCGTTTTCTCCGCGTCACGCCACGGGCGGCGCGCCGCGCTCCTCCATCCGCTTTTTCACCGCGCGCCCGGCAGGCGTCGCGGCAAGGCCGCCGAGGGCGGTCTCGCGCAGCTCCACGGGAAGGCGGCGCCCCACCTCGCCCATCGCGTCGATGACCTCGTCGACGGGGATGCGGCTCTCGATGCCGGCGAGCGCCATATCCGCGGCGCTGACGGCGTCCACCGCGCCGATGACGTTGCGCTTGACGCAGGGCACCTCGACAAGGCCCGCCACCGGGTCGCAGGCGAGGCCCATCAGGTTTTTGAGCGCCATGGCAACGGCGCTTCCGATCTGCTCCTTCGAGCCGCGGCGCAGCGCGACGAGCGCGCCCGCCGCCATCGCCGCCGCCGTGCCGATCTCCGCCTGGCAGCCGCCCGCCGCGCCGGAGATGCCCGCGCGATAGGCGATGACCGCGCCGATGCCGCTCGCAACGTACAGCGCCTCCAGGATCTGGTGCTGCGTCAGCTCCGCCGCAGGCGCCCGCCGTCGGCGCGGCGACGATGCGCCGCATACAGGCGTTGGACTCCGCCATGGAAAGCGCCTCGGCGATGACCTCGCTGACGTAGCCGCCGCTCATTGCCTGCCCACGGATCGAATACTGCCGCATCTTCATCCCGTCGCCGCCGACAAGCCCGCTGGCGCTGCGCCGCGTGCCCGTATAGCTGTCCGCCGCGTCCTGCATCGCGCGCCAGACGGTCAGCATCTTCGCGATCGACTCCGCGCGCGTGACCTGCCGGTCCTCCATGTCGGAGGCGAGCACGACCTCCCAGAATTCCCTGCCGCTTCGGTCCATCTCCTCAAAGATTTGACTCATCGAATCCAGAGACATCGTCTTCCTCCTCCTTGTCGTAATACGTCACCGAGCGGATGCCCTCCAGGTCGGACATGAACTGCACCTGATGGGGCTTGATGTGCTGGTCCGTTTCGATCACCATCAGCGCAAGGCCGCCCCGCTGCGCGCGGCAGAGCCTCATGTTCGCGACGTTGATGCGCAGCTGGTTGAGGATCGTCGTCACCGCGGCGACCACGCCGTTTTCATCCCGGTTCTGGATGATGAGCGTGTTGTACTCGCCCGCGAAGCTCACCTCCACGCCGTTGAGCCGGGTCACCAGGATCCGCCCGCCGCCGACGGACGACGCCTGCAGCTCCAGCGTTTTCCCGCTCACGCCCGTCACGTCGATCACCACGGTATTCGGGTGCGCGTCGCGCAGGTCGACCTCGTCGAAATCATAGGAAAGCCCGCGGCGCTCCGCCTCCTCAAAGGCGTTCGGAATGCGCAGGTCGTCCGGCTTCATGCCGAGAAGCCCCGCCACCAGCGCGCGGTCGGTGCCGTGCCCCGGACCGCTTTCGGCAAACGAGCCGTGCAGATGGAGATGCGCCGCGGCCGGCTCCTCCCCCAGCAGCGTGCGCGCCATGTAGCCGATGCGCACGGCGCCCGCCGTGTGCGAGCTGGACGGCCCCACCATCACGGGGCCGAGAATGTCGAAAATGTTCATCTGCCGCCTTCCTTTCCGCCGTGGATCGCAACGGTATAGCGCAGCGTCTCGCTTCCGAGCGGCGGAAGCACGCGGACGCCCGGCTTCTCCGTCAGCTCCCGCCCGGCGAACACCGCGTCCGGCAGCGTCGTCCACGGCTCGATGCAGACGTAGTTCGTGTCGAAATCGCGCGCCGCCGTCCAGACGCCGAGATAGGGAAAATCGTCGAACGCAACGCTGACGACAGGCCGGTTTTCCCTGTTAAGCAGTTCCGCTTTACGTTCCTTGAATTCATCGAGTATGATCGTATCCAGGCCGTAGGCGGACGGCTTGAGCGGCATCCGCCCGCCGCGCAGCGCGAAGGTCTTGTCCTTGGGCGTGACCATGTTCTGCGCGTCCATACCGTAGGGCGTGACGGCGTCCACGCCCGGAAAGCGGATGCCGCATTCGTCCATGCGCCCGTCCTCCTCCGGCACGATGCGCCAGCCGTCGTGCCCGCCCAGCTCGTAGGGCATCGGGCGGTCGGTGCGGTTCTCCACGCAATGCGTCTTGACGATGCATTTCCCCTCCAGCGCGTAGGTCACGGTCAGCGCAAAGGAGAACGGATACGCCCCGCGGGTCTCCTCCGTGTCGCAGAAGCGGAACGACGCCCACGCCTCGCCCCGTCCCGTCACGGCGAAGGGGGCGGAACGGCAAAAGCCGTGGGTCGGGATCTTGTAGCGCTCCCCGGAGAGCAGATACGCGCCGTCCTTCAGCCGCCCGACGGTTGGAAACAGCAGCGGCGCGCGGCGCGGCCAGATCTCCGGGTCGCCCTGCCACAGGTACTCGCGCCCCGCGGCGTCGCGCACGGACGCAAGCTGCGCCCCGGCGTCCTCGATCGCGACCGTCAGCGTCCCGTTTCCGATGGTGACAAGCATACAACCGCCTCCCAGCCTTTTCTTTTGCCCCATGATATACCATCGCCCCTTGCGAATCAAGGGGCAAGTTCGCGCGGCGCGAACGGCGGTTTTCCCGCAGGCGCGGAGCCTTCGCCGCTCCGTGTCCGCAAAGCGTCTGCTTTTCCGCGCCGGCTCGTCTGAAAAACCGTCAAATCGCTACTTGTCAGCGGCGTTCCCTTGCGCTATAATGAACGTGGGGTATTTTGCCCGCGGAAACGGGCGCCATCCGCCGTTCCGCTCCCGTCGAACCGTCCGGCAGAAAGCGGCGTTTCGATACTGCTATTTTTTTGGAAAACCTGCCGATTATCAATATGATAGGCAAAATCGGCGTCATGCCGTTGTATCCGGGGAGAGCGCTATGTTCAAAACAAGCAAAAAAACACACCTTTACGCCGGGCGCCGCCACGCCGGTTTTTCTCTGGCAGAGCTGCTGCTCACGCTGGCGATCCTGCTGATCCTCGCGGCGGTCGCCATTCCCAACGTCGTCGCCATCCGGCGGAATATGAGGCAAAAGGAGCTGGACGCCAAGGCGGAGATGATCTACATCGCCGCCCAGAACCAGCTTATTAAGCTGCGCTCCAGCGGCAACGAGGCCGCATACCTGAACGGCCACTCCCTCGGCGGCAGCCTGCATTTCATCTCCAGCGACGACAGCGCCGGTGATCCCCAGAAGGTCCGGCTCGCCGTCATGCCGTCCGACGCGGCGGACGCCAGCCTGCTCGACCACCTGTGGATCATCGAGTACAACCCCGATTCCGCCGGCGTTCACGCGGTTTTCTACTGCGAAAAGAACGACTGGGGCTGCGTTTATCCGGGCGATACGTTTGAGGATTGGCGCACGCTGGACAATCGCCTCGGCGACGAAGTCGGCTACTACGACGGAACGAGCGCCTCGTCCTCCTCCGAGAGCAAATACAATCTTGAGCCCGAGCTCGTCAGCAAATGCAACCGGGAGAAGCTTGCGCTTCTGCTGCAATGCAGGAATCCGCTTTACTCCGACCCCGGACGGAGGAGCGAAGCCGACCAGATGTTCTTTACCGTCATTCTGGAAGACGGTTTCGGACACAGCGTCACAAATTACTACAGCCCCCACGACTATGCCGGCGACATGCGCGAGGGCGTCCCGAGCAGCGTCCGGCACGGAAACGGTTTCGGCTACCAGATGAAGTTTGAAAACGGCACGTTCAAGCTTGCCCTGATCCTGGACGACCTCACGAGCGTTAAAACGCGTTTTAACAAGCTTTATCCAGAGCTCGTTCCGGGCAAGCTCACGGTCACGGCGTACGTCACCTCCACGGCGCGCAACGTCTTCGGCAACGACGGAAAGCCCGGCACCTATCTGAAGTGGGAGACCAACAGTCTGTTTGCCGACGAGAGCACTCCGGACACCGCACTCATAGCTTACGGCCGCCATTTGCAGAATCTGGACGACTCCTCCGGCGTGACCGGCATCAAAAATGCTGTCCAGACACAGCCCATTTCCTTCGCCGATACCGACATTCCCGATCCGGTCGATCCGTTCCAGATCAGCAACACAAACGACTTTGCCGATTGGTTCGACTGCTACAACTGCCCCATCCGCGGCTATTTCAACAATCCCGCGGGAGTCTCCTCTCTCCTGCCGCTCTTTCGTCCGATCGAAAACGCCGCGCTTTTATGCTATGACGGCGATCGAAAGAGCATCACCGGTCTGAACGTCGACGCCATTCTGGACGCTGGCAGCGGCAAATTCGCCGGCGTGTTCGCGCAGGTTGCGGAGAATGCCGCATTGGAAAACGTCACGCTGCAAAGCGCGGCGGTCAAGGGCGTGGATAGCGCCGCCGCTCTCCTCGCCGGCGCGGGCAGCGGCGTCAAGATTACGAACTGTACCGTCGAAGGCTCGACCGTCGCCAGCACCGGCGGCAGCGCCGGCGCGCTGGTCGGCAGCGCCTCCGGTTCACTCACCGTTGCGGATTGCGCCGTCACCGCCGCAAAGGGCACGAAAGATATGCTCACGACCGTCGTGGGCGTAAACGGCGTCGGCGGCATCGTCGGCAGCGTGTCCGGCGACGGCAGCGGTCTGAACGTTGAGCGTTGCATCGTCACGGGTACGAAGATCGGCGTCAAGGACGACGGCAGCGTCAGCGCCGGAGACGCCGGCGGCGTCGCGGGCAGGGTGTCCGGCAGCGCCGCTATCCAAAGCTGCGGCGTCTACCTCACGGCGAGCGACCGGCAGGGCCGTATCAGCAGCGAAGCGTGGATCGCCGGTACAAACAGTGCCGGCGGCCTGATCGGCACGGCGGCCGGCGGCGCGACCATTGAGAAAAGCTTCGCCTCCACGGTGCTGCGCGGCGGAACCGCCGGCGGCCTGATCGGCAGCGCGGCGGGCGGCAAGGTGACGCTCTCCTATGCCGACAGCTACATCTACGGCGCGCATACCGGCGGCCTCATGGGCGGCGGCGGCATCGGCACGCTTGAAAACTGCTACGCCGCGGGCTTCCAGTACGCCTCCGTCTCCGCCGCGGGTCTTGTGAACGGCACAGCAGCGAAGATGGCGAGCAGCTATACGATCTGCGACATGCACGACGCAAGCGGCGGAAGCGTTTCCAACTGCTGCGCGACGGCGCGGGTTGCAGACGAAGCCGCCGACGTGTACTACGCCATGTCCTCCACCGGCGGCGAACCCGCCTTCGGCACGCAGATCACCAACGAGACGAAGGAAGGAAACCTTCAGTCCAAGGTCGGCGGCGCGTTCCGCAATTCCGATACGTTGGATGAAACGCTGACCTATTGGCAGCCCCTGCGCATCTATGACTATCCCCATCTCAAAGAGCTCCCCAAGCACTACGGCGACTGGAAAGCCGAATTCAAGACCGGCTCCCTCGCCTATTACGAGTATTACGGCGGCGACAGCTACGGCGTCATGGGCGACACGCTGGATACGCTCCTCTCCGGCAGGGCTGTTCTCGGCGACGGCTACGGCGTGCTCTACGCGGAAGGCAGCCAACCGAGCAAGATCACGGTCAAGCTCGGCAAGAACGGCTCCCCCTCGAAGGAAATCGACAGCGCCGACGCAAGCGCATACTTCACCGTCAAGGACAGCGACGGCGTGACGTACCGCGTCTATCCCCTGCCGACGGAGTGGCTCAACGGCACGCCGGACGCAAACTGGAACGGCTTCTATCTTCGGGCAGAGGTCAACGGAAGCGCAAATTATTTCAATCCCCACTTTGGGAAAACCGCCGTCGCCGTCGATACGGCGCCGACGGTCAGCGCCGAGCGTCCAATCTCCGTCCGCTCTCCGCGCCAGCTCTACTGCATGAGCCTTTACTTCGACGACCATTACGCCGATCTCACGAACCCGAAAAAGGTGACCTTCCTGCAGGAAAGCGACCTTGTTTACAGCCACTACGAATGGGCGAAATATTACGGCGAGGAGATCAAGGACAAGGCGCAGGGCGGCGAAGTCATCCCCGGCTACTGGCAGCAGCCGATCGCCCGCACGAAGGAATTCCAGTCCACCTATAACGGCGGGTGCCACATCATCTCCGACGTCAGCTTTATCTCCGCGACGCCCTCCGACGACAAGGCGTATTACATCGGCATGTTCGGACGCAGCTCCGGCACGCTGCGCGACATTTTCCTCGTGACGGATTACGACCCGGACGACGCCGGCTCGCACGTTTTTGCGCAGTGGCTCGGCAGCGAGGAGGGCGACGGCCAGCTCGGCATCCGTATCTACGCGGGCGTTCTGGCGGGCTACAGCACCGGTGCGATCGACAACTGCGCCGTCGCCGGCTACTATATCGCCGGCGCGAACGGAACGCTGATCGTCAACAACTTCGGGACGCTCTACGCGGGCGGAATCGTCGGCATAAACGCCGGTACGATCAAAAACTGCTCCGCCGACTGCCCCACCATGAACCTTTCCGTTTTCAACTCGTACGCTTACGCGGGCGGATTCGTCGGCTCCAACTCGGGCGGGATCACCAACTCCTACGCCCTCGGCTACATCCACGTCGTCGACTGTCAGGGCACCAGCAAGGTGAATATCGCCGGCTTTGCCGGACTGAGCACCGGCTATGAGCGCGACTGCTACTGCGCCGTTTCCCTGCTCGCCTCCGGCAACGGCACCACGTCCTACGGCTTCGCGCCCATCGGCGGCCTCGCTCCGAACTGCTACTATCTGGACAAGGGCACCTATTCCTACATCGGCGTGCCCTACTCTTACAACTTTAACGACGGCAACACCAAGGGTGATCCCACCGACCTGCTCTCGCTTCGCAATATGAGCGGAGCACGCGCGGACGCCGAGCACAGCCTGCATCATCCGAACACCGCGCAGGACGACCCGTCGGCGGCGTATCCGTTCCGCGCCGTCGTCGCCGAAGCCGGCGGCGCCGCCGTCCACTTCGGCGACTGGCTGGACGGCGCCGTGCTGGGCACGCTCGGCGTCTTCTATTGGGAGCATGAGGAGCACGGCTCCAACAACGGCTTCCACTTCTCCTTCGTCGGCGTCGAGGAGGGCAAGGCGCTCGCCGGCTCCACGCTGTGCACCGCGCACGACGACGGCGGCGTGATCACCGAATACGGCTACGGCTACTACGTGCTCAGCGGGCAGGCGAGCCATATCATAAAGCACGAGCTGGACGGCCTTGCCGTCAGCGTCGACAAGACCGATCTGGACGCCGGAAAGCCCGGCACGAAATACCATGCCGACGCGGCCATCTCTCTCAACGAGCAGCTCAAGGGCTACACCTTCTTCCCCTACGTCACGCGGGCGCAGAGCGAGTCAAACGGCGGAAGCTGGCTGTACCTCAGCTCCAAGACCAAGCCGGACGGCGAGTGGAAGATCACCTACAACCCCGCCGAGGGAAGCCCCGCGTCCAGCGAGCTCGTCTACACCTTCCGCATCTCCCCCTTCTTTGCCGACGCGTTGCAGCTTAGCGGGATCAAGAACGCCGGCGCGGACGTCAAGCTCGGCGAGCTCAAGCCCAAGACCTCCAACGGCTCCACGACGGATTACAGCAAGGAGGCCGGCTCGGAGAAAAACACCTACGAGATCCGCTCCATGCAGCAGCTCCAGTACATCAACTGGAACTGGGACAGCGGGAACACCTCCACCCGCGTGACGAAAAACAACTATCAGAAGTACACGTATCTGGTCTACACGAAAAACAGCGGCAAGGACACCAGAGCCGGCGCCGGAAACAGCGCTCGCGCCGATCTCCGCTGGGTGCAGACCCACGATACGGACGGCAGCAGCCTCGGCAACAATTACACTCCCATCGCCGGCTCCGCCATCGGCACAAACACCTCCGACGCCAACACAAGGCTCTACGCCTGGTTCGGCGGGACCTACGACGGGCAGAGCTACAAGCTGCAAAACCTCAACATCGTCTCCGACTGCTACACGGTGGGCGTGTTCGGCGTCACGGTCGGCGCGAACCTGAAAAACATCATCCTCTACAGCAACAAGGGCAGCACGATCAAGCGCGAAACGCCCGAGGCGTCGAAAACCAACCGTCTGACGGGCTTTTACGCCATCGGCGGCCTGGTCGGCATCGCCTACGACTATACCACGGGCAGCAGCGCCGGCAACACGATCGAAAACTGCGCCATCGCCGGCTATACGCTCATCGACGCCAGCACCAACCAGCAGGGCCGCGGCCACGGCAGCATCGGCGGCCTGATCGGCCTGGCGTACGTGAATCTGGAGCGCTGCTCGGCGGTGACGGACATTCGCGTCGCGTGTATGCACATCAACGGCTGCATGATCTACGGCAGCTATGTCCACGCGGGCGGCCTCGCCGGCGTTTCCAAGTACAACATCACAAACTGCTACACCGGCGGCTCGATCACCGTGGCGGAGCAGTCGATCAACGAGTTCTTCACCGGCGGCGACAAGGACAACCCGACCTATCTTGACCTCGGCATAGCGGAAAACGCGGCGGCGGTCGCCGAAAAGCAGTATGACCGAAATCTCAACACGCACATCTACGCCGGCGGCTTCAGCGGCGGCGTCTACTCGTGCAACTTCACCAACTTCGACGGCACCGAGGACGGCAAGCCGGTGTTCACCAACTGCTACACCTACGTGAGCCTGCCCACCCTGCGGGGCACGATCAAGGGCGTTTCCCTGATCGGCACCGTCGCGGACCGCTACGGCAAGGGCAACGCGGGCATCACGATCAAAAACTGCTACTATCTTCAGAGCGTCAAGGACGTCCTGTCCTACGACAGCATCCAGCAGCCAAAATACTGTTTTAAGGATCTTGCGTCGCAGGAAGACCCGCAAAACAAGCCCCACATCATCACGGAAGCCGAGTGGGAGGATATGCTCCTCGGCGATACGAGAGTCAATCGAAAGATCGTTTCCAAGGACAACGCGAACCCCTCCTTCAAAATCGAATTGACCGGCGTCACCTACGAGCAGCTGAGCAGCCGCAATGGCTTTGACGCCACGGTAAGCACCTATACCGGCACAAATTCGTGGCCGAATTTCGCCGTTATGCCGACCGAAACGCAGAAAACCTTCGACAGCATGACCGGCGCCCTGGGCGGAAAGCCGACCTGGGACTGGGTCACGGTGACCGAGGGACACAACGCAAGCGTCAACGGCAAGTACAGCTTCCCGGGGAATAACACCGCGCTGCAGGGGCAGAACTACCCCTTCCCCACGGTCATCCGGCAAACGGAGCTGACGTATCACAAGGTCGTCAACATCCATTACGGCGAGTGGCCGCAGGACGGGTTCTATTGGGCGGACGGTATCGGCTCTTTGGATCTGTTCGCCGATATGGTGCTCGATCCGGGCGACATTGAGAACTATCTCTACGCGGTCAAAACCTTCAAGCTTTACGACAAGAAGAACGAGCTGGGCGGCGCATCGCTCTCCGCGGGTGACTTCAAGTTCAGCTCGGACGGCTGCGCGGAGATCGTCGGCGACAGCTTTGAGGCGCGCTGGGACAGCGCCGTCGGTATGAACTGCTATGATATCCCGGTCAAGGCGCTCAAGGACGACGCCATTCGCGTCAGCATGTCCAAAAAGCTTGGGGACGGCGAGGACGCCAAAACCGTGACAGCTTCCTTCATCCTCAACGTCACCCACAAGCTGACGCTCACAAGCGAACCCGAAAAGCTCCTGCTCTATGCGTTGGACAGCAACGCCGAAAGCGGAAAGATCGCGCTCTCGGCAAAGAGCTCCGACGGCGCCAAGGACTTTTCTTCGCTCCCCGGCGCAAGCTGGACGCTCAAGGGCGCAAGCGACAGCTATAGCATCACGCCCGCGAATGACGCCGCCAAGAGAGTCGTCAGTCCCGAGCCGGGCAGCCACTCGCTTGAGGCAACATTCACCTTCGATTATCACAGCGATGCGGGCGGCAAAGAATACAGCGAGACCTTCTACGTCCCCGAATTCACCTTCGGCAAGCTCGGTCTCGGCGTCGGCACGGAGCTGAGCGGATACCGGGAGGTCTGGCGCACCGACGTCGGCTCCGACCATCAGGGCAGTTCCCCCGAAGGCCTTGCTTATGATGACACCAATCGGCCGCAGCCGCCGCAGGGCGCGGACTTCTTCCTCTACGAAACGGCAAGCGACAAGCTGTTCGGGGAGCTGTTTGACGGCAAGTCCAGCTCGCTCAAAGACCTGACGATCACCTCGATCTCCCTCAAGCCGGACGGCGGCGATGCAGTCCCGCTCACCGACGACGGCAGCGGCGTCTATACGGGCGGCAATTATACCCTCACGCTGGAGCCTGTCGAGAGCGACGGCTACTTTGACTATCGCGCGGGCACGCTGCTCTGCAACGGCGGCGCGGCGCCGGCAAAGGTTGACCTCACCATTTCCGCGACGCATACGCCCGCGGAGCTGGAAGAATCGTATCAGTTCACGGTTACGGTGACAAGCGTCCCGGCATTCCGCGTCGCGTTCGACGCCGGAGACGTCGCGGCGACCGGCTCCATGCGTTCCGCCGGCGTGGCGGTAAGAGACGGCGAGGATTATGTGCTGACGCTGCCGGACTGCCTGTTCTCCAAAGCCGGCTGGCACTTTGCCGGCTGGGCGGTCAATACCGCCGCCGCAGGAGAGCCGCCCGTTTTTCAGGAGGTAAACGGCAGCGGCAAGACGTTGCGCATCAAGCTTCCCACAACGCCGGGCGGCGCTGTCACACTCACGCCCGAGGACGGCGGCGCGTTCGAGGTCAAGCCGCCTGAAAACGGCAGTCTCTTCACGCTGACCTCCAAATGGGAGCCGAACACCTACGTGGTGAAGTTCGACCTCAACACGCCCGGCGGCATCGACGCCGACGCGGAAGACTTTACGCCCGAGCCGCTCACGCTGACGCGCGACCTCAGCAGCTTTGACCTGCCGAAGCCCAGCGACGAATTTGTCAACCGGCTTAATCGCTACTTCTTCGCCTCGTGGAACACGGAGGCGGACGGCAGCGGCAAAATGTACAATGCCGGCACGAACGACCGGCACCTGACCGACAAGGACGGCGAAACGGTCGATCTGTTCGCCCAGTGGGCTTCGTCGCTGAAGCTGAAGCTCGTCAGCGCGCATTATTCCGACGCGACGGGCGAAAAATCCTATTACGCCGAGGGCGGCAGCCTGCCCGGCTATGAAGCGCCCGTTTGGGACGACGGCGACGCCGGCGCGTGGACGCTGGAGGGCTGGTACACCTCCAAGGGCGGCGACGGCGTGAAGGTCCTGGACGGCGAAGGCAATATCGTCGCCGCCGTCGACGGGTACACGGCAGGCAGCGAGGGCGATTTCTCCTTCCTGCTCGATCAGGACAGGGCGCTCTACCCGAAGTGGACGCTGTCCGCGTTCATTCCCGCAACAAGCAATCTTGAGGCAGGCAGGTGCTACGTTCTGCTCGACAAGAACGGCTACCTCGTCGATGAAACGGATCCGAACGCGCTTAATACCGCCTCTGATAAGGAAAGGCCGGATTCGGTCGGGCGCACGCTTGCCGAGACGGGCAGCGGCGCACTGATCCCCGGCGGGACTTCTTACGAAAAGTACCTTTCCCCTGCCAAGGCTCCGGGGTCGGCCGTATGGGAAGCGGCGAGCTCCGGCGAAGCGTTTACCCTGATCAACGGGAACGAGCATTACCTGTATCAGCGGGGCGCTACCGTCAGGACCTATGCCAGTGCGAAAAGCGGTTATACTGATTTCCACAACGCCGCGGGGAACCCCGCCGCCATTCTTGATAATGAAAACCGATATATCTACTGGAACGGCTCGGAATCAAAGTACAAGTTTGATAATGGCAAAGCGGGTGAAACCCAGCTCCTCGTCCTGACCGACTTCGCCGCCTTTGAGCCCTGACTACACGCAAAGGAGGGACGCCGCATGAGGCGTGTCTGCGAAAAACTGCATAGCCGCCGCGGCGCTTCCCTTCTCTACGCGCTGGCGCTCCTGCTGGTCACCGCCACGGTGTCCACGGTCGTACTGACCTCCGCCGTGACCGCGAATCGGCGCGTTCACGACGACCGGCAGGAGGAGCAGAATTATCTGGCGCTCTCCTCCGCGGCGAAGCTGATCGTCAAAAGTCTGAAGGATTCCGAATGCGTGGTGCTGGAAACGGTGGAGAACATCACGGATCCCTCCCCCGCTCCGCCTCATGTCCCCGGTATGACGCACATCAAATTTGATAAATCCAATTCCTCATCGGGCGCCTTCGGCCCCGCGCTGGAGGAGATCGTGCTCTCATTCTGGAAGGACGGCGAAACCTCGGACACGATTACGGTCACGGTCGACGTCGGCGGCGATTCGGACGCCGGCGCCGCGTTGGGCGGCGTGACCGCAACGTTCACTATCGAACGCGGCGGCACTCCCGACGCGGGCGCCGTGGGCTATGTATCGCCGACCATCGGGACGTATCCGATCCACGGCTACCTTACCATCGGCAGCGGTACGGAGCGGCAGCAGCTCTATCTTTCCGCCTATATCACCGGCTCAGATGGCACGAAGGTAAGCGATTACAACAGAACAATCAGTACTATCACAGAAACAAGGGTCGTGGGTTACGATGACGAAGGTAATCCTATCTACGGTTCAGTCCCGATCGGTGAGGAACAGGAATGGACACACACGCTGAAATGGGACGCCGTTTCGCTGTCCACCTACTCACAGAAGGAGGCAGACTCATGAAAACGCTCAAGAGCGCGCGCGGAGAATCCCTGGTCGAGACGATGGTTTCCATGATGCTCGTCATGCTGCTCTTTGCGATGCTCGTCACGGCGATCCTCACCTCCACGCGCGTCAACACAAGGATCCAAAACGAGGATTACGCGTTTACCGTTTCCGGCACATCCGACGTCTCCGCCGCCGGCATAAGCCTCACGGTCAACGGCAATACGACGTCGGCAGCCGCTTCTGTCAAAAAAAGCGAGCATGGGTACTATTACTATGAATGAGAAAAAAATGAGCCGCTCCGCGCTCTCCCGCCTGCGGCGAAAACTGCGCGGCAGCGGCGGTTACACCCTCGCCGAAGGGCTGGTCGCGCTGGTGATCTTTCTTTTGGTGAGCGGCGGCATGGTCGACGGCGTCCGCTTTGCCTCCGAACAGTACCGCAAGTCCATGGAGCTGTCCGAGGCGCGCGTGCTGTGTTCGACGCTGACGAACGTGATCCGCGGCGAGCTGAGCAACACGGACGTCGACAAGATCGAGTTTGAAGGCGGCCAGCTCCGCTTCATCAGCACCCACTATACGGTGGCGGGAGACGAAAGTACCCCGAATAAGCCCGTCAGCTTTCTCATTGCCTCGGAGGACGGGACGCTGATCGACCCGGCAAAAGGAGGCGAGCTGTGGCTCGGCACGGTGCGGGCCGACGGCACGGTAAGCGGGAGCCGCCTGCTCAGCAGCGGCTCCTACTCCAGCTACCGTCTGCGTGTCGCCCTTCCCCAGATCTCCTATTCGGACGGAGCCTTTGACGTCACGCTGACCATCAACCGGGAGGACGGCACAGAACTGTTTACCAATTCCTTCGCCGTTTTCCCGCTCACGCCCGCCTCCGCGGCCCCATAACGCGCACGGATACGAAAGGGCTCCCCGCGAAAAAATCGTGGGGAGCTCTTTTGCAATCTTTTTCGTCCGCCGTTTCAGCAACCTTGCATTCTGCGCGGCAGCGCGGCAGATCTATCCGAAGCGCTTTCTCCGGGAGAGGTTGAGCGTGCCCTCCTGCATGCTCCGGACCTCGTCGAGGCTCTTCCCCGTTCCCTTTGCGACGCACAGGATCGGCTCGTCCGCGATAACGGTGGGGATCCCCGTGCGCGCGGTGATCAGGCGGTCGAAGCCTCGGACAAGGCTTCCCCCGCCCGTCATCACGATGCCGTTGTCGGAGATATCCGCCGCAAGCTCCGGCGGCGTGCGCTCCAACACCTGCTGCACCGCCTCCATGATCTGCTCCACGGGCTCCTCAAAGGCGTCCATCATCTCCGTGGAGGTGACCGTCTCGCTCTTCGGAAGGCCCGTCGTCAAGCTGCGCCCCGTCACCTCCATCGACAGCTCCTCCTCCGGCGGGAACACGCAGCCGATCCTGATTTTCAGCTCCTCCGCCGTCTGCTCGCCGATCAGCAGCCCGTGGGCGCGCCGCATATATTTGATCGCCGCCTCGTCAAAGCGATCCCCGGCGACCTTGATCGACTCCGACACGACCACGCCGGAGAGCGAGATGACAGCGATATCCGCCGTACCGCCGCCAATGTCGATAACAAGATTCCCCTCCGGCTGCGAAATGTCGATCCCCGCGCCGATCGCCGCGGCGACGGGCTCTTCGATCAAATAGACCTTCGACGCGCCCGCCTGTATCCCCGCGTCGATCACCGCGCGCTCCTCCACCTCCGTGATCCCGGAGGGGACGCAGACGATGATCCGCGGCTTGATGAGCTGATAGCCGACCGCCTTGCGCATAAAATCCCGCAGCATACGCTCCGTCACGTCATAGTCGGAAATCACGCCGTCGCGCAGCGGGCGGATGGTCAAAATCTCGCTCGGCGTGCGTCCCAGCATACTCTGCGCGTCCGCGCCGACCTTGAGCAGCTTTCCCGTGCTGCGCTGGATCGCGACGACGGACGGCTCCTGCAAAACGATGCCCTTCCCCCTGACGTAGATCTCAACAGACGCCGTTCCCAAGTCGATTCCGATATCCCTGCGCAATCCCATTCTTTCTTTTCCTCCATTGCTCCCAAGTCCGCGGGAGCTTGCCCCGCCGTTTCCTTTTTTCGGCAAACGGCGCTCTTTCAGCGCTTCCGCCGCCTATCCTGTCCGGACGTGCGGTAATACTCCGCCTTTGCCTCATACATGCGCTCGTCCGCGAGCTTTGCCAGCTCCGTCACGCTCTTGCCGGGAAACTCTGCCGCGCGCACACACCCGCAGGCGGTGCTCAGCAGCCGATTGTGCCGATCCGACCACGCCCGCAAGCGCCGCTCGTACTCCCCGCGCAGCGCGGCAAGCTTATCCTCGTCGGCTGTGAGCAGCACGGCGAACTCATCCCCGCCGATCCGATACAGCTCTCCGCAGGCGCCGAAGCTCTCGCGCAGGCACTCCGCCGCGCCGATAATCAGCTCGTCCCCCGCCTCGTGCCCGTAGCGGTCGTTTGCCTCCTTCAAGCCGTTGAGGTCGACGGAAATGTAAACCAGGTCTTTTCTGTCCGCCTCACCGGCATACCGTTTCAAGTCCGCTTCATAGGCGCGGCGGTTGAAAAAGCCGGTCATGGCGTCCGTATTGGCGTTGTTCTGCTCCGCCACAATGCGCCTCGTCATCCGCCTGACGATCAGGCTGATCGCAACCCCAGCAAGCAGCAGGTACAGGAAAACCATCAGCATGATGAGGGGAATGTCCCGGTTGACCTCCGACGCATCCTGCACAGCGGCAATCACGTAGTTTTCCAGCTCCATGGCGGAGCAAAAGGAAGCCTTTCTCGCCACGACCGCGCGGAAGTCACACACATCGGACAGATCGAGGCCCGTAAGATCCATCCCGATCTCGGCAAGCGTGCCGCCGACCTGGCGCGGCACCGTCGAGCCGAGGATCTCGCCGCTGTTTTTGTCGGCGACAAGAAGCTCGATCCCGGTATAGGCGGGCATACTGCCGATCACCTCGGAAATCTCGTTGGTGCGCATTTCCTCAATCAGCCTGCGGGGCTCGATGCCGATCTGCGTCATCCGCGTGCCGGCGTCGTTCCAGCAGATGGCGTACATCATCGACTTGCCCTCCGCCGTGTTCGGCGTCACGTCCTGGCACATGGACAGCGCCTTATTGCCCAGCATGGGCTTAAAGAACGCAATCTGCTCGCCGGAGTCAAAGGTAAACCCATAATAGGGCGGGACCGTGCCGCTGTAGATCCTGCCGCTCTC
>CACZCL010000034.1 GCA_902779695.1 Oscillospiraceae bacterium | reverse complement strand
TCGACGGCGCGCCGCTCGCGTTGCGCGTCCAGCTCCTCCGCCCGCGCGACGCTGTCGAGCAGCAGCAGCGCGTCGTTGTCCGCGAAGCGCAGGATGCCGCCGCCGGTGACGGCGCGCAGCTCCGTCCCGTCGCCCAGGCGGCAGCGCAGGATCCCGGGGACGACGGCGGCCGCCATGGGGCTGTGGCCGGCGAGCAGGCCGAGGCGCCCGTCGGCGAGCGGCGCCGTCAGCGAAAGGCACGCGCCCTCGTAAAGAGCGCGGTCGACGGCGAGGATATGAAGCTGGAACGTCTTTTCCATGGTGTCCTCCCCATGCCTCCCCGCGCGGGGAGGCGCCGACGGTTATGCCGACGGCAGCGTCTTTGCCTTTGCCAGCGCGTCGTCCAGCGTGCCGACGTTGTAGAACGCCGCCTCCGGCACGTCGTCCGCCTCGCCGCCGAGGATCGCGGCGAAGCCGGATAGCGTATCCGACAGCTTGACGTAAGCGCCGGGGACGCCCGTGAACTTTTCGGCGACGTGGAAGGGCTGGGAGAGAAACCGCTTGACCTTGCGCGCGCGGTAAACGGTCAGCCTGTCCTCGTCGCTCAGCTCGTCCATGCCGAGAATGGCGATGATGTCCTGCAGCTCGCGGTACTTTTGCAGCAGCTCCTGCACGCCGCGGGCGATGCGGTAATGCTCCGCGCCCACGGAGTCCGCCTGCAAAATGCGGGACGTGGAGGCGAGGGGGTCGACGGCGGGATAGATGCCCTCCTCGACGATCTTGCGCGAGAGCACCGTCGTCGCGTCGAGGTGCGTGAACGTGGTGGCGGTGGCGGGGTCGGTCAGGTCGTCGGCGGGGACGTACACCGCCTGCACCGAGGTGATCGAGCCCTTGTCGGTGGAGGTGATGCGCTCCTGCAGCTCGCCCATCTCGCCCGAGAGCGTCGGCTGATAGCCGACGGCGGAGGGCATCCGCCCCAGCAGGGTCGAGACCTCGCTGCCCGCCTGCACGAAGCGGAAGATGTTGTCGATGAACAGCAGCACGTCGCGCTCCTCGCGGTCGCGGAAGTATTCCGCCATCGTAAGCCCGCTGAGCGGGACGCGCATACGAACGCCGGGCGATTCGTTCATCTGTCCGAACACGAGGGCGGTCTTGCCGATGACGCCGCTTTCCTGCATTTCGCGCCAGAGGTCGTTGCCCTCGCGGCTGCGCTCGCCCACGCCGGTGAAGATGGAATAGCCGTCGTGCTCCATGGCGACGTTGTGGATCAGCTCCTGGATCAGCACCGTCTTGCCAACGCCGGCGCCACCGAACAGCCCGATCTTGCCGCCGCGGGCGTAGGGCTCCAGCAGGTCGATGACCTTGATGCCGGTCTCCAGCACCTCCACCGAGGGGATCAGCTCGGAAAAGCCGGGGGCGGGGCGATAGATGCTCATGCGCTCGACGTCGTCCGGCAGCGGCGCGCCGCCGTCGATCGGCTCGCCGAGGACGTTGAACATCCGCCCCAGCGTCGCCGTGCCGACGGGCACGGTGATGGTGCGACCCGGCGCGGTGACACTCATGCCGCGGTACAGGCCCTCGCTTCCGGCGAGCAGGATGCAGCGGGCGACGCCGCGCCCGATATGCTGGCTGACCTCCATCACGCGCGTCTCGCCGTCGATCTCGGCCTCAATGATCTCGCGAATCTTCGGCAGCTCGCCGTCCTCGAAGCGGACGTCCACCACGGGGCCGGCGATTTGTTGGATCGTTCCTGTCGTCACGCCTGCGCGCCTCCTTTTTTCCTGTTTGCGTTGCGCTGCGCCTGCGCGCCGGCGGAGATCTCGGTGATCTCGCGCGTGATGGCGCCCTGGCGCGTGCGGTTGAGCTGGAGCGAGAGCGCGTCCAGCAGCTCCTGCGCGTTCCCGTTCGCGGCGTCCATCGCGGCGACGCGGGCGTTCTGCTCGGCGCAATAGCTGCCAAGCGCCGCGGCGTAGAGGAACCCGCCGATATAGCTGCGCACCACGGCGTCGACGACGGCGTCCGCGGAGGGGACGAGCTCCAGCCGCTCCGCCTCGGCGCCGAGCGCGGCGCGCGGCAGCGGCAGCAGCCGCTGCGAGACCGGCAGGGAAACAAGACTGTTTTTCATATCGGTGTACAGCACGACCAGCTCGTTCAGCTCGCCGCTGTCGTACGCGTCGAGCAGCGGCGCGGCAAGGCGCCGCGCGGAGTCCTCCGTCGGGCTTTGCGCGGCGGAGAGGAAGGTCGCCTGCCGCCCGTGCAGCGCGAAATAGCGCCGCCCGCAGTCGCCGACGACGAACACGCGCGCGTCGGGCTTTTCGCGCAGCAGCGCCTCCGCCTCCCGCAGCACGTTCACGTTGTACGCGCCGGCAAGCCCCTTGTCCGACGTGAAGACCAGCACCCCGCACGCGCCGGACGCGTTCGGCGCGCCGCCGTCGCAGAGATAGCGGCTCTCATAGCCGCCGGCGGCGCCGAGGATGCGGCCGATCTCGGCGCGCAGCGCGTCGAAATAGGGCTGCGTTTCGGCGTAGTCCACCTTGGCGCGGCGCAGGCGCGTGGAGGAGATCAGATACATCGCGTTCGTGATCTTCCGCGTCTCCTGCACCGCCTTGATGCGGTCCTTCAGCTCCTTAGCGCCCGGCATCGGGAGCCTCCTCCCCGCCGTCCGCCGCCGCGCCGCGCGTTTGCCAGCGCTCGGCGAACTCCTTCGCGGCGGTGAGCAGGTGCCGCCTGTCGCGGTCGGTCAACCTGCCGTTGCGGTCGATGTGGCGGCAGACGCCGTTGCAGCGGCCTTCCACGTCGGCGAGCAGCGCCGCGCGGTAGGCCGGCAGCTCGTCGAGCGGGACGCCGTCCATCGTGTGGTTCAGCGCCGCGATCAGCAGGATCACCATGCTGTGCTGGGGAAACGGCTTGTACTGCTCCTGCCGCAGCAGGCGCATCAGGCTCTGCCCGTAGGCGAGCTGGCGCTTCGTCGCCTCGTCGAGGTCGCTGGAGAACTGCGTGAACGCCTCCATCTCGCGGAACTGCGCGAGGTCGATGCGCAGCGAGCCGGCGCTTTGCTTCATCGCCTTGGTCTGCGCGTCGCCGCCGACGCGGGACACCGAAAGGCCCACGTTGACCGCCGGACGCTGCCCGGAGAAAAAGAGCCCGCTTTCGAGATAGATCTGCCCGTCGGTGATGGAGATGACGTTCGTGGGGATATAGGCGGACACGTCGCCCGCCTGCGTTTCGACGATGGGCAGCGCCGTCATGCTGCCGCCGCCGCGCGCCTCGCTCAGATGCGCCGAGCGCTCCAGCAGGCGGGAGTGCAGATAGAACACGTCGCCGGGATACGCCTCGCGCCCCGGCGAGCGCTCCAGCAGCAGCGAGAGCGCGCGGTAGGCGATGGCGTGCTTGCTCAGGTCGTCATAGACGATCAGCACGTCGCGCCCGCTGTTCATGAAGTATTCGCCCATCGCCGTCGCGGCGTAGGGCGCGATATACTGCTCCGCCGCCGGATCGGAGGCGGAGGCGCTGACGATGATCGTGTGCTCCATCGCGCCGTGCGATTCCAGATTCGCGGCGATCTGCGCGACGGAGCTTGCCTTCTGCCCGATGGCGACGTAGATGCACAGCACCCGGTGCTTGCGCTGGTTGATGATGGTGTCGATGGCGATGGCGGTCTTGCCGGTCTGCCGGTCGCCGATGATCAGCTCGCGCTGGCCGCGGCCGATGGGGAACATGGAGTCGATGCACAAGATGCCGGTCTCCAGCGGCTTGTTGACCGGCTCGCGGTCAAGGATGCCGGGCGCGGGGGCTTCGATGGGAAGATAGGCGTCGTGCGCGACGGGGCCCTTGCCGTCGATCGGCTCGCCCAGCGCGTTGACGACGCGTCCGAGGAAGTGGATGCCGACGGGCATACCCGCCGTGCGCCCCGTGCGCTTGACGGCGCAGCCCTCGGCGACGTCGTCGTTCGCGCTGAAGAGCACCACGCCCGCGCTGTCGCGCCGCAGATCCTGCACCAGCCCGTGCACGCCGTTTTCAAATTCCACCACCTCGCCGTAACGCACGCTGGGCAGTCCGCGGACGCGGGCGATCTCGTCGCCGACGAAGATCGTCTCGCCCTTCTCCTCGCGCACGACGGAGGGGACGAAATCGTCCACCGCCTTGCGGATGAGGGGGATAACGTCCTGCGAGTCCGAATAGCGTTTGTCCACGCTGCTGCGGAACTGGCGCATCAGGCCCTCCAGCGTCCAGTCGTAGATGTCGGCGCCGACCTCCAGACGGAAGCCCTCGGCGATTTCGGGCGTATTCTTCCAGCGCAGCGGGATCGCCTCGCCGTAGGTGCGCGCCAGAAACGCGTTCAGGCGCTCCTTCTGCCGCTCCGTCGGCTCCCGGGCGCTGCACAAAAGGGCGCGCGGGCCCTTGTCGTTAGCCATTGCCCTGCCCGCCTTCCGCCGCGTCGAGGAACTTGTCGAGCGCGTCCTCGTCGTTCAGCAGCATTTTGCGCACCGCCTCCAGCGCGAGGTCGCGGATCTCGTCGTTGGAGTCGGCGAGCGCCTTGCGCGCGCGCTGATCCGCCGTTTTGCCGGCGGTGTCCAGGATGCGGCGCGCCTCGGCGCGCGCCTCCGCGATCATCTGCTGCTTGTCAGCCTCCATCTCGTCGCCCGCCTTGATGCGCATTTGCGCGATCTCCTCCTGCGCGGCGTCGAGCCTTTCCTGCGCGCTTTTGCGCAGGGCGGCGGCCTCGTCGCGGTCGCGGCGGGCCTGCTCGTCCATCTCCCGGTATTGCTGCTCGCGCTTGCCCATGAAATCCTTCACGGGCTTGTAGAGCAAGAAGTACAGCCCGCCCGCGAGGATGGCGAAGTTGAGCAGATGCAGCAGGATCTGCTGCCAATCAATATTCAGTGGCATATTATCCCTCCGTATGGCGTTTGCCTCCCGCGCGGCTGCGCGGGCTTCTTATCGCCTGCGCTTTATCACAAAACGAAAATGATAAGAATTACGGCCAGCAACGCGTAGATGATCGCAGTCTCAATGAAAACGAGGCCCAGCATCATCGAGGAGCGGATCTGCCCCGCCGCCTCGGGCTGACGGGCGACGCTCTCCGCGGACTTGCCGACGGCGAGGCCCATGCCGATCGCGCCGCCCGCGGCGGCGATGCCGATGGCGATACCGGAGCCGAGAGACTTGCCGGTGACGGACTGCGCGTCCGCCTCGATCTGGGCGACGTCAGCGTCGCCGCCGTCCGCGGCGAAGGCCAGCGTGGGCAGCGCGACGGCGAATACGAGCGCAAGCAGCAGCGCGATGGCAAAGGATTTCTTGCGGTTCATGGTTTTCTTCCTCCGTTTGAAATAATTTCCGTTTTCGGTTTCATAAGGCTCAGGCGTCCGCCCGCTCCCGCGCCGCGCGTTTTTCCTTTTTGGGCTTCGGCGCGGGCGTCTCGGTCACCTCTTCGTAATACATTCCCACCAGCATCGTCAGCACGTAGGTCTGCACGAGGGCGTGGAGCAGCGTGAACAGCACGCCGACGACCACCGGCAGGCCGTAGCTCAGCGCGGCGTAGTGGTAAACCAGCTCCGTCACCAAAAGGCCCGAGAGCAGCGCGCCGAACAGGCGGAAGCTCATCGAGATCGGCAGCGAGAAGTCCTTGAGCGCCGCGCCGGCGCCGTGCGCTCCCGCGTGGACGACGCCGCCGCCGAGGATGACCAGATAGCTCAGGCAGCCCATGGCGATGGCGGCGTTCACATCGCTCAGCGGCGCGGGCAGCGCGATCGGATGCCCGCCGGTCGTGACCGCCTGAAAGCCGAACAGCTCGAACAGCGTCCCGCAGAAGATATAGACGCCCGCCGCGAACACGTACGCGCCGATGAATGTGCGCCGCCCGGCCTCGCGCACCCCCGCCATGCCGTCCAGAAGACCGACCACGGTTTCCAGCGCGAGCTGGAACCGCCCCGGCACAAGGGTGAAGCGCGGGATGACGAGCGCGCGGATCAGCGCCGCGGCGGCGAGCAGCAGCGCCGTGACCGTCATTGCGGAGATCAGGCCCGGGTTCACGTCCTTGAACCCGAAAAGGCTGACGCGGTTTTGGTCGTGCAGCACCGCGTCGCGCATGGCGGCCTGAACGTCCCCGTGCCCGCCGGACGGCCCGACGGCAAGGCACAGCGCCAGCAGCGCCGCCACCACGGCAAGCCAGAGCAGAAGACCCTTCCTGTGTTGTTTCATGCCTACCCTCCCCACACGTTTGCGCAGACAATGCCGAATGCCTCCCGCGAGGGAGGCACCGTTTCATCACGTTACCTTATAAAATAGCACGCGCGGCGGGAAAGTGCAAGAGGACGAAACGCCTTTTTGCGCTATTTTAATGTAAATAGTAAGCGAATTTCATAAACGCGCTTACCTATATCAGCCGTATTTCGCGCTTGCCGCGAAGCGGCGCCGCCATAAAAAAGCGGACTTGCTTCCGCAAGTCCGCTTTTTTATGGAGCAGGGTACGGGAGTCGAACCCGCCTTAACGGCTTGGGAAGCCGCTGTAATACCGATATACCAACCCTGCGTATTTCCCTGCGCATATCCTGCGAGCCGCCTGCGGGCGACCGCGCGCCGGCGGCTTTCCGCCTGCGTGAGACATATTATAGCAGATAAGTTTGCGCTTTGCAAGGCGAAAAATGTATGTTTTGTCCGCCGGGCTCATACGATGGAGGAGACCGACTGGGAGGGACTGCCATGAAACGCTTTGTATCCGCGCTTTGCCTCGCCTCGCTCCTGCTGTGCGCGTTCGCGCGCGCCGCGGGGCCGGAGCTGGACGCGCCGTCCGCGATCCTGATGGAAAAGACCACCGGCGCCGTGCTCTACGCCCGGGACGAGCACACGCCCCGCGAGCCGGCGAGCGTCACCAAGATCATGACGCTGCTGCTGACGATGGAGGCGATCGACGCCGGCGCGCTGTCCTATGACGACGTCGTGTCCGCCAGCGCCCACGCCGCCTCGATGGGCGGCAGCCAGATCTGGCTGCGGGAGGGCGAGCGCATGACCGTGCGCGACCTGCTCAAGGCGGTGTGCGTCGTGTCCGGCAACGACGCCGCCGTGGCGCTGGGCGAGCATCTGGCGGGCAGCGAGGACGCCTTCGTGGAGCGCATGAACAAGCGCGCGGGCGAGCTGGGGATGCGCGACACGCACTTCGTCAACGCGACGGGCCTGCCCGCCGCGGGACACCTCACTTCCGCCCATGACATCGCGCTGATGTCGCGGGAGCTGCTGCTCCGGCACCCGGACATCCGGCAGTTTACGACGATCTGGATGGACTCGCTGCGAAACGGGGAGAGTATGCTCGTCAACACGAACAAGCTCATCCGCTTCTACGACGGCGCGACCGGGCTCAAGACCGGCTCGACCGACTCGGCGGGCTATTGCGTCAGCGCCAGCGCCGAGCGCGGCGGCATGGAGCTGATCGCCGTCGTGATGAAGGAAAAGACCGCGGACGCGCGGGTCGCGGACGCGCGCAAGCTGCTCGATTACGGCTTTGCGACGTACGCGCTCGTCACCGTCGCGCCCGACGCGGCGCTCTCGCCGCTGCCGGTCGTCCTCGGCGAGCGCGCCGCCGTGCAGCCCGTGCTGACGAAGGACAACACGCTGCTGCTGGAAAAGTCCGCCGCGGGCGGACTGCAAAAGGAGCTGGTCCTGCCCGAATCGGTCGCCGCCCCGGTGCGCGCGGGCGAGCGCCTGGGCGAGCTGCGCGTGACGGACGCCGCCGGGGAGACCGTGGCGGTTTTGCCGGTGCTCGCGGGCGAGGACGTGGCGCACGTCACCTGGGGGCAGATGTTCCGCCGCGTGCTGCGCGCCGCGTTTTGCGCCGGATGACCGCCGCGCGGGAAAAAACAGGGCGAAAAACAGCGCTTCCCCTCTTGACACGGGGGAAAAAACGGGTATACTTGCATATAACCAAATAAAAGTCCTGATAGAGGCGCGGCTGACAAGAGTACCTCCGAATAAGCGACAGGTGATCGCGGAGGGAAAGGGGACGCCGCCGAGGGGATACGGAGGTTCCTGCGTCCGTATTTACCGGGCCGCCGGGGAATACCCGACGGACTGTCGCCGAAAGGCGGAGAGCTGTCATGACGGCACGGGGCGCGCGCGCCCTTCTGTTCGGCCATGATGGAGATCATGGCTGATTTTTTTGGTGAAACCTTGGCGGCAACGCCAAACGGAAAGGAAGGGTATCCCGTGTTTACCGCTAACTTCTGGTCCCTGTTTCCCGCGATCGTCGCGATCGCCCTCGCGCTGATCACCAAGGAGGTCTACTCCTCCCTGTTCATCGGCATCCTGTGCGGCGGTCTGCTCTACAGCGGCTTCAGCTTCATCGGCACGATGGAGCACGTTTTCGTCGACGGCATGATCGGCTCGCTGACGGACGCGTGGAACATCGGCATCATCATCTTCCTCGTCGTCCTCGGCGCGATGGTCATGCTGATGAACCGCGCGGGCGGCTCGGCGGCGTTCGGCCGCTGGGCGACAGAGCACGTCAAGACCAGGACCGGCGCGCAGCTCGCGACCATCGCGCTGGGCGTGCTGATCTTCATCGACGACTATTTCAACTGCCTGACCGTCGGCTCGGTCATGAGCCCGCTGGCGGAGACCCACGGCATCAGCCGCGCGAAGCTCGCCTACCTCATTGACGCCACCGCCGCGCCGGTTTGCGTGATCGCGCCGGTGTCCTCGTGGGCGGCGGCCGTCGCCGGCATGGTCGAGGGCGCGAACGGCTTCACCGTTTTCGTGCGCGCGATTCCCTACAACTTCTACGCGATCCTGACGGTCACGATGATGCTCACGCTGGCGATCGGCAAGTTCGACTACGGCCCGATGCGCGTCGCCGAGATGGCGGAGCGGCTGGAGGAGAACACCCGCCGCGCCAGCATCACGGGCGCCGAGGACCTCCCCACCCCGCCGGTGAGCCAAAAGGGTAAGGTCGTCCACCTGCTCGTCCCGATCCTCGTGCTGATCGTCTGCTGCATCGTGGGGCTGACCTACACCGGCGGCCTCTTCGACGGCGAGAGCTTCATTGATTCCTTCGCGAACTCCGACGCCTCCGTGGGCCTTGTGTACGGCTCCGTCGTCGCGCTCGTGTTCACGATCGCATTTTACCTCGCCACCGGCGTGCTGAGCTTCAAGGACTGCATGAACGCGCTGCCCGAGGGCTTCAAGGCGATGGTGCCGCCGATCTTCGTGCTGACCTTCGCCTGGACGCTCAAGGCGATGACCGACTCCCTCGGCTCCACGGAGTACGTTTCCGGTATCGTCGAGTCGATCTCCGGGAATCAGGCGCTGATGAGCCTGCTGCCCGCGCTGCTGTTCCTGCTCGCCTGCGGCATCGCGTTCGCGACGGGCACGAGCTGGGGCACCTTCGGCATCATGATCCCGATCGCCGCCGCCGCCTTCAACGCGAACATGGACAACGAGCTGATGATCATTGCGATCTCCGCCTGCATGGCGGGCGGCGTGTTCGGCGACCACTGCTCCCCGATCTCCGACTCGACCATCATGGCGAGCGCGGGCGCGCAGTGCGACCACATCCAGCACGTCTCCACGCAGCTTCCCTACGCGCTGACCGCCGGCGCCGTCGCGCTGGTGAGCTACGTCCTCGCGGGCTTCATCCGCAACTGGGTCATCTGCCTGCCGCTGTCCATCGTGCTGATGGTGGCGGTGCTGCTGCTCGCCCGCGGCTCCTCCGCAGGCGGGGAGAGCGCGTAACGCCGGACCATACCGCAGAGAAAGGACCGCGCCGCTTGCCGGCGCGGTTCTTTTTCTGTCCGGCCCGGCATAAGTATCCTTATATTATAATGTGGGGATACGGAGGCGCGGAGCGATGGCAATGACGTGGATCTGGACGGGGATGGTGGCGCTTTCGCTGGCGTGCGGCGCGCTGACGGGGAACCTCGGCGCGCTGGGCGGCGCGGCGCTGGAGGGCGCGCGGAGCGCCGTGGAGCTGTGTGTGTCAATGGCGGGCGTGATGTGCCTGTGGACGGGCGTGATGGAGGTGCTGGAGCGCAGCGGCGCGACCGCGCTGCTCGCGCGGGCGTTTCACCCGCTGCTGCGCCGCCTCTTTCCGCGCGCGAGCCGGGACGCGGAAACCCTCGCGGCGCTCTCGGCAAACCTTTCCGCCAACCTGCTCGGCCTCGGCAACGCGGCGACGCCGCTCGGCATCCGCGCCGCCCGCGCCATGGCGCGCGGGAGCGGCGGCGCCGCGTCCGACGAGCTGTGTCTTTTCGTGGTGCTCAACACCGCATCCATCCAGCTCCTGCCGACCACCGTGGCGGGCGTGCGCGCCGCGCTGGGGGCGGGCGACCCGTTCGACATCCTGCCGGCGGTGTGGCTCGCGTCGCTGGGCTCGGTGCTTGCCGGCGTCGCGGCGGCGCGGCTGCTTGCGCGTGTGCGGAGGGAGCGGACATGAGCCTCTCCGCCCTTGCCGTGCCCGCGCTGCTCTGCGCCGCCGGGCTGTACGGCGCGCTGCGCCGCGTCGACGTTTACGCGGCGCTGACCCACGGCGCCGAGGAAGGGCTTGGCGTGCTGCTGCGCGTGCTGCCGCCGCTGGTGGGGCTGCTGGCGGCGGTGCGGATGTTCGGCGCCTCCGGCGCGGCGGAGCTGCTCGCCCGCCTGCTCGCGCCGCTGCTCACGCGCGTCGGGATCCCCGCCGAAACGGCGCCGCTGCTGCTGATCCGCCCGATCTCCGGCAGCGGCGCGCTCGCCGTCGGCAGCGAGCTGATGGAGCGCTGCGGCGTGGATTCCTACGTCGGGCGGGTCGCGGCGGTGATGCTCGGCTCCAGCGAAACGACGTTCTACACGGTTGCGGTGTACTACGGCGCGGCGGGGATCACGAAAACGCGCCACACGATCCCGGCGGCGCTGTGCGCCGACCTTACGATGTTCCTGCTCTCCGCCTTCGCCGTGCGCCTGTTTTTCGGCGCGTGAGCGCCCCGCGCTCCGCGCCCGCGCGGAGCGATCCGCGCCGCCGGACAAGATGTAGTGGGACGGCATGGCGAGTTCCACAAATTTTGAAAAAAATATTTATGAAAAACGGAAAATTTCTCTTGACACCGCCCTTTCTATCTAGTATTATAGGCAAGTCCGCGACCGAAGGGCTTGCCATGCCTATCGGGAGCTGCGGACGATGCGATGAACCGGGAGATTGCTCGGCGAGCCGAGGTAACTTCCGGGGAGTATGTCCGAAAATCGGGCGGCTGAGACCCACATCCGTACGCAGCGTAGATCGCCGCGCCATGGACCGGCCGTGCTTTGCGCGCCGGTTTTTCCATGAGCAGGAATGATACGCACGGTTGCGCGTATAAAGAAGTGGCTCACCGTACGGCTTCGACAGGAAGAACGTACATGAATTTGGAGGAACAGACAAAATGGCAAAGGAAATGATCCGCATTCGTCTCAAGGCGTATGACCATCAGGTCATCGACCAGAGCGCAGAGAAGATCGTCGAAGCGGCAAAGCGCACCGGCGCCACCGTTTCCGGCCCGATCCCCCTGCCCACCAAGCGTGAGATCGTCACGATCCTGCGCGCGGTCCACAAGTATAAGGACAGCCGCGAGCAGTTCGAGCGCCGCACGCACAAGCGTTTGATCGACATCACCAACTCCAGCCCCAAGACGGTTGAGGCGCTGATGGGCCTTGAGATGCCCGCCGGCGTGGAGATCGAGATCAAGCTGTAACCCACCCTTATTGCTCAGCCATCGTCCGCTGACTTGCGTGAGGCGGGCGGGGTCAAGTCGGCAGAGCAATGCGCGGGCGTCCCGCGCAACTAAGCCGACCAATAACCTTATGGAGGATCATACATGAAAGCGATCATCGGCAAAAAAGTCGGCATGTCTCAGATCTTCGACGAGCTCGGCCATGTGATCCCGGTCACCGTGATCGAAGCCGGCCCCTGCGTCGTGACCCAGAAGAAGACTGCCGAAAAGGACGGCTATGAGGCCGTTCAGCTCGGGTTCGAGGACGTGCCCGAGCGCAAGCTCAGCAAGGGCGAGATGGGCCACCTGAAGAAGGCGGGCGTCGGCCCCAAGAAGTATCTGCGCGAGTTCGACCTTGACAACGGCAGCGAGCTGGAGCTCGGCGCGATCGTCAAGGCGGACATGTTCGCCGCCGGCGACTTCGTCGACGTCACCGGCACCAGCAAGGGCCACGGCTACTCCGGCGTCATCAAGCGCTGGGGCGCCCACCGCGGGCCCGAGACCCACGGCGGCGGCCCGGTCCACCGTCATGCGGGCTCCATGGGCTCCACCACCGACCCCAGCCGCATCTTCAAGGGCAAGATCGGCGCCGGCCAGTACGGCGTGGAGACCGTCACCATCCAGAACCTTGAGGTCGTCAAGGTCGACCCCGAGCTGAATATGCTCGTTGTGCGCGGCGCGGTGCCCGGCCCGAAGAACGGCCTCGTCACCATCAAGAGCACCGTCAAGGTCCACAAGGTCAAGCAGGCGGGCGCCGGCATCAGCGTCAACCCGCAGAAGGCCTCCGGACGCAACCCGCAGAAGGCTTCCGCCAGAACGAAATAAGGAAAGGAGTGCCTGAGAAATGTCTACGATCAAAGTTGTCGGTATGGACGGCCGCGAGACCGGCGAGGTCACGCTCAGCGACGCCGTCTTTGGCATCGAGCCGAATATGGCCGTTGTCCACGAAGTCGTCAAGAATCACCTGGCGAATTGCCGTCAGGGCACCCAGAGCGCTCTGACCCGCGCGGAGGTCTCCGGCGGCGGCAAGAAGCCCTGGCGCCAGAAGGGCACGGGCCGCGCCCGTCAGGGCAGCACCCGCGCGCCCCAGTGGACGCACGGCGGCATCGTGTTCGCCCCCAAGCCCCGCTCCTACAGTTATGTGCTCAACAAGAAGGTCAAGCGCCTCGCGCTCAAGTCCGTGCTCTCCGCCAAGGCGGCGGACGGCGAGATCATCGTCGTCGACAAGATCGCCATGGACGAGATCAAGACCAAGACCTTCCGCAAGTTCCTTGAGGCGGTCAAGGCGGACGGCAAGTCCGTCGTCGTCACGCCCGAGGTCGACGCCAACGTCGTCAAGAGCGCCCGCAATCTGCCCGGCGTCCTCACGACGCCCGCGAAGCTGATCAACGTCTACGACCTGGTCAACGCCAAGTACCTCGTCGTCGACAAGGACGCCCTCGCCGTTATTGAGGAGGTGTTCGCGTAATGGCTAACGTATACGATATCATCATCCGCCCGATCATCACCGAGCGTTCCATGCAGGACGTCGCGAACAAGAAGTACGTCTTCGAGGTCGCGAAGAGCGCCGGCAAGGTGGAGATCAAGAAGGCCGTCGAGACCGCGTTCGGCGTCAAGGTCAAGGACGTCAACACGCTCAACGTGCGCGCCAAGGCAAAGCGCATGGGCGGCGGCCGCCCCGGCACGACCCGCAGCTGGAAAAAGGCGTATGTCCAGCTCGCGGACGATTCCAAGACCATCGAGCTGTTCGAGGGCATGGTGTAAGGAGGAAAGAACATGGCTATCAAGAGTTATAAGCCCACGACCCCCTCGCGCCGTCACATGACTGTGTCCGCTTTCGAGGGCGTCGATAAGAAGGCAAAGCCCGAGCGCTCGCTCGTCGAGCCGCTCAAGAAGCACGCCGGCCGCAACAGCTACGGCCGCATCACCGTCCGCCACCACGGCGGCGGCAACAAGCAGAAGTATCGCGTGATCGACTTCAAGCGCGACAAGGACGATATGTTCGCCACCGTCGTGCGTCTGGAGTACGACCCCAACCGCAGCGCGTTCATCGCGCTGGTCGAGTATGAGGACGGCGAGAAGCGCTACATCCTCGCCCCCGTCGGCATGAAGGCGGGCGACAAGGTCATCAGCGGCCCCGCCGCCGACATCAAGCCCGGCAACTGCCTGCCCATCGCGAACATCCCCGTCGGCACGATCATCCACAACGTCGAGATGAACCCCGGCAAGGGCGCGCAGCTTGTCCGCGCCGCCGGCGTCAGCGCGCAGCTGATGGCGAAGGAGAACGGCGACGCGCAGATCCGTATGCCCTCCGGCGAGGTGCGCATCGTGCGCACAAACTGCCGCGCCTGCATCGGCCAGATCGGCAACATCGACCATGAGAACGTGCAGATCGGCAAGGCGGGCCGCAAGCGCCACATGGGCTGGCGCCCGACGGTGCGCGGCTCGGTCATGAACCCGGTCGACCACCCGCACGGCGGCGGCGAGGGCAAGAGCCCGGTCGGCCGTCCCGGCCCCGTCACCCCGTGGGGCAAGCCGGCGATGGGCTACAAGACCCGCAGCAAGAAGAACCCGACGAACAAGTTCATCGTCAAGCGCCGCAACGAGAAGTAAAGGAGGCAATGAAAAATGAGCAGAAGCATTAAGAAAGGCCCGTTTGTTGCCCCGGAGCTTCTCAAACGGGTCGAGGAGATGAACAAGACCGGCGAGAAGAAGGTGCTCAAGACCTGGAGCCGCAGCTCCACGATCTTCCCCTCCTTCGTCGGTCACACCATCGCCGTCCACGACGGCCGCAAGCACGTGCCCGTCTATATCCAGGAGGATATGGTCGGCCACAAGCTCGGCGAGTTCGCGCCCACCCGCACGTTCCGCGGCCACGCGAAGACCAAGTAAGGGAGGTTGCTGACAGATGGAAGCGAAAGCTTACGCGAAGTACATTCGCATCTCCCCGCGCAAGGTGCAGATCGTCTGCGACCTGATCCGCGATCGCGACGTCGACACCGCGATGGCGATTCTGATGAATACGCCGAAGTCCGCCTCCGAGCCGCTTGCCAAGCTGCTCAAGAGCGCCGTGGCGAACGCGGAGAACAACTTCAGCATGGATCACGACAAGCTGTACGTCTCCGAGGTGTACGCCACCGCCGGTCCCATCCTCAAGCGGATGAGGCCCGCCAGCAAGGGCAGAGGCTACCGCATCAACAAGCGCACTTCTCACGTGACGATCGCCGTCGCGGAGAAAGAATAAGAGGGAGGGAACAGTTCAATGGGTCAGAAGGTTAATCCCCATGGCATGCGCGTCGGCGTCATCAAAGACTGGGACTCCCGCTGGTATGCCAGAGATGAAAAGGTCGGCGACCTGATCGTCGAAGACAACAAGATCCGCAAGTTCGTCAAGAAGGCGCTCTACGGCGCCGGCGTGCCGAAGATCGAGATCGAGCGCTCCAAGGACGTCGTGACGCTGTTCGTGCACTGCGCGCGTCCGGGCATGGTCATCGGTAAGGACGGCAGCGAGGTCGAGAAGCTGCGCGGCGAGGTCGCGAAGCTCATCGGCAAGAACGTCAAGCTCAACATCGTCGAGGTCCGCAACCCCGACATGAACGCGCAGCTCGTCGCTGAGAACATTGCCCAGCAGATCGAAAAGCGCATTTCCCACCGCCGCGCGATGAAGAACGCCATGGGCCGCGCCATG
>CACZCL010000033.1 GCA_902779695.1 Oscillospiraceae bacterium | reverse complement strand
GACCACCGAGACGTTGTCGAAGGTCTGCCGCGCCTCCGTCGCCGCGGCAAAGCCGTCGCTCGACCCGCTTGCCATGGTGATGTGGACGACGTTGTTCGCGCGCAGGAGCTGGCGGGCGAAGAACGCCTCGTACTCCGTCGCCGCGGGCGGCTCGGAGCGCAGCTCGCCCCGCTTGAGCGTCATGTACTCCAGCACGTCGCGCGACTCCGCCTCGATCCCGTCGAGAAACAGCCCGTTCCCCGTTTGGATGTGGTAGGGCAGCACCGCGATCTCGCGGCTGCGGATGATCTGCTTGGGCAGGTCGCACACGCTGTCGGTCGTGACGACGACCTGCAGCTTTTTCTCCCGCCGGCGGACCGAAAGGACGGGGTCCTCCGCCTCCGCCAGATCGGCGTCGATCACGCGGATCAGCTCGCGCGGCAGCGTCCGCAGCAGCTCTCGCTCCAGCTCGTCGCCGTTGACGGGCTTGAGCAGGTACCCGTCGAAGCCCTCCTTGACGTACAGCGCCTGCGTCTCGCTGCCCGCGTTCGCCGTCAGCGCCACGACCTTCGTGTCCCGGCACAGGCCGCCGACCTGCCGCCGGATCTCGTGCAGGCACTCGATGCCGTCCATCTCGGGCATCATGTGGTCCATGAAGATCAGGTGGTATTGCGTCTCCAGCGTCTTTTTCAGCGCCTCGCGCCCGCTCTCCACGGCGTCGATGCGCACGCGCGTGTCGCGCAGCAGCTTTTTCACCACCAGCAGGTTCGTGGAGTTGTCGTCCACGACCAGGATGCGCGCGTCGGGCGCCTCAAAGCTCTGCCGGTACTGCGCCCGGCGGTTGAGCGAATGGCGCAGCTCCAGATTCAGCTCGCCGATCTGCCGCTCCGCCGCGGATTTCTGCGGCAGCTCGACGATGAAGGTCGAGCCCTGCATATAGACGCTGTTGACGCGGATGCTGCCGCCCATCAGGTCCACAAACTGCTTGACGATGGCAAGGCCGAGGCCCGTGCCCTCGATGTGGCGGTTCTTCTCCTCGTCGACGCGCTGGAACGCGGAGAACAGATGGGGGATGCTCTCCTTCTTCAGCCCGATGCCGGTGTCGGCGACGGAGTAGGTCACGATGCCCATGCCCGCCTCCTGCGCCTGATACTGGATCGAAAGGGTGACGGAGCCCTCCTTGGTGTATTTGATCGCGTTGGTCAGCAGGTTGATGAGCACCTGCTTGATCTTGACCTCGTCCCCCACCAGCTGCGCCGGCAGCATGGGGTCGACGTCGATGTGGAACTCCAGCCCCTTCTCCTTCGCGCGCAGCCACAGCATTCCGACGATGTCGGAGAGCATGGCGCCGGTGTCGTAGGTCACGGGGGTCAGCTCCATTTTGCCGGATTCCAGCTTGGACATATCGAGGATGTCGTTGATCAGGTGCAGCAGCATCTTGCTCGCCGACTGAATGTTCATCGCATCCTCCGCCACCTCGTCGGAGATCTTCTCGCGCAGGATCATCTCGTTGAGGCCGATGATCGTGTTGATCGGCGTGCGGATCTCGTGGCTCATGTTCGAGAAGAACTGGTTCTGCGCCTTGTTGAGCTTTTCGACCTCCTCGCCGCGCGCGAGGGAGCGCTCGTTCTCTATGCGATAGGTGCGCATGGCGTAGCTGACGACGCCGCCCAGCGCCGCGATGACGAGCAGCAGCGCGGTCAGCGAGCTGCGGTTGGCATAGCCGACCGTGTGCTCCGCCATCATCAAGGCGTCGCGCGAGACGAGGTAGTAGCACGCCGACGCCGACGCCGCGTTAAAGACATTGAAAAACAGGCGCTGCCTGCCGGACATGACGATGCTGACGTACAGCGCGAACGCCGCGTACCAGATCGGCGCGCCGCCGTTCGCGCCGCCGGTGGTGAAAAACGCGTGCGGCAGCACGCACAGGTCGACAAGGCAGGCGATGAGGGCGGTGCCCAGCGGGATGCGCTTTTTGGCATAGCAAAGCTGCGCGACGACCGCGGTGAAAAGGAACGTCCCGCCGAGCAGCAGCTTCGTCGGAAGGGGCGCGTTGACGGCGATCGTAAAGAGCAGCATCGCCAGCTCCACAGCGAGCAGGATCAGCGTGGGCTGCATGAAAAGGCGGGTCTGGACGTCCTGGCGCGGATCGAATACGGCTTGCAGATACTTTTTGATGCCCATATCTCAATCCTCCTCCGGCTTGAATTCCAGAACGGGAGGGTCCTCCTCCGGCTCCGCTTCGGGCTCGAATTCCAGAACGACGTCCTCGCCCTCGGCCTCCGCCGCGGGCGGAAATTCCAGCGCCGCCGGTTCCTCCTCCGCTTCCGTCTCGGGCGGAAACTCCAGCGCGGCGGTCTCCGCCTCGCTCTCCGCCGCCGGCGCGAACTCCAGCACCTCGTCCTCCGGCGCGGCGTCCTCCGCCGCGTCCTCCGCCGCGTCCTCCGCGAAGGTGCGCAGGACGAGCTCCGACACCTCGGCATAGCGCGCAAGCGCCGGCTCGTGGTGCTGGGCGATCGTTGCCGCGTCGCCCTCCTTCGCCGCCATTTCCAGCGTCCGCGCCGTTTCCGACAGCGCCTCCGCGCCGATCATCTTGGACGTGCTCTTGAGCGCGTGCACCAAAACCGCGTAATTCTGCCAGTCCGCCTCGTCGTAAAAGCGGCGAAGCTTTTCCAGCTTGCCCGCCGCGCTCTGGGCGTATTCCAGCAGCATCGAACGGTAAAACTCGCGGTCGCCCCGGCAATAGCGCAGCCCCTGCTTCGTGCTGACGCCCGCCCCCTCCAGCGCGGCAAGCGGGTCCTTCTCCGCCTCCTCGGCACGGTCGGACGCGGCTGGGGAGCGCTGCGCGCGCGGCTCCTGCGGGGCGGCATAGTCATAGCTGATCGCCGACTTGGGCAGCACGCGCTTGAGCACGCGCTCCAGATCGCTGAGCTCGATGGGCTTGGGGATAAAGCCGTCGAAGCCCTCCGCGAGGAACATCTCCCGCGCGCTGCTGACCGCGTTCGCGGTCAGGGCGAGGATGATCAGCTCCTCGCCGCGCTGCGCCGCCTCGGCGCGCAGGCGCTTCATCGCCTCCACGCCGTCCATCTCCGGCATCATGTGGTCCATGAAGATCAAATCGAAATGCTTCGTCTGGCACAGCTCGATGGATTCCGGACCCGAGCGCGCCGTGGTGACGCGCATCCCGTAATCGGTGAAGATGCCCTCCGCCACCAGCAGGTTCATCGGCTCGTCGTCCACCACGAGCGCCTCCAGCCCCGGCGTGTAGATGCGGCGGCTGTCCTCGAACTCCTCCTGCTGCGCCGAGGGCAGGCTCAGCAGCGTCGCCGCCGGGAAGCAGAAGAAGGGCTTTCGCAGGATCTTGACGGCGCTGCCCCGCCGCGTCCGGAAGGCGTCGTTCGCGACCGCGATCACCTCCAGCTCGCCCGTGAGCGATTCGAGGTAATCCGTCGCGCCGAGGTACTCCTCCGCGCCGACGAACACATGCGTCAGGCGGTAGCGCTTTTGCAGCCTGCGCAGCTCGTCCTCGCTCTCGACGCGGTGCACGGGCACGCCCAGCCCCCGCGCCAGATTTGCGATCATCCGGTTGTAGAAGTCGCGCACGCGCGGGACCTCCAGCTTGTCCAGACGCACGAAGCAGGCGAGGCACATCTGCTCCTTGTCGCCCACGGACATGCAGTTTTCCGGATCGGCGACCTCCTGCGGGATGCTGACGGAGACCGTCGTGCCGACGGCGATCTCGCTTTCGATCGTCATGAAGCCGTTCATCTCGCGCACGAGGCCGTGGACGATCGTAAGGCCGAGGCCCAGGCCGCCCGAGCCGCGGGTGCGCCCGGAATTGTGCTGATAGAAGCTGTCAAAGATATGCGAAAGCTCCGCGTCCGTCATGCCGATGCCCGTGTCCGACACCTCGATGCAGAGGTTGACGCCGTAGGGGCGGGGCATGGTGTAGACGCGGCAGTACACGCCGCCCTTGGGCGTGAACTTGACGCCGTTGGTGATGAGGTGGCTGATGATCTTTTTGATCTTTCCCGCGTCGCCGACCAGCGCCGACGGGATCTCCGGCGCGATGTCGAGGATCAGCTCGCAGTCAAGCGCGCCGCGCAGCCGGATATCCGTGACCAGATCGTTCACGACCGACGCGATCATGTACGCCTCGTGCGAGACGACCAGCTTCCCCACGTCCAGCTCGGTATAGTCCAGAATGTCGCTGATTTTTTCCGCGACGCGGTGCCCGGCGTTCTGCACCGTCTGGATGTCCTCGCACAGCGCCTCGTCCCGCTCGCGCTTGAGGATGACCGTCGTCAGCCCGATCACGGCGTTGACGGGGGTGCGGATCTCGTGGGAGAGGTTTGTCAGGAAGTCGTCCATGCGGTGCGTCTCTTCCCGCAGCCGGGCGATGTCGCTGTCGACGTTGTAGAGCAGCTGGTTCCACTTTTTGATGTTGATCCACGCCGTCCAGCCCACCAGCAGAATCAGGATCACGTGCAAAAGCGAGCGCAGGATCGACAGGCGCCCGAATTCCGCGCCGCTGCGGATCACGCCGTATACGCCGCACCCCAGCGCCAGATAGTACGTCAGCACGCTCAGCGGGATCAGCCGCCGCTCGCCCGTCATGGTGAACACGAGGATCAGCGCGGACATGACCGCCACCATGTCGAAGAGGCTCTCGGCGTGGATGCCGTAGAAAAACGCGCTCACGAGCATCAGGATCGCATACACCCAAAGCCGCGCGTTCTCGTTGATCGGCTGCGTGACGTGAAGGATCCAGCTGCACGCCACGCCGATGAACACCAGCGGCAGCATCCAAAGCTCCCAGCCCAGCAGCAGGGTCGAGCAGGTCAGAATGAGAAACAGGTTGGTAAAAGAAACCAGAATGACAAGATGCGAGGTCTTGAATACTTCGTTTTTACGCAGCCTGTTGTCCATTTACGACTCCTTCATCTCAAAGCCCGTGTCCTCGTTGATCATGTCCAGCATGATATCCGCGAACCGGGGGTCGAACTGCTTTCCCTTTCCCTTTTCCAGCTCCTCGCGCACCACGCCCTGCGGCAGCACGTCGCGGTAGCTCCTGCGGCTCGTCATGGCGTCGTAGGCGTCGGCAATGGCGATGATGCGCGCCTCCTCCGGAATGTCCTCCCCGATCAGGCCGTCGGGGTAGCCGGTGCCGTCGTACTTCTCGTGGTGCCAGCGCGCGCCGATCGTCAGCTCCGGCATCTCCTTGATGTTCTTGAGGATACGCGCGCCCATGACGGGATGGTTCTTGATAAGGTCCCATTCGTCGCTCGTCAGCGTCGCCGGCTTGTTGATGACGGCGTCCGGCACGCCGATCTTGCCCACGTCGTGCAAAAGCCCCATCATGTAGATGTCGCTCTGCCGCTTCTCCGAAAAGCCCGCGCGGCGGGCGATCTCGCGGGAATAGTTCGCCACGCGGCCCGAGTGGCCGTTCGTGTAGGTATCCTTCGCGTCGATGGCGTCCGCCAGCGTCTGCACCACGTGCAGGGAGAGGCTCTCCACCACGCGCGTCTTGCGCTTGACCTCGGATTCCAGACTGCGCTGCAAACGGATGAGGTCGATGGTGTGGCGCACGCGCATCGCCAGCACCTCCGGCACGAAGGGCTTTTTGATGAAGTCCATCGCGCCCAGCTGCAAGCCCCGCAGCTCGGAGCCCTCGTCCTCGTTCGCCGTCAGGAAGATGACCGGGATCTGCTCCTCGCCCTTTTCCTTCTCGCGCAGCCGCTTGAGCGTTTCAAAGCCGTCCATTCCCGGCATCAGGATGTCCAGCAGGATCAAATCGGGCTTGTTGTCCCCGACGTAGTCCAGCAGCGCCTGTCCCGAGCGCAGCGCCGACACGCGCATATGGCTCTTGCTCAGGATATAGCCCGCGAGCTTCAAATTCGCCACATCGTCGTCCACCACGACGATCCAATCCGCCATGAATTTTCTCTCCCTTCCGCCGCGCCTCGCGCGGCATTGTCAGTTCCCTTCAAATGTTAATTATATCACAACCCCCATGCGACTGCAACCGCAGAATCGCCGGAAAACACGGCGGCGCGCGGCGATCTGCCCGTTGACCGCGGCGGGAAAGGGTGCTAGGATAGGAGGAGAGAAACCGGCGCGCCCCGCGGGGCGCGCGTTGGAAAGGCGGCGATCCCATGAAACGCTCCGCGCGCCGCGCGCTGTGCGCGCTGCTCTCGGCTTTGCTGTGTCTCGCGCCGCTCCCCGTCGCCTCCGCCGCGTCGGATTACGACCGGCCGGGGCAGAAGCTGGCGGCGCTGACCTTTGACGACGGCCCCGGCCCCTATTCCGACCTGGTGCTGGACACGCTGCAAAAATACGGGGCGAAGGCGACGTTCTGCATGAACGGCTTCCGGGTCGAGAAGTATCCCGAGCAGGTGCGGCGCATGGCGGCGGAGGGGCACCAGCTCGCGAACCACACCTACGACCATCCCATGCTCACCAAGCTCTCCGACGAAAAGATCCGCGACGAGCTGGCGTCCACCGCGCGTCTGCTCACGCAGCTCACGGGGCTGACCGGCGCCGACGGCGGCGGCTTTTACCTCCGCCCGCCCTACGGCGATTTCAACGCCCGGGTCGGCGCCGCGGCGGGCGTGCCGGCGATCCTGTGGTCCGTTGACACGCAGGACTGGAAGTATCAGGACGCGGAGCGGCTGGTCTCCTACACCGGCTCCGTCCTGCGCGACGGCGACATCGTGCTGATGCACGAGTCCCACAAGAGCACCGCGCAGGGGCTGGACGCCCTGCTGCGCGACCTGACGGAAAAGGGCTTCGAGCTTGTGACCGTCGAGGAGCTGTTCTGGCGGCGCGGCGTCACGCCGGAGGCGGGGCAGTCGTACGCCCGGGTGCGCGATACCGGCGTGGAACGCTGCCCGCGCGCGCTGTGGTTCGACGAGAGCCGCCTTGACGAGTTCTGGGCGTATCCCGCGATCCGCGCCGCGCGGGAGGCGGGCTGGATGGAGGACAACGACTCCGGCGAATTCCTGCCGAATTTCCCGCTCACGCGCGGCGTGTTCGTCACGGCGCTCGGGCGGCTGCACGGCGCGGACGCTCCCGCCGGCGGCGCGCCCTTCGCCGACGTGCCCGACGGGCATCCCGCGGCGCAGTACGCCGCGTGGGCAAAGGCGTCCGGCGTCATGGGCGGCGTCTCCGGGGACCGCTTCGAGCCGGAGCGCCCCATCACCCGCCAGGAGCTGGCGACGGTGCTCGCGCGCTACGTCCGTCTGACCGGCGCGGCGGAGGCTGCGGCGGACGCGGCGGCCGATTACGCGGACGCGGCCTCCATCGCCCCGTGGGCGGCGGACGGCGTTTCGCTCTGCGCCTCGCTCGGGCTGCTGCTCGGCGGCAGCGACGGGCGCTTTCTGCCGCGGGACAACGCCACGCGCGCCATGGGCGCCGTCGTGCTCGAACGCCTCGCCCGCCTGGAAGCGGCGATACCCGTCGAAACGCCGGCGGACGCCGCGCCGGAGGCGGAAACGCCCGCCGTGCCGGAGGCGGAAACGCCCGCCGCGCTGGAGGCGGAAACGCCCGCCGCGGGCTGAAGCGGCTTGCAGTCAAAAAAAACGGATACCGCTTGCGCGGTATCCGTTTTTTCACGCGAAGCTGTCCAGGAGCCGCGCCGCGAACCCGTCCAGCCGCGCGTCGATCCCCGGCAGCGCCAGCGCCTCGCCGGGGTCGTTCGCCGTTTCGATCATCGCGAAGCGCGGCGGCAGATAGAAGGACTTGTTCATATTCATCGCGCAGACGAGCTGCCGCGCCACGATGTCGCCGCCGGAGTAGCCGGACACGACGATGGCGAACACCGCCTTGTCGTAAAAGCGCATCTGGCGGAACAGGCCCGTCAGCCGGTTGATGAACGCCGTCAGGTTCGCGGAGAGCGCGTCGTTGTAGTTCGGACACAGCAGCACCACGCCGTCGCAGCGGCGCACGGCGGGCCAGACCTCGTCCTGCATCAGCCCGCCGTAAAAGCAGCGCCCCCGCTCGCCGAAGTGCAGGCACGCCGTATACGGGCAGCCCGAGCAGTCGGACACGGCGCCGTTGCGAAGCCCGATCTCCTCGATCTCGCAGCGCCCAGCCAGCCGCTCCCGCACCCGCGACCAAAGCTGCATCGTGTTGGAGGTGTGGTGGCTCGACGCGTGGAGCGCCAACAGCCTCGGCGTCTCCCGGCGGGGAAACGTCTCTCCCGTGAGCCGCCCCGCCAACTCGCGCACCGCCGCGCGGTACGCGCCGGGGAGGCCGACGCCGAGGTTTTTCGCCTGCACGCGGAAGTTGGCGAGCGAGCCGGTCGCCTCCACCAGCGGCCTGCCGAGCAGCGCGCTGCCCGCGCCGTTCACGGCGAGGGCAAGCTCCGCCGCCGCGGACTTGGTATACAGCTCGCCGCCCCCGTCCACGACCAGTCCGGCCGTGCAGCCCGTCAGAAGCCCCGGCTCGGCGCGCAGGCGCAGCAGCGATCGCGCGCAGGCGGCGTTCACGCCGTGTTCCCCCAACGCGAGGGCGAACAGCACGCGCCTGCCCGCCGCGCCGTCCAGCTCAGCCGCGCCCTCCGCCTCGCGGTGCGGCGTGTCCGCGAGCGCGTCATGCAGCACGGCGTCCAGCCGCGCATCGTCCTCCGCCCGGTCGGCGCGGAGGCGGACGACCAAAAGCTCCTCTCCCATCGCCGTCATAAGATCGCCTTCAGCCGCGCCGCGGCGTCCTCCAGATGCGCGTAGAGCGCGTCGGGGATCGCGTCCAGCAGCTCGGTCTCGATGCCCGCGGGAGTGCAGCGGTTCTTGCAGCCCAGATACACGCCGTCCAGAAACACCGAGCCGCAGTGCCACTCGCCGCGCAGCGTCAGCAGCAGGCTGAGCGCGCCGGACGAGAGCGCCGGCGCGACGTAGGGCTTGAAGCCCAGCTCCCGCAGGCGCAGGTTGGCGGAGAGGGTCTGCTCCGTCAGCTCGCGCGAGAGCGCCTCGTCATAGCGCGAGAGCGAGTTCGCGATCCAAAGCCCCTCGCCGTGCGGCCCGAAGGCGCGCCCGTCCGCGAGGAAGGAGGCGAACCGTCCGTCGCGCCTGGCGTAATAAGCGGCGCGGGCGTTCATCACGCCGAGGCCGTAGCCCTGCACCTGCTCCGGCAGAAGGCCCATGCCGTCCCAGACGCCGTTTTCGTCGCGGTTGCTCTCCAGATACGCCGTCTTCGCCAGCGGGTCCACGGGGTCGGACACCGCCGCCCAGAGCCCGCTGAAATGCTGCTCCCGCGCCATGCGCGCGTAGCGGCGCACGATGGCGGCGTTGCTCTCGAACTGCGCCATGCGCACGTCCTTCACGTCAGAGCCGACGGGCGGGATGCCCCGCGATGCGACGAACACGAACACGTCGCAATCGAAAAGGCGCTCCATCCCCACCGCCTCCACGGGGGGAAACGCGTCGTAGTCCCAGGGGAGCGAGATCTGCCCCATCTCAAACTCCCAGCGCGCGGCAAGCCGCTCGTCGAGATCGCAGACGCCGATGGAGGAGATCACGTCGCCGCCGAGGAGCTTGAGCCCCGTCAGCAGCGTCGAGCCGACGTCGCCGAGGGCGAGGAGGTTGACGCGCTTCTTGCCCGTCGCGGGCGGCTCCAGCATCCGCTCCCAGCCGGGACGGGAGGCGTTGACGACGGTGAGCCGCCCCTTCTCCAGCGCGCGGCGCGCCGCCGCGGGCAGCTCGAACGGCGGCAGGCGCGACGCGTCCAGCACGCAGAGCCCGTGCGGCGCGGCAAGCTGCCCCGCGCAGCCCGCCTTGAAGCTCCCGCGTCCGAGCACGGGGTCGCCGGACGCGAGATAGAAAACGCGCCCGTTTTTTTCGATCCATCTTTCCATAAAAGCCTCACAGAATCTCGCGCCCGCAGACGCTTTGTTGAAGATTTACAACCCCGCGCCCCGCATCAGCTGCTCCAAATCGTTTTCCAGATACACCGACGCGGCAAGGTTGGGGTCGTAGCGCAGGCACGCGCCCTTGTCGGGGCACAGCGGCAGGATCACCGCCTCGCTCAGGCGGCGCAGCGTCAGGTTGCGCCCGAACTGCTCGCGGTACGCCTGCTCCAGCGCCAGCATCAGGTCCCGCGCGGACTCCAGGCAGCAGCGGGACAGGTTGAACACCGCCCATTCCGGGCACTCGCTTTGGAACGCCGGCGCGGCGTAGGGCAGGATGTGGTTGACGCCCGGCAGCAGCCCCGGCACCGGCGCGGCGGCGCGGCGGACGGTGTTGCCGCCGACGAAGGGATAGAGCGTGGATTCCACGAACCACTGCCGCAGCGTCGGCACGAAATACGCGCCGTCCACGGGACGGTCCCACTCGCGCATGAGGTCCCTGCCGTGGCCCGAGAGCAGCCCCACGAGCACCATGCGGATATCCACGCCCTCCCGCCGCAGCAGGGGGTCGAGCGTGCGGATGCGCGTGCCGGGGTGCATCACGTCGTCCACGAGGATCACGGGCCGGTCGAAGGACTTGATCGTGCGGATCTGGCAGGGGATGGACGGATAGTAGGGGAACGCCTCGATGCTGCTCGAACGCAGATCCGGCTCGAACACCTTGTCGGTGTGGATGGTCTTGGTGACGGTGTTCGGAATGATGCGCCCGCGCAGCATCTTGCCGAAGGGCACGCACATACACTCGCCCAGCCGCCGCGGGGTGACGGGCGTGTCCGGCACGCGGTTGAACGCCGTGATGCGCTCCAGCAGCCGCCGGTGGATCACGTCGGATGAGAGCGTCAGCACCAGCGAGCCGGGATACAGCCCGGTCAGCGCGTGCTGTAAGCGCTCGTGCCCCCGCGCGACGGCGGAGAGCACCCGCTCGTCCCGCGCGAGCGGCTCCTGGATCGCGGTTTCAAGGTTCCGGATCAGCACGGCGGGCGCGCGCATATCGACCTCCAGCAGCGCCTCGCCGCCCTCCCGGCGGGTGAAGCCCTGCCGCGTCAAAAGCTCCTCCAGCGCGGGCGTCATGCCCCCGCGCGGACGGCAGATGGCGTAGACGCAGTCCTCGTGCAGCGAGCGCGCCAGCACCTCGCTGAGCAGGAGCTGCGCGTCGTCGCGCGCGGCGCGCACGTCGGTGATGAGCAGCGTCCTCCCGCCGGCGCGCAGGCGCACGCGGTCGCTCAGCGCGGCGTCGCCCAGCGCGGAGAACAGCTCCGTCGCGCCGAGATAGCGCCACGTCACGAAGCCCGCGCGCTTTTCGCCGCGGCGCAGTGACAGCAGCTCGTCGCCCGCGCGTTCCGCCGCCTCCAGCTCCGGCCGCGCCCCGTCGCCGTAGGGCGGGGCGAGCCAGTCGAAGGCAATGTCCGCCGCGGAGAGCAGGGGCTTGGTCTGGTTGTCGCGCAGATACAGGCCGTTCTGGTAAATGAAGTCCTGAATGACCGGGTCGATGAAGTGGGAGATGTCGCGGTTCTGGTCCACGTTCTCGCGGATGCGCGTCGAACTGATGTCCTCCAGCTCCGGCGGCAGGCGCAGCTCCATCACGTCGCCGCTGAGGCGCAGCGCGCTCTTGGACGGCAGCTTCGGCTGATCGGGGCGGCTGAAGACAATGTGGTTGAGCGAATGCACCGACCACGGCTCCGGCTCCTTTTTATACGCCGAGGCGCCCGCGATCACGTCCGCGCCCACGACGATATAGAGGCGCTGCCCGTCGAATATCTCGCGCAGGCGGCGAAGGTCCGCGGGATTCGCGATGTTCACCGGAATGTCGTTGGGGAAGAGGTAGACGTGGAAATCGCCCGCCACCGACATGTTGATGATCTGGCGGCGGATCAGGTGCGGCTGCGGCTTTTTCGACCACGAGAACTCGTCCACCGCGAGGTAGACCTCAAAGCCCATTTCGCGGATCTCGCGCACGATGCCCTTGTGCGAGAGCGTGAACGGGTCGAAGGTGCCGGGGAAGAACGCGACCTTGCGCGGGCGCTCGAAGCGGAAGGGGCCGTTGTCGAGCCGGTAGAGCGTCAAGAACCGGTCGACGCGCGAGAGGGCCGAGGCGCGGTAGAAGAAGGTCAGCTCGTCCTGGTCCGGCGCGGTGTCGATCAAAAACAGCAACTTGCGGCAGCAGAGCGTGAAGAGCTGCGCTCGCTCCGCCATGTCCAGCGCCCCGCCGTCAAAAAGCTGCCCGAACACCAGCAGCGCCTCCTGCCGCACCGCCTCGCGGTAGTGGGCGAGACCCTGAAGCAAAAGCCCGATCAGCTCGTAGCGCCGCTCGGCGTGGCGCGCCGCCGGCTCCACAAAGCGCCCCTGATACGCGCCGTAATGCCGCAGCATCACGCCGATGGTGCGAAGCGCGCCGGCGACGGCGCTGTCCGTCGGCGAGCCGAGCAGCCGCCGCAGCCAAAGCACCTGCTCGTCCAGCTCGCCGGGGTGCAGCAGCAGCACCGCGCGCCCCAGATAGTCGGGGATGTATTTGGAGATGGCGTACTGGCCCAGCTCGATGCCCTTGCCCAGCTCCACCACCACCTCGTTGCGCTGCTCGCGCCGCAGCAGCGGCAGCACCTCCAGCAGCGCCGCGCCCGCGGCGTGGCGCACGACCACGCGCTCGGAGACCTTGATGAGATTGGAGAAGTGGGTGCAGATGTGCAGGATGTTGTCCGTCCGGCTCTGCTCCGCCTGATCCTTGAGGATGCCGACGCCAACGACCTTGTTGACCCACGGCGTCGCGGTCTTGAGGTTGTCGAGGAAGATTTCGCCCGCGATGTCCCGCCCGCCGCTGAAGACCTCGCGGTAGGCGGACACGTCCTCGCCCGCGCGGCGCAGGATGCGATAGCGCAGGAATTGCAGCGTCAGGCTCTCGCCCGCCGCGCCGCGCGCGGCGACCGCCGCGATGCGCCGCATCTGCGGGTCCTCCCGCGTCAGGGGGCGCTGCGCCTCCTGCAAATACAGCAGCGCCGCCGTTTGCAGCCGCGTGTCCCCGTGCAGCGCGAAATACGCCGCGAACTCCACGAGGCGCTCGCGCGTCCGCGCGTCATAGTGCTGCGCCGGCAGGCTCTGGATCGCGTCGAGCAGCGTGAAGGCGGTGTCCGGCTCCTTCTCCTCCGGCGCGTCGTAATACTTCAAAAGCGCGCCGACGAAGCGGGGCAGCGTTTCGGCGCGCCCGCTGCGCAGCATCGCGTCCACCACCAGCTTGAGCGTGTAGCCGATGTGGGCGCGCTGCTGCGCCGTCGTCTTGTGGTCGGGGCTGATGATCTTGCCGAGATACTCCTCCCACAGCGTGAAGGGCACCTCCTCGGCGGGATCGGAGGGCGCGTCGTCCGGCAGGCGCTTGCGGTAGACCAGATGGAAGCGCGCGATGATCTGCCCGATCAGGCTCGCCGCCTGGCGGCGGATGTCGCCCTCGCGATGACTCAAAAGCTCGTAGAGAAAGGCGAGCGCCTGCGTCTTCTGCCGCGCGGAGAGGTAGGTGCAGTATTCCTCGAAAATGTTGAGATACACGCGCAGCTGCTTCCAGTCGCGGCTGGAGCGCGCCGCCTCGATGATATTGCCGAAGCGCTGCTCGCTGGAGAGCTGGTGCATCAGGCGCAGATGGTGCTCCATGGAAAGCCGGGTCAGGCGGTCCACCGCCTCCTCCGGCGTCATCAGCGCGGGGTCCTTCGCCTCCGCCGGCGCGCGCGGGGCGCCGGTGAGATCCACGTCCGCGCCCAGCGCGCGAAGATAGCCCTCGAAGTCCCGCAGGCGGCTGTACACCAGCTCATAGCGGCGGCGCTTGGCGGCGTCCACATTCTCCAGCTTGGCGAGGATCACGTCGAATGCGTCGGCAAGGGAATAGATGACCGTGACCTCGCGCCCCTGCCCGTCGCGGCTCTGCTTGCAGCGCATATCCGCGTAGATCAGGCACAGCGACTCGGCGCTCAGCGCGTCCAGCTCCAGATCCCAGGTGGAGTGGTTGGACGCGATGTGGCTCACGGCGTGCATATTGCGGTTTTCCAGCCAATAGCCGGTGTAGTAGTAGTGCAGGTGCGGCACCGCCTCGCCGGGGCGGCAGCCGTATTTGCCGAGGTCGTGCGCCGCCGCCGCCGCGGAGACCAGCGCGGGGTCGATGCCCTCGCCCGCGTCGCGCAGGCCCTGCGCGACGGTCAGCGCGATGTGGTGCACGCCCGCGATATGCCCCAGCGTGCGGTAGGGCGTCACCTCGTCGCCCAGGCGCATCAGCTCATAGACGAACTCGTCCCGGAACGCGTCGAGAAAGCGGCGGTACTCCTCCGCGTGATCGCAGCACCCGTACTCCTCCGGCGGGAGGAAGGCAAAGTCGTACCGCGCGTCAAACGGCAGCGTCCGCCGCTCGACGTCGAAAAGCGTTTGCAGCACGGTCAAAAGCGTCAGCGCGCCGCGCTCGAATCCGCCGGCGTCCGGCGCGAAGCGTCCCTGCGGATACATCCGCGTGCGGATGAAGTCGTAGCACAGCGCGCACCAGCCGCGCGCAGGCTCCCTGCCCAGCAGCGGCGCGCACAGCGCGGCGACCTGCTCGCAGGAAACGCGCCCGCGCAGCGGAAACAGCCCGCTCAGGCGCTCGACGGTCTCCGCTTCGTGCAGACGCTCCGCCGCGCCGCGCTCGTCCCGCGCGAGGCCGCGCGCGCAAAGCGCGCGCGCCAGCGCGTCCTGCAACTCCCGTTTTGCCTTTTTGGTCATGCGCATCCCCCACGTTCCGTATCCTCGGGTCAAAATCATGCGGTATCTGCGGCTATTCTACCATGCCCGCCGCGCCGCGTCAATGCGCCGCGCCGCCGCGTTTTTTCTCCGATTTGCACACTCAAGCTTGACAACGGCTTGCCTCGTACCGTAAAATAAAGGGCAAAAGGAGGCTGCGCCATGAACATCATTGATACGATCAAAGGTGAGCTTGCCACCGGGCTGAAGCTCGTCGCTTACAAGGACCTGACCGTGCAGATCCCGCCGCTGGCGGTGCTGGACGACGCCATGCAGCAGGACGGCTGGAGCGCCGTGTCCGAGATCACAAAGGCGGACGACGGCGCGCTGCAGCGCTACTACTACGACACGGCGCAGAAGAACTACGTCCTCGCGACGCTCAACGTCGAGACCGGCGCGTGCGACATCGCCAAGGCGGAGGAGTCCGACGTGCTGGAGAAGCTGAGCTTCCCGGAGCTGAAATTCCTCGCCGGGCTGATCGACAAGAAGTCCGTGGCGTTCATCCGCATCTACGCCGAGAAGGAGCTTGCCGCCGCGTCGAGCGAGGAGGAGCGCAACGCCCTGAACGAGCGCAACCAGAAGATGGTGGACGAGGCGGAGGTCGCCCTGCGGAAGCGCTGAAAAAAGCAGGATCGGAAACGGGACGCGGCGGATCGCCGCGTCCCGTTTTTGCGCCCCGGGCGAAAACGCCGCCGCGCGCGCCTTGCGAGCGGCCGCGCCGGTTCGCGTATTGACAAAGCCCCGCGCGGACGCTAAACTGAAGCCACATTGATTTCACCCTTGCGCGCCGCGACGCGGCGCA
>CACZCL010000032.1 GCA_902779695.1 Oscillospiraceae bacterium | reverse complement strand
CGCGCAGTACGCGCGCGAAAAGCGAAAGCCGTACCTCGGCATTTGCCTCGGCATGCAGATCGCGGTGATCGAGTTCGCGCGGCACGCCGCCGGCATTCCCGACGCCAACTCCGGCGAGTTTGACGAGCTGTGCCGCCACAAGGTCATCGACTTCATGCCCGGGCAGAGCGGCAAGATCGACAAGGGCGGCACCCTCCGCCTCGGCAGTTACCCCTGCGAGATCGCGGCGGGCAGCGTGCTCTCGCGCTGCTACGGCGCGGAGCAAATCGCCGAGCGGCACCGCCACCGCTACGAGTTCAACAACGATTTTCGAGAGGCGCTCACAGGCGCGGGACTGACGCTCAGCGGCCTGTCTCCGGACGGGCGGCTCGTCGAGGCGGTTGAGCTGTCGGACCGCCCCTTCTATGTCGGCGTGCAGTACCATCCCGAGTTCAAAAGCCGCCCCAATCACCCGCACCCGCTGTTTTTGGGGCTGCTCCGGGCGGCGCTGGGATAGGCGCGGAGCCTCCGTGCCGCGCGGGGAGCATTCTTCAGCCTCCCGCCGCTTCGCAAGCCGCTATCCCGCCGTGAGAGCGCGCACCGCGCGCTCCAATCGCTCCAGCGCCCGATCGAGCGTCGAACGCGGGCAGGCGAGAACGAGGCGCTGAAACTGATCCGCGCCGCCGCCGAAGATGTGCCCCGCGTCGAGCCACAATCCCGCTTCATGCGCAATGAACCGGTCCAGCTCCCGTCCCGCCAGGCCGAGGGCGGAGCAGTCGAGCCACGCGAAATAGGTGCCCTCCGGCTCGACCAGCTTGATGCGCGGGATGCGCGCCTCCAAAAACGCGCGCAGCTCGTCGAGATTTCCGCGGAGATACGCCCTGCACCGATCGAGCCATTCCCCGCCGCGCTCATACGCCGCCTGCGTGGCGACGAGGCCGAGCGTGTTGAGCTGCGAATAGCCGCTGCGTTCGATCTCCCGCGCGAACGCCTCCCGCGCCGCGCCGCCGGGGATATAGATGTTGGATACCTGTAAGCCCGCGAGATTGAAGCTCTTGCCGCCCGAGGTGCAGATCATAACGCGTTCGGCGAGGTCGGGGCAGGCGTTCAAAAAGGTGGTGTGCGGGTGCCCGGGATAGGTGAAATCGCAGTGGATCTCATCCGAGATCACAAATACGCCGTGCCGCGCGCAGACCGCGCCGAGCGCTTGCAGCTCTTCTGCCGTCCAGACGCGGCAGACCGGGTTGTGCGGGCTGCACAGGATGAGCAGCTTTGCGCCGGTTGCGGCGAGCTTTTCTTCCAAATCCGCGAGATCCATCCTATAGCGCCCGTTTTCGTACAAAAGCGTGTTCTCCACGAGCCTGCGCCCGTTGTCCGCGACGACGGAGAAGAACGGGTAATACACCGGCGGCTGGACGACCACGCTCTCCCCCGGCTTTGTGAACGCGCGGACCGCCATCGCCAGCGCGTAGACGACGCCCGGCGTCTTGACGAGCCACTCCGGGCGCGGCGTCCAGCCAAAGCGCTCCGTGAACCAGCCGGCGACGGCGTCCGCGTAGTCCCCCTTCACCTCGCTGTAACCGAAGATACCGTGCTCCACCGCTTTGCGAAGCGCCTCCAAAACCGGCTCCGGCGCGCGGAAGTCCATGTCCGCCACCCAGAGGGGGATTACGTCCGCCGGGTAGCCGCGCTCGGCCGCGAAGTCGTGCTTCAGGCTGTTTGTGCCCCTGCGGTCGATCAGCGTGTCAAAATCATAGCCTGCCATGTTCAGCCCTCCAATGCCTGCCTGAGATCCTCGATGATGTCGTCCGCGTGCTCCAGTCCGACGGACAGCCGCAGCAGCGTGTCCGTGATGCCGAGCCGTTCCCTGATCCCGGCGGGCACGTCCGCGTGCGTCTGCGTGAGCGGATAGGTGAGCAGCGACTCGACGCCGCCCAGGCTCTCCGCAAAGATCACGAGGCGCACCCGCTCAAGGACGCGCCGCGCCGTCTCCGGCGTATCGACGCGAAAGGAGATCATGCTGCCCGCGCCGCGCGACTGGCGGCGGTTGATCTCATAGCCGGGATGCTCGGGCAGTCCGGGGTAGAGCACCTCCGTCACGGCGTCGTGCGCGCGGAGCCACGCGGCGATCTTCCGCGCGTTTTCCTGCTGCCGCTCCATGCGCACGTGCAGCGTCTTGAGCCCGCGCAGCACGAGCCACGCGTCGAACGGCGCGAGCGTATTGCCGACCGTTTTGGCGATCAGGCGCAGCCGGTCGCAGAGCGGCTGGTCCGCCGCGCACAAAAAGCCCGCGATCGTATCGTTGTGCCCCGCGAGGAATTTCGTGCCGCTGTGGAGCACGATATCCGCCCCCAGCGCGAGCGGATTCTGCCAGTACGGCGAGAGGAAGGTGTTGTCCACCATGAGAAGCGCGCCGGCCTCATGCGCAAGCGCCGCGCACGCGCGGATATCGGTAATGCGCATCATGGGGTTGCCGGGCGTCTCGACGTAGATCGCGCGCGTCGCGCCCGACACGGCGGCGCGCAGCTTCGCGAGATCCGTCGTGTCCGCGTAGGTCACGGCGACGCCGTTTTTGCCGCATACGTCGCGCAGCAGGCGCACCGTGCCGCCGTAGAGATCGTCGGAGCAGATCACCTCGTCGCCGGGGCGGAGCAGCTCGAAGCACGCGGCGACCGCCGCCATCCCGGAGGAAAACGCGACGGCGCCCGCGGCGCCCTCCAGCGACGCGATCGTCTCCTCCAGATACTGCCGCGTCGGGTTCGATTCCCGCGTGTAGTCAAAGCCGCTGCCGTTGTGCCCCGGCTCCGTGTGCCGAAAGGACGCGGTCTGATAGACCGGCACGCTGATCGCGCCGAGACCGTCCTTGAACCGATGCGCCTCCCCGTGGATACATCGGGTCTCCCGCCTTCTCTCCATGACGATTCCCCCTCAAAGGCGCCCGGCAGCCGCCGAGCGCCATATTCTGGTAAATGCAAATAAGATCTGCGTTTACCATGACATTTTGATCGCCATTTCGCTCGCCGCTCAAGCGGCAGCCGCGAAATATGGCTGATATCGTAAGCGCATTTATGAAATTCGTTTACTATAATAGGAATATAACATATCTATTTAGTATGCGTTATTACAGTATAGCGGGAAATCCGGCGAATGTCAAGACGGTTGGCGGTGGTTGGGTTTACCAAAATAGCCTATAAAACCCATAGATTTTTTAGTATTTTGCCGATTGACTTCTCTCACGAGGCGCACTAAAATCTATTTATCCTATATGTTGAGTAGGAATTATTCTTTTGCCCCGCGCCCACCGCCCGCAAAGCGGCGGCGGAGCGCGGCAAGGAGGTCGGCAATGAGTCAACTGCTTACATCGCTTCTGAGAAAGCCGAGCGCGCGGGACTATCTCGAAGGCGCCGTCGAGGCGGCGCAATGGCTGCGCTCGATAGAGGTCGGGACGGATCACGGCAGCTATTGGGCGCAGCACCCCACGCGCGGCGAGGGCTTCGGCCAGATCGACTTCACGCACGGCACCGCCGGTATCCTGATGCTGTTTTTGCAGCTCGCCGAGGCGAGCGGGGACGCGTCGTACCTTGAAGACGCGAAGCGCGGCGGCGATTTCATCGTCCATGAGCTGGACGCGTACGGGATCGACTATCTTTGCAGCAATATGCGGCGCGGGCACTATCTCGAGGGCGTCCACGACAGTCTCAAATCCGGCGGCGCCGCCGGCGTCGCCTATATCCTCACCGAGCTGAACCGATACGTCCCGGACGAGAACTACACGCGCGTGGCGCTTTCGCTCACCGACACGATCGTGAACGACGCCGTGCCCGCGCCCGGCGGCGTCATGTGGAGCGGGAAATCCGGCGTCAACTTTGACTCCGGCACCATTCTCTACCTGCTCTGGGCCGCAAAGCGGTACGGACGCCCCGAATGGGCGGAGCTTGCCGCCTCGGCGGGGCGCGCGATCCTCACGACCGGGGTAAAAGCGGAAACCGGCGGCACCAGGTTTACGGGCTTTCGCAACATGGTGCGGCTGATGGAGGGCTTCGAGAGCGACGAGTATGACGTGCCGAACTTCGTCTACGGCTCCTCCGGCATCGGGTTTACCTTCGCCCGCCTTTATGAAGAAACGGGAGACGAAGCGTTCCTCGCGGGCGCCAAGGAGGCGGCCGCCTACATCGCCGGCATTGCGCAGGTGGAGGGCGACGCGGCGCTGCTGCCGTACCGCCTGCCCGATCTGCCGGACGTCCACTACCTCAGCACCTGCCACGGCAATGTCGGCACCGCGCGCCTTTTCTACATCCTCGCCGATCTCACCGGGGACGCCCGTTACCGGGAGTGGCTCGAAAAGATCGCCAACGGCATCCTTGCCACCGGCGCGCCGGAGCTGCACTCGCCCGGCTACTGGAACTGCTATTCCGTCTGCTGCGGCACCGCGGGCTTCGCGCACCTGTTCGCGGCGCTCTATCTCAGATCCGGCGACGAGCGCTATCTGAGCGCCGCCCGCCGCTGCGGCTTCGTGCTGCTGCGCCAGGCGAGCCGCGAGGGCGGCGGCTTGTGCTGGCACCAGGCGTTCAAGCGCATCGACCCCGACGATATCTCCGTCGAGGCGGGCTACGACCACGGCGCCGCCGGCATCGCCGTGTCCCTTCTCCACGTCTATCTCGCGGAGCAGGGCAAGGCGCCGGTCCTGCGCGCGCCCGACGAATCCTTCCTGCGCAGATAAGCGCATATTTTTGAAAGGAGCATACCGAAATGAAACAGTTCAAATACAGCCTCGCGCTCATCCTGGCGCTGGCATTCGCCGCCTCCTCGCTCGCCGGCTGCGCCGCCGGCGGCAAGCCCGCCGCCTCCCCGGGCGTCCGTACCGTTACCTACGCCTTCAGCTCCGTCGGCAAGCCCGCCTCCTACATCGACGCGAACGGCAACATGACCGGGTACGACGTGGAGGTCATGCGCGCGATCGACGCGCTGCTCCCGCAGTATGAGTTTGAGATCGTCGGCACCACGTCCGAGGACTGCTGGATGGGCACCGAGAGCGGTAAATATCAGGTCTGCACCACGAACTCCTTCCGCACCGAGGCGCGCGAGAAGACCTATCTGTTCGCCGAGTACAACCAGGGCGGCAATCTGGAGGGCATCATCGTCCGCAACGAGAACGCCGGCGTCGAAACGCTCGCCGACCTTGCCGCCTCCGGCCTCCGCGTGACCCCGTTCCGCCCCTCCGACGGGCCTTACGGCTTCATCAGCGCGTACAACGACGCCCATCCCGACAATCAGATCGTGCTGAGCACCGCCGATCAGATGGAAAACGCCGATCTGCTTCGCTCCGTCGGCGAGGGCCGCTATGACGCCACCATCTTCGCTTCCACCTACTGGCAGTCCATGGTCGTCGACGAGGACGCCGAGCTGCACTATTTGAACGATCAGCTCACCTTCAACGCCTTCGACGCGATCTCCACCTGGGCGCTGTTCAACAAGGACGAGGCGGAGTTGCGCGACGCCTATCAGGCGGCGCTGCTCCAGCTCAGGGAAAACGGCACCCTGTCCGCTCTGAGCAACCAGTTCTTCGGCGTCGACGTCCTGTCGTTCTGCAACGAGTATATCCCGGCGAAATAACCCCCGGCAAAGCGCCCTGTTGATAAGGAGAGTGCGCCATGGAATTCACGCCGCTTTACATCCTGCAGGTCATTCCCGAGTTGCTCAGGCGTCTCGGCGTCACGCTGTGGCTCGCCGCCGCGACAATGCTTTTCAGCACGCTTTTCGGCGCGCTGCTTGCCTGGGCAAAGCTGGGGAAAAGCCGCGTCCTGCGCGCGCTTGCAAACGCGTACACCGCCGTTTTGCGCTGCACGCCCACGCTGATCCTGCTGTTTCTGTGCTATTACGGATTGCCGAAGGCCTTCGCCCCGCTCGGGGTCGACCTGAACCGCATGAGCCGGTTTTGCTATTCGCTCATCGCGTTCACGCTTCTCAACGGCGCGCTCATGTCCGAGGTCATCCGCTCCACGTACGAGTCCATCGACCGCGGCCAGTTTGAGGCGGCGGCGACGGTCGGCATGACGCCGTTTCAGACGCTGCGCCGGATCATTCTGCCGCAGGGCGTCTACATCGCGCTGCCGAATCTGGGGACCACGATGATCACGCTGCTCAAGGAGGCGTCGCTCGCCTTTACGATCGGCCTGGTCGACCTCATGGGGCAGGCGAAGCTCATCATCTCCCTGCGCTACGGGGCGCGCGCGCTGGAGACCTATCTCGCGCTGACGCTCATTTACTGGGCGCTCACGTTCCTGATCGCCCGGCTCGTCAGCCGGCTTGAGCGCGCGTTCGGCGCCGGGCGCTTCGAACGCGCGCGGGAGGCGGCGCCATGAGCTTCGATCTTGACTTCTTTGCCCGCGCCGCCCGGGCGGTGCTGCCCGGCATCCCGCTGACCCTGCTCGTCGTCGCGTTCTCTTTGGCCGTGGCGCTGCCGCTGGGGTTTCTGACGGCGGTCGCCCGCGCCAAGCGGGTACGGGCGCTTTCGCCGGCGCTGGCGTTCCTCGTCTCCCTCATGCGGGGCACGCCCATGATCGTGCAGATCTACGTGATCTACAACGCGCTGCCGCTGATGCTCTCCGCGTTTTTCCGCAAGGCGGGGATCGGCGTGAACGTGTTCGACGTCGACCCGCTGCTCTACGCGCTTTTTCTGTTTTCGCTCAACACCACGGCGACGCTCTCCGAGGTGTTTCGCTCCGCGCTTTCGACGGTGGGCGCCGGGCAGATGGAGGCGGCGCTGACCTGCGGCCTGAGCGAGGCGCAGGCCTACGTCCGCATCGTCGTCCCGCAAATGATGCGCGCCGCGTCCGCGCCGCTCTGCAACGCCGCGGTGGAGCTGCTGAAAAACTCCTCGCTGGTGTTCTACATGGGCGTCCGCGACCTCATGGGCATCATCAAGACCGAGGCGGGCATCGGCTACAACTATTTTGAGGGCTACGCCCTCGCGCTTGTCATCTACCTGATCCTCTGCTTTGGCGTGCAGGGCATTTTCCGGCTCGTCGAGCGCCGCGCCAAACGCGGCCGCGCGGCGCAGGCCGCATAGAAGGAGGGATACGCCATGCTGCGCATCAGCCACCTCAGCAAGTCGTTCGGTTCCAATCAGGTCATCAAGGATCTGAGCATCGACATCCGGCAGGGGGACGTGACCGTCCTCCTCGGGCCGAGCGGCTGCGGAAAAACGACGCTTTTGCGCTGCATCGACTTTCTGGAGCGCGCCGAGAGCGGCACGCTGTCCTTCGCCGACGGCGGTGCGGTCGAGTTTGCCACGGCCGCGAAAAAGGAGATCGCCCGCTGCCGCAGGCGCTTCGGCTTCGTGTTCCAGAACCACAACCTCTTCAGCAACAAAACCGCGCTGGAAAACGTGACCGAGGGGCTGATCGTCGCCCGCAGGATCCCGAAGCCGGAAGCCGTCGCGATCGGCAGGGAAGCCCTCGCCAGGGTCGGGCTCGCCAACCGGGAGGACTACTATCCGAACCAACTCTCCGGCGGGCAGCAGCAGCGCGTCGGCATCGCCCGCGCCATCGCGGCGAAGCCGGACGTGATCCTGCTCGACGAGCCGACCTCCGCCCTCGACCCGGAGCTTACGGGCGAGGTGCTCGACGTCATGAAGGCGCTCGCCGAAGACGGCGTCACCATGCTGGCGGTAACGCACGAGATGACCTTCGCGCAGGACGTCGCCAAGCGGATCGTGTTTATGGACGGCGGCGTCATCATTGAGGACAGCACGCCGCGCGCGTTTTTTGCCAAGCCCAGGGAGGAGCGCGCCCGCCAGTTCCTCAAGCGGCTTTTGCCGAACTACGGCGAGTATACGATTTAGGAGTGAAACGCCATGAGAATCACCGACCATCCGATCCTCGGCCCCGCCGAAGCGGGGCGGGAGATCACCATTTTCTATAACGGCGCTCCCGTGCCCGCCGTGGAGGGCGAGCCGATCGCCGCCGCGCTCATGAACGCGGGCGTGCGCTCCTTCCGGCGGACGGCAAAGCGGGACGAGCCGCGCGGGATCTTCTGCGCCATCGGAAGATGCACCGACTGCATGATGATCGTCAACGGCAAGCCCAACGTCCGCACCTGTATCACCGGCGCGGCGGACGGTATGCGCGTGGAGACCCAGTACGGCTACGGCGGAAGGAAGGAACAGGCATGAAAAAGCTGCGAACGGAGGTCGCCGTCGTCGGCGGCGGCCCCGCGGGACTGAGCGCCGCGGCGGAGGCGGCGAGAGCCGGCGCGAAGGTCCTGCTCATCGACGAAAACAAACGCCTCGGCGGGCAGCTCGTCAAGCAGATCCACAAGTTTTTCGGCTCCGAGGCGCACCACGCCGGCGTGCGCGGCTATCAGATTGCGCGGCGGCTTTTGCGCGACGTGGAGGACGCGGGCGTCACCGTGGCGTCGAACGCGCTTGCCTACGGCCTGTTCCCGGAAAAAGAGCTGGGCGTCGTCTGGGACGGCAAGCACTGTCAGGTCAGCGCGGAGCGGATCGTCCTCGCCGCCGGCGCCAAGGAGAATTATCTGGCGTTCCCCGGCAGCACGCTGCCGGGCGTGATGGGCGCGGGCGCCGCGCAGACCATGGCGAACATCAACCGCGTGCTGCCCGGGCGAAGGATCGTCATGCTCGGCTCCGGCAACGTGGGCCTGATCGTCTCTTATCAGCTGATGCAGGCGGGCGCGGACGTCGTCGCCGTCGTCGAGGGCGCCGACCACATCGGCGGATACGGCGTCCACGCGGCGAAGCTGCGCCGCGCCGGCGTGCCGTTTTACCTCTCCCACACCGTCAAGCGCGCAAGCGGCGACGGCGCGCTTGCGCGGGTCGAGATCGTGCAGGTCGGCAAAAACTGGCAGAGTATTCCGGGTACGGAGCTGACGCTGGAGGCGGACACGCTGTGTCTTGCCGCGGGGCTCAACCCGATGACGGAGCTTGCGTGGATGGCGGGCTGCGCGTTCCTTTATCTGCCCGCCTTCGGCGGCCACGTGCCGGCGCACGACGCGAAAATGGAGACCACTGTTCCCGGCGTCTACGTCGCGGGCGACATCACCGGCGTCGAAGAAGCCTCCACCGCGATGGAGGAGGGCCGCATGGCGGGGCTCAGCGCGGCGGAATCGCTGGGTTATGGCGCGGGAGCGGCGCTCGACGCGGAGCGCGCCGCCATACAACGGCGGCTGGACGACCTGCGCGCCGGAGAGCGCGGCGCGATCCGGCGGGAGTCCAAGGCGCGGCAGACCGCGGCAGCCGCAGATCAAAGGCAAGGAGGCGGCGCAACATGACGGGTATCGCCTATACCGGCGTGCCGAGCGCCGAGGAGCTGCGCGCCTGTCCCGGCATCCCGACGCCGGAGCGCAGAAAAAAAGGCCGCGTCGCGGTCATTGAGTGCGTGCAGGAGATCCCCTGCAACCCCTGCGCCGCCGCGTGCCCGTTCCACGCGATCTCCATTCCGGGCGAGATCACGGCGCTGCCGCGGCTGGACGGCGAGCTTTGCACCGGCTGCGGGCGCTGCGTGGCGCTTTGCCCCGGGCTTGCCATCACGCTGGTGGATGAGACCTATGGCGAAGAAGAGGGCGCCGTCGACTTCCCCTACGAATTCCTGCCGCTCCCCGCGGAGGGCGACACGGTCGACGCCGTCGGCCGCGACGGGCGGACGCTCTGCGCGGCGCGCGTCGTTTCCGTCCGCCGCCCGGAGGCGAACGACGGCACCCGCGTCATACGCATCGCCGTGCCGAAGCGATTTCTGGACGACGTGAAAAGCATCCGGCGCCTTGCGCGCAAAGAGGAGGAAGACGCATGGACGACGAAGTGATCATCTGCCGCTGCCAGGAGGTGACGAAGGCGCAGATCCTCAAAGCGATCGCGGACGGCGCGCGCACCATCGACGGCGTCAAAAAGCGCACGCGCGCCGGCATGGGGCTCTGCCAGGGCAAGACCTGCCAGCGCCTCGTGGCGCAGATCCTCTCGCGGGAGTGCGGCATCCCGATGGAGGAGCTTCTGCCCCCGACCTTCCGCGCGCCCGTGCGCCCGATCGACATCAGCGTGATACTGGACGGTGAGGACGCATGAAAAGCTACGATTACATTGTCGTCGGCGGCGGCGTGATCGGCGCGTCGCTGACCTATTACCTCAGCCGGCTGGATCAGAAGGTCCTGCTGCTGGAGAAAAAGGACCTTTGCAGCGGCTCCGCCGGCGCGACCGACGGCTACATCACGCCGCACACCAAGCAGCCCGGCTATCACCTGGAGCTCGCCCTTGAGAGCTGCAGGATCTATGAAACGCTCCCGCAGGAGCTGGAATCCGACATCGACATCGAGCTTGCGCTCCACTGCGGCGGCATTCAGGCGTGCGAGGACGAGCTGCAATGGAGGCTGATCTCCGACAACGCCCGCGCCTTCGCGGAAAGCGGCTTCCACGTGGAGATGCTGGACATCGGCGAGCTGCGCAAAATCGAGCCCGCCCTCTCGCCGAAGCTGCGCGGCGGCCTCTACAGCGACGCCGCGAGCTCCGTGAACCCCTTCCGTCTGACGCAGGCGTTTGCCGACGCCGCGAAAAAATTCGGCGCCGAGCTCCGCCTCGGCTGCGGCGTGGACGACCTCGTATCCAGCGGCGAGCAGATCGTCGGCGTCGAAACGGCGCAGGGCGCCTTTTACGCCGACACGGTCGTCAACTGCTGCGGCTCGTGGGGCGGCGCGCTTGCAAAGCTCGCGGGGCTTGAGCTTCCCGTCGTGCCGAGGCGGGGGCAGATCATCGTCTCCGAGCCGGTCGCGCCGATGCTCAACACGGTCATGCAGACGGGCATCTACCCGATCATCAAATACCATCCCGAGCTTATCACCGACGAGCGGGTGTTCCGCCTCGGTCTCGCCTGGGGCATGGAGCAGACGAGGGACGGCACGCTGCTCATCGGCGGCACGCGCGAGCTGGTCGGCTTCGACCGCGGGACGACGCTGGAGGGCATCGAGGCGGTTTTGAAGCAGGCGGAGGTATACGTCCCTTCCGTCCGCGAGCTGCGCTTTATCCGCTCCTTCTCCGGCTTCCGCCCGCGCACGCCGGACGGCCTGCCGATCCTCGGCAGGGTCGCCTCCAAGCCCGGCTTCGCCATGTGTTGCGGCCACGAGGGCGACGGCATCGCGCTCGCGCCCGCGACCGGCAAGCTGGTGGCGGAGGAGCTTGTGCGCGGCAGGGCGAGCTTCTCCCTGGCGCCCTGCTATGCCGACCGCTTCCTGCGCGGCGCGGAAAGGAGCGGGGCATGATTTACGGATATACGACCAATTACGGCCAGGCGATCGGCATTCTGATGCTGGAAACGCACTTCCCCCGCATCCCCGGCGACATCGGCAACGCCACGACCTTTCCCTTCCCCGTGGTCTATCGGTCCGTGAAGGGCGCCAATCCCGAAACGATCGTCAAGGAGCCGGATCCCGTCATCGTCCGGCAGTTCATCGAGGCGGGCCGCGCGCTTGTCAGGGAGGGGGCGCGCGCCGTCGTCACGAGCTGCGGCTTCACCGCGATCTTCCACAAAGAGCTTGCCGCGGCGATCGACGCGCCCGTTTTCTCGTCCAGCCTCATACAGCTCGGGCTTGTCCACGCCATGCTGCGCCCGGAGCAGAAGGTCGGCGTCATCACCGCCAACGCCCCGCGCCTCACCGAGCGGCACTTCCTCGGCGTCGGCGCGGAGAATGTTCCCCGGGCGGTGATCGGTCTGGAGAACTCCGCGTTTTTCAAGGCAATGCTGGAGGGCGACGGCGGGCACGAAATAGACGTCCGCCGGACGACGCTCGATATGCAGGACGCCGCCAAAAGGCTGGTGGCCGAGAACCCCGACGTCGGCGCCATCGTCTTGGAATGCACCAATATGCCGCCGTTCGCCAAGGCCGTGCAGGAGGCGACCGGGCTGCCGGTATTCGACGTCGTCACGCTGACGGAGTACGTCTACCGCGCGGTGGTGCAGCGGGACTACCGCGGCACGATGTAATACTGTTATCTGATAAAAAGCTTTGAAGGATCAAAGCTTTTTATCAGATATCCATATAAGGCCGCGATTGGTGGCTAACGAATCTGCTCCTCTTTTTCCGACACGAAGCAGGCGACCAGTCCGTAGATGATGGTCGGGCGGATCCAGATTTCCGTGAGCATATAGTTGGTATACTCATTGATGGGATTGCGGTAAATGACGTAGCTGTACAGTCCGGCAATGGCCGCGTCAATGACAAAAAGCAGCCACAGGTTGCGCTTGGTATAGCTCTTCCAGTCCTTGCGGGCATAGAAGAACGTGAGCATGAGAAGCAGCGTCACCGAGAGCGTAAGGCAGATTAAATGGATGGGATAGCTCTCCAGCGGCGGCAGAAAGAGGATGTCGCGCAAGAGGACGGTAATGCCTGCGCATACCGAGCTCCAATAGTTGAAGCGCTGCGTGTCGAGACGCCGGAAGAAGTACATCGCCATCATCACCAGACATGCGATGTAGCAAAGGTTAAGCACCAATTCGGGCCACGCCTCGTCAAGTCCGAAGCATCTGACGCCATAGAGCATAATGCCCACCGAGAGCACTGCCGCCGCCGCCGTAATTCCGATGTCGATGATCTGCGATTTCTTTTTGAATCTTGTTGTCATACCTTTGACTCGGGATGTGCCCGAAGATTGAGCGTCGCCGTTCCCGCCATCCCAAATCTCTCCTTTCGCCTGCGATTGTAATGTATCGCGCGCGACAAGTCAAGCGCCGCGCAAGCGGCGGGGACGAAGCGCCGCCGTTTCTCCGCTTGCTCGAAATGTTCAGGGGGGCGCGATTACTCCGCCCTGTGAAAATACAGCCGCCCCGCCGTCAGCTCCGCCCAGCTGTAATCCAGCATATATTCGCCGCGATAGGAGTTCACCGCCGCCATGTCGCCCGCCAGCATACGATAGTAGTCGCAGTCCACCAGATCGCAACGGATCGCCAACTGCCGCCGCTCCCGGATCAGGGCGTTTTCCATGCCGGCGCTCCGAAGCGTTTTGCGCAGGTCGGAGATGAGGTTGCGGATGCGGTGCTTTGCCGCCGCCAGATCATACTCCCCCTCCCAGAGCGAATCGGAAATCTGTTCCGGCGTGCACAGCGCGCCCTCGCGGTCGATCAGAAACGCCAGCAGCTCCTTCGTCTGCTTCCGCTCGAAGATGAGCGGCTTCCCCTGCCAGAATACTTCAAAATGCCCGAAGCACTGGATGCGCAGCTTATCCGGCTGCAAAACGGGAGGCGGAAGGATGGCGGTCAGTTCCTCCCGGACGGCATCGACGCTCGGCGGCTTGAGCAGATAGCCCTGCGCGTGGAGGCGGAAGGCGTCAAGCGCGTACTCGGTATAGCTTGTCACAAAGACGAGTTTGGTCTCCGGCGAGACCGCCTTGAGCCGCGCGGCGAATTCCAGCCCGTTCATGCCGGGCATTTCAATGTCGCAGAACACGACGTCCGGACGCAGCCCCTCCCCGGAAACCGCCTCCAGCGCGGGGGCGGCGCGGGAAAAGGTCAGCACCTCCGCCTCCGGCGCCGCCCGACGGATCACGTAGCGCGCGTCCTCAAGGACGGTTGCTTCGTCGTCTATTTCAAAAATCAGCATAGGCTGTCATCTCCCGCTCTGTCCTGAAAGAGAACGACCGTGGCGGTCGTGCCGCTCCCCTTTGCCGATTCGATCCGAAGCTCGCCGCCGCAGACGAGATGCAGACGCTTGCGGACGTTTTCGATGCCGACGTGGGAGCGTCCGTCGGACGCGGCGAGGCTTTCGACGGAAAAGCCCGGCCCCGTGTCGATCACGCTGACCTCAACGCGATCCGGGTATTCCCGCGAGCGGATGGTCACGCGGCCGCTGCCGTTTTCCGTTTTGCGGATGCCGTGGATCACGGCGTTTTCCACCAGCGGCTGAAGCACCATGGTGGGAATGGAAAAATCCGTGCACTTCAAGTCGTACGCCACCTCCAGATCCTCGCCAAAGCGGAGCTGCTGCAATTCGAGATAGCGCCTGGCATGGTCGAGCTCCAGCGGGAAGGGAATGGGCCTGTCGATCTCAAGAGAATCCATATTGTGCCGAAGATACGCGGAAAACTCCGTGATCGCGCGCTCGCCCTTTTCAACGTCCGTGCGGTAGATCGAGCGGATCACGGTCATGGAGTTGTAGAGAAAATGCGGCTTGATCTGGCTGAGCGTGTTGCTCACGCGCAGCGCCGCCAGCTCCGCTTCTCGCTGCGCGAGGACGCGCTGCTGATCGACGTGGATAAAGTTGTAGATCAGGAACAGCGACAGGCTGATCGCCAGCGGGAAAGCCGCCGTGATATGGAACCGCCTTCCGAAGAAATAGGCGGTCCACGGCAGCAGGACAAAGGACAGCAGGGTAAGCGCCATTTTCGCAGTCATGATCCGCCGGTGCCGCAGGATCAGCCACGCGCTGACCGCCGGGGAGAGAAATCCGACCAACTGGAGCAGAATCGGAAGCATACCCGGCGCAACCGCGTCATGCTCCGTATAGATCATCGGGTAGAACGCCAGGCACGCAAGCGTGTCAAGCGCGCACGCCACGAACACGATGCGGGCGGGAAGCGCGCTGATCGCCGTGCGGGACGCGAGCAGGAAGGTCAGGTAGTAGGTGAACAGGGCGAGTATCGTGTAAAAGAAAGCGGTGTTGGCCAGTATGACCGCAAAAGCCGCGGGCGCCGGAGGCGTCCAGAGGCGCAGCCGCAGCGCGGCGCGGAGCGTACAGCTGAGCAGGTACAGCACGTCCGCCGCGACGAGGAAATGAAATATCCTGCGGGCAGCGCTGCTCCTGCCCTCCGCCACGCACACAGCCAGCACGACGGCCATGAGAGCGGCTGTCCACAATTCCAGGGCGATTTCGACCATGGTTCCTCCAATCGTAAGCCGCGCCCGCCGAAGCGCGCGCCCACAAAAGAGACAGCGCGCCCGCCGGAGGAAGACAAAACCTCCGGCAGGGCGCGCTGTAAGAGGGTAGCGAACTGATGGCGGGAGGCGATTTCCGGGCTTTGGGGCGGCCGTTTCACGACTGTCCCGCCTCTTATTGTATCAGAAACCGCTTGGAAAAGGCAATACCTTGCCGCTCCCGCTCCAAGCTTTATTTTGAAACACGCAGCGACTCCACCTGCTCCCGCAGCAGGTTCGACTGGGACGCCAGCTCCTCGCTGGAGGCGGCGGTCTGCTCCGCGGTGGCGGAGTTTTGCGAGATGACGGCGGAAATATCCGTGATGCCGATGGAGACCTGCTCCATCGCCTTCGCCTGCTTGTCGGACGCTTCGCTGATCTCGCCGATGATGGTGTAGGACTGGTTCGTCTGCTCCGTCACGGACTTCGTGATCTCCGCGGCGTTGCCCGCCAGCTCCACACCCTCGTTGATCGCCTTGACGATGCCGGAGATCAGCACGTTGGTGTTGCTTGCCGACTCCGCGGACTTCGCGGCAAGGTTGCGCACCTCGTCCGCCACGACGGCGAAGCCCTTGCCGGCGGCGCCGGCGCGCGCCGCCTCGACGGACGCGTTGAGCGA
>CACZCL010000031.1 GCA_902779695.1 Oscillospiraceae bacterium | reverse complement strand
TTACTTATACGATGATTTCGAGAGAATGGCAATGGTTTTTTCAAAATGTCTTCTGTATCTTCATACTTAGCGGTTACTGCTATTTCAGAAATGCCAATAAATCTTCATGTTTAATCTTCACCATTCGCATCTGAATTTCCTCCATTTTTCGGCAGACCCTTGTCCCTGTGCCGTGTTTTTGGGAAAATCCAAAAATGCCAATTGCAACTATCAGCAGAAAAAAGAAAGAAGTTTGACCGAAAATCAGTCAAACTTCCAACTCTGGAGGTGACACCCGGATTTGAACCGGGGAATCAGGGTTTTGCAGACCCTTGCCTTACCACTTGGCTATGTCACCAGATATGGGAAAAGGAGCAAGCGATCTGCTCCCTTTCCTTTTGGAGCGGGCAACGAGGCTCGAACTCGCTACCTCCACCTTGGCAAGGTGGCGCTCTACCAGATGAGCTATGCCCGCAAATGGTGCCTCCGGTCGGAGTCGAACCAACGACACGCGGATTTTCAGTCCGCTGCTCTACCAACTGAGCTACAGAGGCATATCAAGCCGCGCAGGCAGCTTGAAAAATGGCGACCAAGAAGGGGCTCGAACCCTCGACCTCCGGCGTGACAGGCCGGCGCTCTAACCAACTGAGCTACTTGGCCGAATGACTGGTGGGAACAACTGGACTCGAACCAGTGACCCCCTGCTTGTAAGGCAGGTGCTCTAACCAGCTGAGCTATGCTCCCCAACACTTCTCCGTTCCGCGAACGGCAGAAATTATTATACTAAAGCCTTTTTCGCCTGTCAACAAAAATTTCGGATTTTGTGGAAAAATTTTTGCTTCCGCCTAGCGCCCCTTCGCTTTCAGCGCCGCCGCCATGGCGCGCAGCTCGTCGCCGGAGAAGACCTGCACCTTGTCGCAGAACTGGCACGTCAGCTCCGCGCCGTCCCGCTCGCGCAGCATATCCTCCAGCTCCGCGCTGCCGAGGCTCATCAGCGCGCGCTCCATGCGCTCGCGCGAGCAGTAGCAGCGGTACTCGACCGGCGCCGTTTCCAGGATCTCCAGCTCGAAATCGGACAGCACCGCGCGCAGCAGCCGCGCCGGATCGGGATCGCGGCGCAAAAGCGCCGTCACGCTCGGCGCGGCGTAGATGCCGCCCTCCACCTTCGCGATGGTATCCTCGCCTGCACCGGGCAGCAGCTGGATCAGATAGCCGCCCGCCGCCAGCACGCTCCGGTCCCGGTCCACCAGCACGCCGAGCCCGCAGGCGGAGGGGATCTGTTCCGATTCGACGAAATACGCGGCGATATCCTCCGCGATCTCTCCGCCGAGCAGGTCCACGGTGCCGACGTACGGCTCCTTGAGCCCGAGGTCCTTGATGACGGTCAGCGTGCCCTCGCGCCCCACCGCGCCGCCGACGTCCAGCTTGCCGTCCGCGCGCAGCGGCAGATCGACGGACCCGTTCTGCACGTAGCCGCGCACGTTCCCCGCCGCGTCCGACACGGCGAGCACGGTCCCCAGCGGCCCGCCGCCCTTGATCTGGAGCGTCAGGCTCTCGCCCTGCCCCTTGAGCGCGTTGCCCATCATCGACGCGCCGGCGAGCGCGCGGCCCAGCGCCGCCGTCGCGACCGGCGTAAGACGGTGGATATTCCGCGCGCGTTCGGTCAGGGCGCGGGTATAGACCGCCGCCGCCTTGACGCGGCCGTCGGTCGATATGGCGCGTACGATACGATCCTCCATAGCCGTATCCGTCACTTCCTCACAGCAAAAAGATAGATTCTGCCCTCGTCCTCCCGCGGCGGGCGCAGCCGGCAGTCGCCGTAGGCGCGGATGGCGGTGAAGCCCGCCTCCGCGAGCCACGCCGTCAGCTCCGCGACGCTGTAATACCGCTGGCGGTGATACTCCGTCCCGCGCGTCCAGCCGCCGTCCTCCCGCCGCGCGAACAGATCGACGCAGTAGTCGAGAAGACCGCGGCGGAATTCGGTGCGCCAGACGCAGCAGACGTCCTCGCCCTCGTCAAAATACGTCTGCCCGTCCATCTGCTCCAGCTTTCGCAGGCCGTGGACGTCGAACACCAGCGCGCCGCCGGGAGAAATGAACAGCCGCAGCCGTTCGAACGTGCGCCGCACGTCCCGCGGGCTCGTGAGATAGTTGAGGCTGTCGAGGCAGCAGATCGCCGCGTCCACCGTGTCGTTGAGGTCAAGCCCCGGCATCGGCTGGTGCAGGAACAGCGGTTCGATCCCGCGCAGCCCCTGCGCCTTTTCCCGCGCCCGCATCAGCATATCCTCGGACCCGTCGACGGCGATGAGCTCATAGCCCCGCTCAGTGAGCAGGCAGGTCATCGTGCCCGTGCCGCAGGCGAGGTCCAGCACCGTGCGCACCTCCCGCCGCGCGCGGCGCAGCAGCTTCTCGACAAAGCCGGCGCGGCGCGTATAGTCCGCGTCGCGCATCAGCTCGTCGTAGAACGGCGCCAGAAGCTCATAGCTTGCCATTGTTTTTCATCCGTTCGAACACGCGATCGTACCCGCCGCTGGAGTCGTTGAGCGAGCGCGCCACGCGCGAGATGGTCGCGCTCGACGCGCCCGTGCGCTCCAGAATGTCGCTGTAGACCATGCCCTGCGTCAAAAGGCGCGCCACCTCGAAGCGCTGCTCCATCGCGCGCAGCTCCGTCTGCGTGCAGACGTCGCAAAAGAAGCTGTAGCACTCCGCCTCGTCCTTCAGCAACAGGATCGCCTTGTAAAAATCGTCGTTCTTCTGCTTCTTGCCGATTCGGCTCCCCGGTGCAGCCATGCCATCGCCTCCACTGTTTTTTCTTTATAGTTTAACAGAATAAAGAGAAAAAGTAAAGGGCAAAAACCGCCGGTTGATCCTTTTTCCGCCGCCGGGGCAAATCGCCGCGCAAATCGCGCTTGACTCTCACACTGTGGCAGGTATTATGATGGAGCTGAGCTCAAAAAGGCAGCAGGAGGTACCGCCATGCTGAAGATCGGAGAATTTTCAAAACTCGCCAGAGTCAGCGTCAGAATGCTCCGCCACTATGATGAGATCGGCCTTCTGAAGCCCGCCGAGATCGACCGTTTCACGGATTATCGGTATTACCGGGAGGATCAGCTTCCGACGGTATGCCGCATCACGGCGCTCAAGGATATGGGGTTTCCCCTTGCCGATATCGTAAAGATCCTTGCGGTTTACGGGGACCGCGGGCAGCTGGAGCGGTTCTTTGCCGCGCGGCAAAGGGAGCTGGAGGCCTTGTCATACGACACGGCGCGGAAGCTGACGCTTCTGGACGCAGCCCGCAAGAGGCTGAGAAAGGAAGAGGACATGAACTACAGCGTGACCATCAAAACCATTCCCGAGCGCTACGCCGCCACCGTTCACATGACCATTCCGCGCTATGAGGAGGAGGGGACGGTCTGGGGCATCCTGGCGGAGGAGACCTGCCGGATGAACCTTGCGGAAGCGGACCCGTGCCTTTGCGCCGTCACCTTTCTGGACGGGGAATACAAGGAGGAAAACGTCGAGGTGATGGCGTGGAAGACCGTGCGGGGCAGCTATCCCGACACGGAGCACGTGCGATTCCGGACCCTGCCGGAGGTCACGGTCGCAAGCTGCACCTACAAGGGAAGCTATACCCTGATCACGGAGGTTTACGCCGCCGTCGTCGCGTGGATCGAGGCGAACGGGTACGAGTGCGCCGGACCGATGTTCAACGTCTATCATGTAAGCCCCCACGAAACGCGGGATCCGGACGAATTCGTCACCGAGGTATGCTACCCGGTGCGAAGGAAGTGACCGAATCGTTCCCGCCGCGGCGGCCCTCAAAACGGGGGCTGCCGCTTTTTCTCCCCCAGCCGCGGACGCGCGCTTCCCGCGCAAAGGATCGCCGGGCGCGCACCGTTTCCCTGTCCCCGCCATACGATGGGATAAGAGAATTGGGGGGATACCATGGAGCACGGGGAGGCGCGCCTCGCGGAGGCGCTTACGGAGGAGAGAAGCTGGGAGGCGGACGGCGTCACGGTGCTCTCGGCGTCGGTCACGCTGCCGCAGCTCGCGGGCGGCGGCGCGCGCGCCAAACGCTTCAACCGCTATTACCGGCGCTTTTGCCGCGCCTATTTCGCCTATTGCGCGCAGGTGCTGCTGCCGGACGCCGCCGCCTCCTGCCGCGCCGCGATGGAGACCTCCGCGCCCTGGAACATCGCGCGCGCCGAGCTTCGCTATACCGTCAGCCTCCGCGCGGGCGACGTGCTGAGCATCGTGTGCGACGCGCGGGAGACGGTCTGCGGCGCGCCGCCGTTCCTGCTGCGGCGCAGCGAGGTCTGGGACCTTGCCGCGGGACTGCCGATGCCGCTGGAGGAGTTCTTCCCGCCCCGCACGCGCTGCCGGCGCGTGCTGCTGCGCTTCGCGCGCGAGCAGACGCAGGCGCGCATCGAGGCGGGCGCGGCGTTTCGCGGCAACTGGCGCGCGGCGCTGCGGCGCGCGCTCAATACGCGGAACTTTTACCTCACGCCCGGCGGGCTCGTTTTCTTCTATCCCCTGTGCGCCGCGGCGAGCGCGCGGGAGGGGATCGTTTCCTATACCATGCCCTACGGCGACGCGGGGCCGTTCCTCCCGCCGGAGGGCTGAAAAAAGCAGTTGCGCGCCCGGGAAAACGGTGATACAATGTTTTCCATCTTCTGAGAGGATCGGTTTCGTATGACGGATATTTTTGAAAAATTCGGCAAGGACACCCGCGCGAAGGAATTGCTGGATCAGGGGCTATACCTCTATTTCCACGAGCTGCAGTCCCGCCCGGACGTTGAGGTCGTCATGGAGGGCAAGCGGCGCATCATGCTCGGCTCGAACAACTATCTGGGGCTTACCGCCGCGCCGGACGTACAGGAGGCCGCCATCCACGCCATCGAGAAGTACGGCACGGGCTGCTCCGGCTCGCGCTTTCTCAACGGCACGCTGGAGCTGCATCTGGAGCTGGAGCGGGAGCTGGCCGACTTTTTGCGCAAGCCCGGCGTTCTGACGTTCTCCACGGGCTTCCAGTCCAACCTCGGCATCATCTCCGCCGTGGCGGGCCTCGGCGACTACATCCTCAGCGACCGCGAGAACCATGCCTCCATCTACGACGGCTGCAAACTCAGCTACGCCAAAACGCTGCGCTACGCCCACGGCGACATGGAGGATCTGGAAAAGCAGCTGCGCCGCGTGCCGGAGGCGTCCGGCTGCCTGATCGTGACGGACGGCGTGTTCTCCATGAGCGGCGACGTGGCGAAGCTGCCGGAGATCGTGGCGCTCGCCCGGAAATACGGCGCGCGCGTCATGGTGGACGACTCCCACGGTCTCGGCACCCTCGGCGAGGGCGGGCGCGGCACGGCGAGCTACTTCGGGCTGGAGGACGAGGTCGACATCCTCATGGGCACGTTCTCCAAGTCGCTCGCGAGCCTCGGCGGCTATATGGCGGCAAGCGAGGACGTTGCCTGGTATGTGCGCCATAACGCGCGCCCGTTCATCTTCTCCGCCTCCATGCCCCCCGCCTGCGCGGCGGCGGCGCTGGCGGCGCTGCGGCACCTGCGCGCGCATCCCGAGCTGGTGGAGCGCCTCGCGCAGCTTTCCGACTATGCCCGCGCCGGGCTGACGGCGCGCGGCGTGACGATCAAGCCCTCCTCCCGCGTCCCCATCGTGCCGATCTACACCTATACGCAGGAGCGCACTCTGGAGACCGCGACGGAGCTGTACCGCCGCGGCGTGTACGTCAATTCCGTGCTGCCGCCGGCAACCGCGCCGGACGAGTGCTTGCTGCGCACGAGCTATATGGCGAACATGACCGAGCCGCTGCTCGACGAGGCGATGGACGTGATACGGGACGTTATTGTCGAAAAATAAATTACGATCCGTTATCAAAAGCGACGGGCTGCCTTACGGCGGCCCGTCGCTTTCTTGCCATGCGGAGCATGGTAAATTTGAGGAAAGCATTTCATCAAATTTTAGGATCAATACAAAATCTCCGGCGCAAGCAGCAGCTGGTTCAGCGTTTCCGCCCGCAGCAGCACCTCGGGCGAGAGGAGCTGCTGTCTCTCCTCGATCTCCCGCTCCGTTTCCGCGAGCGTTTTGCACGCCTTGAGGTAGTCCCCCGTCAGCTTCCGCAGGCGGCTGGACAGATGCTGGAGCACCAGAAGCGCCATCGGCGGGTTCTTCTCATAGATCGCGTCGAGGTCGCTTTCATAGATCGCCTCCAAAAAGGTGTCGTCCTCCAGCGCGACGATCGTCGCGGTGCGGTGGCGCCCCTCGAAAAGCCCCATTTCGCCGAAGAAGGAGCCGCCTGTCAGCTCTGTGAGCAGCTTTTGCTTTTCCGTGCCCCAGCCCGTATAGACGCCTAAGCGGCCCTCGTGGACGTAATACATGCACGCGGAGCGGTCCCCTTCCCGGAAAATCACGTCGTTTGCCCGGTATTCCAGCCCGTGCAGGGCGAGCTCCCGGCCAAAGCTGTGCGAGGCGGCGCATACGATCGGCTCCGCGACCTCCTCCCCGCCCTTCCGTCCCAGAAGGTAGACGCGCGCAAACTTCTTCATGCGGGCAAGCAGCCCCTCGCCGAGCTTATCCGCCGAGGTATCCAGCCTGCCAAGCTCGCGCAGGGTGTCGCAGACCTCCGTATAGTCGCCCGTCAGCTCCCGCAGGCGGCGGCTCAGATGCCGCGCCAGATGGTTCATCTCGCCCGGATGCTCCTCCAGATAGCCGCTGAGGTCGAACGCGTCGATCTCCGAAATGCGCGTGCCGTCCTCCGCCGCGACCACGGTGGCAGAGCGCTGCGTGATCTCAATGACCGCCATCTCTCCGAAATAGTCGCCCCCGTGCAGGGTCGTCAGCAGCTTCTGATCCTCCTCCCCGTACCGCGCATATACCGCGACGCTGCCGGAAATCACCCGATAGATGCTGCTTCCGTAAGCCCCTTCCCGAAAGATGATCTCGTCCTTTTTGTAGATACTTACGTTGCTCTGCTCCATGCTTCCGTCCTCCCGCTTTCGTTTTTCGCCCGTTTCCGCCCGCTTCCGCGGCGGCGCGGCGTTTTCTCCCGATCCGGGGCTTTTTTGCTATTCTACATCATTTCCGCGGCGTTGGCAACCCAAACGGAGCGCCGCCGCGCGGCATTTTTACCGCCCACGCGCCGCGGGACATGAAAAGGGAAAACGCCGCGCGGCGTTTTCCCTTTTCCCGAACCGGCGGCCCGCGCCGCGCGGCGTATGTAAGGTCTTACAGCTCGATGGTCTTGCGCAGGCTCTCCTGCACGTCGTCCGCGATCTGGTGCATGAGGTCCACGGCTTCGGTGGACTCCTGCACGGCGCCCACCAGCGCCGTCGTCTGGCCCGACACGTTGCCGACGATGTTCAACAGCTCCTGCATATCCTCGATCAGCCGGTTGACGATCTTGTGCACGTCGCTGTTGCTCATGTTGCTGTCGTTCGCGGTCTGGCTGGACTTCACCGCCAACGACTTAATCTCGTCCGCCACCACGGCGAAGCCCTTGCCCGCGGCGCCGGCGCGCGCCGCCTCGATCGAGGCGTTCACGGCGAGCAGGTTCGTCTGCTGGGCAATGTCGATCACGCGGCCGTTGTTCTTCTCCAGCTCGCCCAGATCGTCCTCGATCTCGGCAAGCACCGTCTGGAAGCGCTTCGCCATGTCGTCCACCCGCTCCATCGCGTCGGAAATGCCGGCGGCGCTGGCGGCGTTGGCGTTGCTCTTCTCGCGCACGACCTCCAGCGGCTGGTTGAGCCGCTCGAAGCTGCCCGTGATATCCTGGAACAGGCGGCCGCGCTGCTCGGCGTTCTGGTTCGTCATCTCGTTGAGCATCTCTTTCTCCCGCGTGGCGGTATCCTTGAGGAAGTGGACGCAGTTATCCTTGTAGTTGAAGCCGTTGTAAATGGCGTGCGCCATCTCGCGGCAGCTCTTGTAGCCGCAGCAGCCGCAGTTGATCTCGCGCTTGTCCGGCGTGTCCTTGAGCATGGAACGAAAGATCGCGTCCTCCTCGGAGGGGGAGGGCTGCTTGAATTTGCAGTGCTCGCTCTTTTCGGTGTAGTGGCGGATAAAGTCGCTCAGGCGCAGGGAGGCAAACTGCCGGTTGAGGTTCTTCAGGCGCTGCGCCGGCGTCAGCTTTGCCATCCACGGCGATTTGCGCGCGGTCTTCTTGCTGGCGATCTTGATCTGCTGGATCGCGGCGAACACGTCCTCGTTGTCGTTGTTGACCTTCTCGATGCCCGTGCCGTAGAGGCAGCCGCCGATGCAGTTGAGCGCGTCCACGAACAGGTAGGGCGTGCCGCCCTCCTGCAGCCTGCGCTTGTTGTGCTGCAGATAGTGGTACATATGGCTCTCGCCCTCCATCTGGCGGACGAGGGCGTCCTCTCCCAGCAGCCAGTACACGTTTTCCTTCAGGCCGCCCGGCATCGGATACACGCTGCCGAGGCCGAACTCGTGCTCCTCCTCATAGGGGAGCGCCGCGATGGGGTGGCGGTTGAGATAGTCCACCAGATGGTTGAACGTGACGTTATAGGAAACGTAGCCGCCGCAGTTGGGGTCGGAGATCTCGTTCTTCTTGGCGATGCAGGGGCTGATGAACGCCAGCTGGTCGGTGACGCCGGCGTACTTCTTGAAGTACACGGCGGCGCACATCATCGGGCTGTGCACCGGCATCAGCTTGTCGATCAGCTCCGGCAGATACTTTTCGATATAGCCCACCACCGCGGGACACGGCTGGGAAATGCCGCCGTAAAAGCGGTTCTCCGTGATGTACTTGATATAGCCCCAGGTGCAGATGTCCGCGCCGAAGGAAACGTCCAGAATGCGCCGCACGCCCGCGCCCTTGAGCTGGCCGAGGATCTCCCGGTAGCGGTTGGGATAATTCGCCTTGAACGCCGGCGCGATCAGAATGGAGATCGGCTCCCCGCGGGAAAGCGCGTTGAAAAACGCCTCGGTGTCGTCGTTGTACGCGCGCGCCTCGTGAGGACATGCGTCAAAGCAGGCGCCGCAGGAGACGCAGCGATCCCCGTTCACCTGGATCGAATTGTGGCCGTCCTTCTCCACCGCCACGTTCGCGCCCTCGCAGCTGCAGGCGCTGATGCAGCGATTGCAGCCGATGCAGTTGTCGTTCGTATAGACCAATCCCGTCAAAACGCTCATCTCTGTGTCAAGCCGTCCTTTCCGCCGAAGCCGCGCGGACACGCACCTGCGTCCTTATACTAATCGGAGATTAGTATAAAAATCGCGCATCCTTAAAATATGTCGAAAGATAGACTTATTGTAAACCAAAACCGCTCACTTTGCAAGAAGCGAGCGGTTTTTTCGTTATTCTAATTTTTAAATAACGGCTGTCCGGCAGGCAGGTCGTCAACCCTTCCCCTTGTCCGGCAGAAAATCCGCGCGCATGGGGGTAAAGATATCCAGCAGCGCGCCCGCTTCGAGGCAGGTGCAGCCGTGGATCACGCCGTTTTCCTTGAGCAGGGTGTCCCCCGCGCGCACGACGCGCGTCTCCTCGCCGATGGTGAAGCGGAACGCGCCGCGCAGCACGTAAGTGATCTGCGTGTGCGGATGGGAATGCGGCGCGCCGACGGCGCCCGCCTCGAACGTGTTCTCCACGCACATCAGCCCGTCGGTAAACGCCAGGATGCGGCGCGTGACGCCCGCGCCCGCCTCCTGCGGCAGCGTGTCGCCGTGGGGCACCCAGCGCTGTCCCTTTTCCGGAATGCTCTGCATGATGTTTCTCCTTTCGCCGTCAGGCGCGCGGCTCGCCCTGCTCCGGGAAGAACTGCGGATAGGTTTGGCGGACCGCCGCCTCGTCGAATTTGTAGCGGTTGAGATGCTTTTCCATCAGGGCGCGCGCCAGCTCCTCGTTGTGCTCCTCCACCGCCTTGACAATGCAGGCGTGATCCTCGACGATCTTGATGTCCTTGACGGAGCTGAGCGCCATGCTGCGCACGCGGTCAAAGTGGATGGAAATGCCCTGCATCAGCGCGTATACCTGCGGCTTCTGCGCGATCTCGAAGAGCATGTGGTGGAACTCGTTGTCCAGCGCCATCAGGGATTCGGAATAGCGGGTATCCAGATAAAAGTTTTGCAGCCGCACATTTTCGCGCAGGCGCTCGACGTCCCGCGCGTCCGCCTTCTCGCAGGCGAGGACGACCACCGCGCACTCCAGCAGGTTGCGCAGGAAGCGCGCCTCGTCCACGAGGGTGTAGTCGATCAGCGCCACCGTGCTCTTCTTCTGCGGATGGATCTCGACGATCTTTACCTTGCTCAGCTCGATGAGCGCCTCGCGGACCGGCGTCCGGCTCAGCCCCATCTCAAGGGCAAGCTCGTTTTCGCTGATCTGGCTGCCCGGCGCGAGATTGAGATTGATGATGTTCGCCTTGATCGTGCGCAGGGCGTAGTCCCGCCCGGTCTCCCGCGGCAGCTTATCCAAAAGTTGCATTCCCCGGCTCCTCTCTGTCTGGCGCCGCTCTCCGCCGCGGCGCGGCTCCGTCCGTCAGCCCAGATACTTTTTGAGCGTGGCGCGCACCGCGCCGTTTCCCGCGATCAGCTCGCGCAGCATACCGCCGATCTTCTCCGCCAGGCCAAGCGCCGTAAGGTCGGACGCGAACAGCGTCTCGTTTGAGAGGATCGGCGCGAGCAGCGCGTCGGTCGCGCTCGCCGGCTCGCCGAGCTTCACGCCGGAGAGCTGCTTTTGCAGCGTTTCCAGCATCGGGTCGCCGCTGCATACAAAGGGCCTGCCCTCGTCGTCCACCGCCAGCAGATAGCGCAGCCAGCCCGCGATCGCGAGCGGGATGAACGTAAGCTGCTTCGGGTCGAGGTCCGCGCGCGCGGCGTAGCTCTTGATCGTCTCGCCGAAGCGGATGGGCACCTTCTGCGAGGTGTCGCAGGCGATGCGCTGCGGCGTGTCTGGCAGAAACGGGTTGGGCAGGCGGCTGTCGACGACCTCGTGGATGAAGTCCATCGGGCGGATGATCCCCGGGTCGGTGACCACCGGCATCCCCTCCACATAGCCGATCTTCTCCACCAGCGCCTTGAGCTCGGCGTCGCGCATCTCCTGCGCGATGGTCTCATAGCCCAGCAGGCAGCCGTAGACCGCCAGCGCCGTGTGCAGCGGGTTGAGGCAGGTGGTGACCTTCATCTTCTCCACCTTGTTGACCGTGTCGCGGTCGGTCATGTACACGCCCGCCTTCTCCAGCGGCGGGCGGCCGTTGGGAAAGCGGTCCTCAATGACGAGGTACTGCGGCTTTTCCGAGTTGACGAACGCGGCGGTGTAGCCGCCCTTGGCGGTCACGGTGACGTTCATGCCCTCCAGCCCCAGCTCCGAAAGCGCCTTTTCGACGGAGGGCGCGGGGCGCGGCGTGATCTTGTCGATCATCGTCCACGGGAAGGACACCTTCTCCTCGTCGCTGAGCCAGTCGACGAACGCCTTGGGGACGAGGCCGTTCTCCAGCCACTTCTCCGCCATCGTCACGACGCCGAGGCGCAGCTTTTCGCCGTTGTGGGAGCAGTTGTCCGTGCTCACCACCGCCAGCGGCGTGCCGCCCGCCTCGAACCGCTCCAGCAGCAGCGAGGCGACCTTGCTCATCGCGAGCCTGCCCTTGTGCGGCCCCGCCGTGAAGTCCGCGAGCGCCGGGGCGAGGAACGCGCCGTCCATGCCGGTGAGCGCGTAGCCCTTCTCCGTGATGGTGAAGGTGATGAGCTGCAGCGAGGGGCTGCGGAAGATCCGCTTCAAATGCTCGTAATCCTCGGGATACGCGGCGTCGGCGCGCAGGCCGCCCGCCACGGTGCCCACGACGGTCTTTTCCAGATTGCCGTCCGGCAGCAGCGTCACCAGCAGGCTCAGGTTGTCGTAGGGGGCGTAGCTCGCCTCGACCATCTCATAGTCGAAGGTCTCCGCCGTCCAAAGGCCGCCCTTGACCAGCCCCTGCTCGAGGAGCGACTGCTGCAGCATGGCGTGGAACGCGCGGAACAGGCTGCCCGAGCCGAAATGCACCCACGTCGGGCGCGCCTCGGTTTCGGCGTACATATCCTTCCAGTCGAAAGACGGCAGCTTCACGCCCAGCTTTTCCCATGCCGCGCGGTCCTGCACGCTCTCGTAATTGAGCCTCATTTGTCAAACCCCCTCGTCTCCGCCTTTTCGATGGCCTCCCACAGGCCGTTGAGATACGCCGCGCCCAGCGCGCGGTCATAGAGGCCGTAGCCGGGCATCGCTACCTCGCCCCAGATCATGCGCCCGTGGTCGGGGCGGATCGGACCGTCGAAGCCGGTCTCGTAGAGCGCGCGCATGATCTCGTACATATCGAACGAGCCGTCGGCGGAGAGGTGCGCGCTCTCCTCAAAGTCGTTCATGCCGTCGTTGAACTGGAGGTTGCGCACGTGGGCGAAGTGGATGCGTCCCTTGAGCGCGCGGATCATGTGCGGCAGGTCGTTTTCCAGATTCGTGCCGTAGCTGCCGGAGCAGAAGGTCACGCCGTTGTGTACGTCGTCCACCGCCTTGAGCATCCGCAGGATGTTCTTCTCGTTGATGATGATGCGCGGCAGGCCGAACACGCTCCATGCCGGGTCGTCCGGATGGATCGCCATTTTGATGTCGTACCTGTTGCACACGGGCATGAGCTTTTCGAGGAAGTACACGAGGTTCGCGAACAGCTTCTCGTCGTCCACGTCCCGGTACAGCGCGAACAGCTCCTTCACCTTCGCCATGCGTTCCGGCTCCCAGCCGGGCATGACCGTGCCGTTCGTCTCGCCCGCGATGGACTCGAACATCCGCTCGGGATCGAGGGCGTCCACCGCCGCCTTCGAGTAGGCGAGCACGGTCGACCCGTCGGGGCGGCGGCGCGCAAGCTCGGTGCGCGTCCAGTCGAACACGGGCATGAAATTGTAGCAGACGAGGTGGATGTCCTCCTTGCCGAGATTCTCCAGCGTCTCGATGTAGTTCGCGATATACTGCTCGCGGTCGGGCGAGCCGACCTTGATCGCGTCATGCACGTTGACGCTCTCGATGCCGGCGATGTGCAGCCCCGCCGCCTCGACCTCCCGCTTGAGCGCGTGGATGCGCTCCTGCGGCCAGACCTCGCCGGGCTTCATGTCGTACAGCGTGGTGATGACGCCCTTCACGCCGGGGACCTGCCGGATCTGCTCCAGCTTGACCGTGTCGAATGCGGCGCCGTACCAGCGCATTGTCATTTCCATGATGGTTCGTCTCCTTTACAGCAGTTTTGCGTCAGCCGCCGACCATGGGAACGTAGCCGCCCCAGAGCTTCGGCAGCAGCAGGCTGATATCCGGAATGAAGGAGATCAGCAGCAGCGTGACGATCATGCAGATGTAGAACGGAAGCGTCGCCTTGACGACCTTTTCCATCGGCAGCTTCGCGACGGAGGAGCCGATGAACAGCACCGCGCCCACCGGCGGCGTCAGAAGCCCGATGCCGCAGTTGAGCACCACGATGATGCCGAACTGCACCGGGTCGAGCCCGCAGTACTGCGTGGCGATCGGCAGCAGGATCGGCGTGGTGATCAGAATGATCGGCGCCATGTCCATGATGCAGCCCAGCACCAGCAAAATGAGGTTGATGAGCAGCGTCAGCACGATGCGGTTGTCCGTGATGCCGACGATCGCCTTCGCGGCGAGGTCGGGCACGTGCAGGATCGTGAGGCAGTTGCCGAACACGGCGGAGGTCGCGATCAGGATGAGCACGATCGCAAGCGTGTTGACGCACTCGTCCAGCGCCTTCCAAACGCCCTTCCAGTCAAGGCCCTTGTAGATGAACACCGACACGATCAGCGAGTAGATGACCGCGATGGCGGCGGACTCGGTGGCGGTGAACGCGCCGCCGACAACGCCGACGACCACGATGACGATCGCGAGCAGCGCCCAGATCGAAATGCCGAGCTGCTTGAAGAAGTTGCCGAGGTGGAACTTCTCGCCCTTGGGATAGTTGCGCTTGACGGAGATGATATACGACCCCACCATCAGCGAGACCGCCAGCACCGCGCCGGGCAGATAGCCCGCGAGAAACAGCGCGCCGACGGAGATGCCGCCCGCCGTCATCGCGTAGATGACCATATTGTGGCTCGGCGGGACGAGCAGCCCCTCGCACGACGAGGTGATCGTGACCGCGGTGGAAAAGTCGCCGTCGTAGCCCTGGTCCTCCATCATCGGAATCAGGATGGAGCCGAGGGAGGCGGTGTCCGCCGCGGCGGAACCGGAGATGCCGCCGAAGAAGTAGGACGCGACGATGTTGACCATCGCGAGGCCGCCGCGCATCCAGCCGACGAGGGAATTCGCCAGCGCGATCAGCTTGTCCGAAATGCCGCCCGTTCCCATCAGCACGCCCATCGTGATGAAAAACGGCACCGCCATCAGCGAGAACGAGCTGATACCCTTGACCATCAGGCGGCAGACGTCGAAGAGGCTGTTGCCCTGCACCAGCAGGCAGAACACGGAGGAGAGCCCCACCGCGTAGGCGATCGGGAAGCGCAGCAGGATCATCAGCGCGAAGGAGCCGAGCAGAACAAGGATCGCAAGAGATTGCACGCTCATTTCGCTTCCTCCTTCACAAAGAACTTTTTCACGTTGTTGAACAGGGACTCCAGCTCAAAGACGATCATGGCGGCGCCCGCCAGCGGCACCGGGAAGTACATCCAAAACCGGCTGAGCTTCGGCAGCGACACGTAGAACCCGCGCGCGCCGAGGGTGGTCGCGTAGCGCCAGCCGAACACCAGCATCACAGCGCCCAGCGCCATCACCGCGACGTCCGCCAGCACGTCCAGCGCCATCAGGAGCTTTTTTGGAAGATAGCGGTCGAACGCGGTCATGCGGATGTGCGCGCCGCGGCGGATCGCCAGCGCCGCGGAGAGCACCGCCATATAGCTCATGGCGGTGAGCACGATCTCCTCCGTCCAGGAGGGGTCGGTGATGACGGAGAGGAACGAGAACGCGGGGACGTTTCTCGAAAGCTGCTGACAATACCGGCCCAGCACGGCGTAGGACGTGATCAGGATATCCGCGATCAGCAGGATCTTGCAGATCACCAGAAACAGCCGATACACAAAGTCGTACGCCGGCTTGAGCTTATCCAGCGTGGTAAAAAATTTTGGCATGGGCATTCTCCTTTTCGCCTTTTGCCGGCGTTCCGGCAAAGCGGAGGAGGGCGCGGGCTTGCCCGCGCCCTCCCGGTGCTTCCAATCAGATATGCAAGTGCCTTACTTCAGCGCCTGGATCTGCTGATACAGCGCGCCCAGATCGCCGGTGGTGTACTGCGAGACGACGTTCTGCACGGCAGCCGCCCACGGCGCCTTATCCTTGACCTCGATGACGTTGCAGCCGCTCGCCTTCAGACCGTCGAGCACCTTCTGTTCGGCGCCCTCGACGTACTGCTGGTTGAAGGACTGCGCGTAGGCGGCGGCTTCCATGATGCACGCCTGCTGCGCCGCGGTCAGCTTGTTCCAGCCGCTGTCGGTCACGATGACCTGGATCGCGCCGAGCGTGTGCCCGTCGAGGATCAGGTTCGGCGCGACCTCGTCGAACGCGTTCGCCTTGTAGTTGCCGATGGGCTGCTCGGC
>CACZCL010000030.1:18107-33363 GCA_902779695.1 Oscillospiraceae bacterium | reverse complement strand
AGGATACGCACGGGCTGCGCGATTTTGACGGGACGAGCTGCTACGAGTACGAGGACCCGCGCAAGCGCGAGCATTTGAGCTGGGGCACCCGCGTGTTCGATTACGGGCGCGGCGAGGTCAAGAGCTTCCTGCTCTCCTCCGCCGCCTTCTGGCTGAAGGAATTCCACATCGACGGCTTGCGCGTGGACGCGGTGGCGTCGATGCTCTACCTCGACTATGACCGGCGCGACGGCGAGTGGTCGCCGAATATCTACGGCGGGCATGAGAACATCGAGGCGATCGAGTTTCTGCGCGAGCTCAACCGCATGGCGTTTTCCATCGACCCGGGGGTGATGATGGTCGCGGAGGAGTCCACGGCGTGGCCGCTCGTCACGCGCCCGACCGACGTCGGCGGGCTGGGCTTCAACCTCAAGTGGAACATGGGCTGGATGAACGACATGTGCCACTACCTGAAGCTGGACCCGTGGTTCCGCCAGTTCCACCACAAGGACATCACGTTCTCCCTGATGTACGCGTTTTCCGAAAACTATGTGCTGCCGATCTCCCACGACGAGGTGGTGCATATGAAGGGCTCGCTGCGCGGCAAGATGCCCGGCGACGACTGGGGCCAGCTCGCCGGCGTGCGCGGCTTTACGGCGTACCTCTACGCCCATCCCGGCAAGCAGCTGACGTTCATGGGCGCGGAGCTGGGCCAGTGGCACGAGTGGGACTTCGCGAACGAGATCGACTGGTACCTGCTGCGGGAGAACGAGGAAAACCGGCAGACGCAGGCGTTTTTCCGCGCGATCAACCGCTTTTACAGGGAGAGCCCCGAGCTGTGGGAGATCGACTTCGGCTGGGAGGGCTTCGAGTGGCTCGTGCCCGACGACAACCAGAACAACGTCGTCGTTTTTCTCCGGCGCGACCGCAAGGGGAACGAGCTGGTGTGCGCGATCAACTTCTCGCCCAACCCCTACGAGGGCTACCGCTTCGGCGTGCCGTCGAAAAAGGAGTATGCCGAGGTATTCAACACCGACCGGCCCGAGTTCGGCGGCAGCGGCTGGAATTTCAACGGCACGGTGCCGTGCGAGCGCGTCGAGTCCCACGGCAGGGAGGCGTCCGTCGCGATCAAGCTCCCGCCCTACGGCGCGGTGTTTTTCCGCGGCTCCGGCGTCCTGCCGCCGCCGGAGGAGCCGAAGCCGAAGCGCCGCCGCGCGGCAAAGGCGGACACGGCGGCGGCAAAAACGACGGGCGGCGGCGCTAAAAAGGCCGCCCCGGCAAAGCGGGCGGGCGCCCGCGCCACAAAAAAGAGCACCAAGAAGTAACATAAGGAGGAGATTTCAGCGTGAAAAAAGAATGCATCGCCATGCTGCTCGCCGGCGGACAGGGAAGCCGGCTCTACGTTCTGACGGAGAACATGGCAAAGCCCGCCGTGGCGTTCGGCGGCAAGTTCCGCATCATCGACTTTCCGCTTTCGAACTGCTCCAACGCGGGCATCGACACCGTGGGCGTGCTGACGCAGTATCGTCCGCTGGAGCTCAATGCCTACATCGGCTCCGGACAGCCGTGGGATCTTGACCGCAACGACGGCGGCGTCCATATCCTCCCGCCGTACCAGAGCGCCACCGGCGCAAGCTGGTACAAGGGAACGGCAAACGCGATCTACCAGAACATCGGCTTCGTCGATATGTACGATCCCGACTACGTCGTGGTGCTCTCGGGCGACCACATCTATAAAATGGACTACGCCGATATGGTCGAGCGGCACAAGGCTGCGGGCACCGCCTGCACGATCTCCGTCATGGAGGTGCCCTGGAGCGACGCGTCCCGCTTCGGCATCATGAGCGTGGACGAGAACGACACGATCACCGAGTTTGCCGAAAAGCCGAAGGAGCCGAAGAGCAACCTCGCTTCGATGGGCATTTACGTGTTCACCTGGAGCAAGATGCGCGAATATCTGATCGCGGATGAGAACGACCCGAACAGCGACAACGATTTCGGCAAGAACGTCATTCCCGCCATGCTCGGCAGCGGAGAGAAGATGGTCGCCTACCGCTTCGCGGGCTACTGGAAGGACGTGGGCACGCTGGATTCCCTCTGGGACGCGAACATGGACATGCTCGCCACGGGCAGCGGGCTTGACCTGCTGGAGCGTGACTGGCCGATCTACGGCAGGAGCACCTCCGCCCCGCCCGCGTTTCTCGGAAAAGGCTCCCACGTCGAGCACAGCGTCATCACGCGCGGCTGTACGGTGGAGGGCAAGGCGGAGAATTCGGTCCTCTCCGAGAACAGCGTCGTCGAGGAGGGCGCCGACGTGGAGTATTCGATCCTGATGCCCGGCGCGGTGGTCAAAAAGGGCGCGAAGGTGAATTACGCCATCATCGGCGAGAATGCCGTCATCGGCGAGAATGCCGTCGTCGGCGCCGCGCCGGACGGCAGCGAGGGCTGGGGGATCTCCGTCGTCGGGCCGGAAACGGCGATCCCCACGGGCTTTACGCTCGCGGCAAAGCACATGATCGACAGCGGCATGAAGGAGGTGGCGAGATGAACGGCCTGCACGGCATTATCTTTTCCTATGAGAAGGAGCCCGGCCTGCGGGAGCTGGTCGAGCGGCGGATGCCCGGCTCGATCCCCTTCGGCGGGCGCTACCGCGTGGTGGATTTCATGCTCTCGAACATGCAGAACGCCGGCATCACGGACGTGGGCGTCGTGCTGCACGGCAACTACCAGAGCCTGCTGGACCACGTTGGCAACGGCAAGACCTGGGATATGTCCCGCAAGTACGGCGGGCTGCGCATCCTGCCCCCCTTCGCGGACAGCCACCGCCACCACAGCGAGGAGTATCGCGGCAAGATGGAGGCGCTGGCGGGCGTGCGCTCGTATCTGGAGGAGATCCGGCAGGACTACGTGGTGCTGGCGGACAGCGACCTGATCATCAACATTCCGCTTGCCGAGGTGTACCGCTCGCACGTCCTCTCCGGCGCGGACATCACCTGCGTCTGCCGGCAGGACTATCAGTCGACCGAGAACGCGACGTTCTTTGAGCTCGGCGCGGACAACCGTATCCTCAAGACGCTTTGCAGCCCCAAAAAGCCGACGGGCTATCACTGCCTTGAGATCTACATCCTGAGCAAGGAGCTGTTGCTTCGCCTCGTGGACGAGTGCGCCGCCGAGGAGAAGTACAGCCTTCGCCGCGACGTGCTCAACGGCATGTCGGGGTCCCTCAATCTGCGCGGCTACGTCTGGAACGGGCGCGCCGCCCAGATCCGCACGGTGCAGGAGTACTTCGACAAGAGCATGGGCCTGTTGGAGCCGGCCGTTTATCGCGACCTGTGCGCCGCCGGACGACCGATCCGCGCGAAGGAGGACGACGAGGCGCCGACCTACATCGCGCCCGAGAGCAGCTGCGTCAACTCGCTGGTGGCGGACGGCTGCATCATCGAGGGAACGGTGGAGAACAGCATCCTGTTTCCGGGCGTCACGGTCAAAAAGGGCGCCGTGGTCAAAAACAGCATTTTGTTCAAGCACACCGTCGTGGAGGAGGATGCCCGGATCAGCTTTGTCATCGCGGACAAGTACGTTCTCGTCCGCAAGGGCGAGACGCTGGCCGGCAACGCGAGCTACCCGATGGCGATTTCCAAAAACAGCGTCGTTTGAACCCTGACAGCGCCCGCGCGGGCGCGAACAAAAGGAGGTGCCTATGAATATCCTGTATGTGACGAGCGAGGCGGCGCCGTTTTGCAAGACGGGCGGCCTTGCGGACGTGGCGGGGAGCCTTCCGCAGGCGCTCGCCGCGGCGGGCGAAAACGTCAGCGTCATTCTGCCGCTGTACCAGACCGTTTCGGAGCATTGGCAGGAGAAGCTGAAGTTCGAGCGGTGGACCTACGTCCGCCTTTCATGGCGCAGCGTCTACTGCGGGCTTTTCTCGCTGGAGAAGGACGGCGTGACGTGGTATTTCATCGACAACGAATACTATTTCAAGCGTCCCGATCTCTACGGCTATTTTGACGACGGCGAACGCTTCGGCTTTTTCTCCCGCGCGGTGGCGGAGCTGCTGCGCGACCTGCCGGATAAGCCGGACGTCGTGCACTGCAACGACTGGCAGAGCGCGCTCGTGCCCATCTATATCCACGACGAGGCGGTGAGCGACGACTTTTTCAAGAGCATCCGCACCGTCATCACGATCCACAACATCGAGTATCAGGGCCGCTACGGACGCGAGCTGCTGGGCGACCTGTTCGGCCTGGCGCCGGGCTGGTACGACGGCGGCACGCTCGCCTATGAGGAGGACATCAACCTGCTCAAGGGCGCCATCGTCAATTCGGACGCGGTCACCACGGTCAGCCCGACCTATGCGCAGGAGCTCAAGTACGCCTACTTCGCCCACGGGCTCGAAAACGTGATCGCGATGTGCGACGGAAAGCTCCACGGCGTGCTCAACGGCATCGACGTCAAGAGCTACGACCCGCGCAAGGACAAGAGCATCGTCGCGCCCTACAGTCCCGGCAGGCTCGCCGGCAAGGCGAAGTGCAAGGAGCAGCTCCAGCAGACGATGGGTCTGCAGGTGAAGCCCGACACGCCCATCGTCGCGATGGTCACGCGCCTCGTCTCCCACAAGGGCCTGGACCTCGTGTGCGAGACGCTGGACTCCATTCTGGAGAAGGACGTGCAGTTCGTCGTGCTCGGCAAGGGCGACGCGCAGTACGAGGCGTTCTTCAACTATGCCGCCTCGCGCTATCCCGGCCGCGTCGCGGTGTATCTGGGCTATTCCGACGCGCTGGCGCGCCAGATCTACGCCGGCGCCGACCTGTTCCTGATGCCGTCGAAGAGCGAGCCGTGCGGCCTTTCGCAGATGATCTCGATGCGCTACGGCACGGTGCCGATCGTGCGCGAGACCGGCGGGCTGCGGGACACGGTGTATGCCTATCAGGCGTGGAACGGCGAGGGCAACGGCTTCAGCTTCGCCAATTACAACGCCGGGGATATGTGCCACGTCGTCTGCGAGGCGATCGACCTCTACCACGACAATCCCAACGCGTTCCGCACGCTGCAAAAGCGCGGGATGAACGAGGACTTCAGCTGGAAGCGCAGCGCCGAAGCCTATCGGGATATCTATCGCTCGATCTTGTGATCGGCATTATTCTGCAATCGAAACAGGAGTGAACTGGGACCCAATGACCTCGATCAATACCGTAGACAAAATGAAAAAGGCGATCCGCGACAAGCTGAAGCTGGGCTTCGGCTGCACCGTGGACGAAGCGACCGAACGACAGATGATGCGCGCCAGCGCGCTGGTGCTGCGCGAGATCATGGCGGACCGCGAGATCGCCACCAAGCGCGCCACCCGCGAGCGGCACGAGCGGCAGGTGCATTACCTTTCCATGGAGTTCCTCATGGGGCGCAGCCTGATGAAGAACGCGTACAATCTGGGCGTGAGCGACCTTTTGACCAATGCGCTCGACGAGCTGGGCTTCCACGCCGCCGACGTGTTTGAGGCGGAGCCGGACGCGGCGCTCGGCAACGGCGGCCTCGGGCGCCTCGCCGCCTGCTATCTCGACTCCCTTTCGACGCTGGAGATCCCGGCGACGGGGTATTCGATCTGCTATGAGCTGGGCATTTTCCGCCAGCGCATCGTGGACGGGCAGCAGGTGGAGCTTCCCGACGACTGGAAGGAGCTGGGCAGCGCGTGGCTCCTTCCCAAGCCGCAGGAGGCAGAGCGGGTCTACTTCGGCGGCACGCTGCGCCGTTTCTGGGACAACGACCGGCTCCACGTCGTGAACGAGGGCGCGAGCGAGGTGCTCGCCGTGCCCTGCGACATGGAGATCGCGGGCTATAAGACCAACCATGTGAACACGCTGCGCCTGTGGGACGCGAAGTCCACCACGCCGCTGGATATGTCGCTGTTCTCCAAGGGCGAGTATCTGCGCGCGACGGAGCAGCACGCCATGGCGGAGACCATCGCAAAGGTGCTCTATCCCGAGGACAACCACTACGAGGGGAAATCCCTGCGCCTCAAGCAGCAGTATTTCTTCGTTTCCGCGACGGTGCAGTCCGTGGTGCGCAAGCACATCGAGGTCTACGGCACGGTCATGGATTTCCACGAGAAGAACGTGTTCCAGATCAACGACACGCACCCCGCTCTGGTGATCCCGGAGCTGATGCGCATTCTGATGGACGACGCCGGCCTCAGCTGGGACGAGGCGTGGAACATCACGCGCCAGTCCGTCGCCTACACGAACCACACCGTTCTCTCCGAGGCGCTGGAGCGCTGGCCGCAGGAGCTGGTGCAGACGCTGCTGCCCCGCGTCTGGGAGATCATCGTCGAGATCGCGCGCCGGTATCAGGAGGCGGTCGAGGCGTATTATCACGACGGCGCGAAGACGGCGGAAATGGCAATCGTATGGGACGGACAGGTACGCATGGCGAACCTGTGCGTCGCGGTGTGTACGGCGGTCAACGGCGTGAGCGCGCTGCACTCCGATATCCTGCGCCGCGAGATCTTCCGCGACGCCTGCGCCATGACACCGGAGAAGTTCAAAAACGTCACCAACGGCATCGACCATCGCCGCTGGCTCGCTGAGATCAATCCGGGGCTCAACAGCCTGATCGTCGAGCTGACGGGGAACGAGCGGTATCTGACGCACCCGCTGGAGCTGAAGAAGTTGGAGGCGTTTGCCGACGATCCCGTCGTGCTCGACCGGCTGGGCGTGATCAAGCGCGAAAACAAGGAGCGCCTTGCAAAGTACGTCAAGCGCGCTTCGGGCGTCGCGCTCGATCCGGACTCGATCTTCGACGTGCAGTCCAAGCGCCTGCACGAATATAAGCGCCAGCTTTTGAACGTGCTGCACATCATCTCGCTTTACCACGCCCTGCAGGACGATCCGGGGCGCGAGATGCTGCCGCACACGTTCCTCTTCGGCGCGAAGGCGGCGCCGGGTTACGCGGTCGCGAAACGCATCATCCGCCTCATCAATTCGCTCGCCGACCAGATCGAGCACGACCCCGTCTGCAACGGCAGGCTCAAGGTCGCCTTTCTGGAGAATTACCGCGTTTCCCTCGCCGAGATCCTGATGCCCGCCACCGAGGTGAGCCAGCAGATTTCGCTCGCGGGCAAGGAGGCGAGCGGCACGGGCAACATGAAGTTCATGATGAACGGCGCGCTGACCGTGGGTACGCTGGACGGCGCGAACGTGGAGATGCACGAGGTGCTGGGCGACGAGAATATGTTTCTCTTTGGCATGCACGCCGACGAGGCGGCGCGGCTCAAGAGCGAGGGCTATATGCCGCAGATGCTCTACGCGCACGACGAAAAGCTGCGCCGCGTCATCGACCAGCTCAAGTACGGCTTCCGCGACGGCGTGTCCTATGACGATCTCGCGCAGCGGCTGCTGATGAGCGACGAGTATATGCTGCTGCAGGACTTCGCGCCGTACTGCGGCGCGGAGCGGCGCGTCGAAGAGCGCTACGCGGACCGGGACGCGTGGAACCGCATGTCGCTGATGAACATTGCGCGCAGCGGCATCTTTGCCGCCGACCGCGCGGTGGCGGAGTACGCGGACAATATCTGGCACGTGCCGCACAAACAAATCTAAACGACGAAGGATACTGGACGTATGGAATTCACACAGGGCGCGCGCTTTGAGACGCTCGGACTGATGCCGGAGATGCTGCGCGCGCTGGAGAAAAAGGGCATCACGGAGTCGACGCCCGTGCAGGCGGGTTGTATCCCGCCGATGCGGGAATGGAAGGACGTGATCGCCAAGGCGCCGACGGGGACGGGCAAGACCTTCGCCTTCGGCATTCCGATCATCGAGCATATCGACCCGCAGGGCGAGGAGACGAGGGCGGTCATCCTCGCGCCGACGCGGGAGCTTGCCATGCAGATCACCGACGAGCTGCGCGATCTCTGCGCGTTCCTGCCGGGGGTCCGCACCGTCTGCCTCTACGGCGGCGCGCCGATCGGGAAGCAGATCGAGGCGCTGAAGAAAAAGCCGCAGATCGTCGTGGCGACGCCCGGACGGCTGAGCGACCACATGAAGCGGCGCACCGTGCGGCTCGACCACGTGGACACGGTCATTCTCGACGAGGCGGACCGGATGCTGGATATGGGCTTCGTCCACGACGTGCGGCGCATCATGGACAAGATCCCCTCGCGGAAAAACCTCGGCATGTTCTCCGCGACGATCTCGCGCGAGGTGCTGGACATCAGCTGGATGTACCAGCGCGAGCCGGAGGAGATCACCGTGCGCGCCGAGGAGGAGAACAAGCCCGACATTCTGCAATACCGCATCGACGTGGACCAGAGCGAGAAGGTCGCCGCCATCGCGCGCATCATCCGCCTGGGCGAGCTGGAGCGCGTGATCGTGTTCTGCAACACGAAGGGCATGGTCGAGCGGCTGAAAAAGTATCTGGAGATGGAGGGACTGGACGTGGACTGCATCCACGGCGACATCCCCCAGAAAAAGCGCGAGCAGGTCATGGCGCGCTTCCGCCGCGGCGAGCTGCCGGTCTTTATCGCGACCGACGTCGCCGCCCGCGGCATCGACGTCGACGACGTGGACGCGGTGTTCAATTACGACGTGCCGCAGGAGAACGAATATTACATCCACCGCATCGGGCGCACGGGGCGCGCGAAGCGGCGCGGCGTCGCGTTCACGCTGGTGGCGGACTACCCGTCCAAAATGAAGCTGGACGAGATCGCAAAGGTTACGGGCAGCACGATCCTCACCGCGCATTTCGACGCGGACGGCAAGCTGGCGGAGGGCGAAAAGCCCCGCTGAAAGAGAGAATAACGCCGCGCGGCGTTTGTCAAGGCTTCGGAGAGCTTCCTATGCAGCAGGCAAAACGACGGATCTGTTTTTTGCTCAGCGCGCTCATGCTTATGAGCGCGCTTTCCGGCTGTGCGGAGAGGGAGGTTCCCGAGGAGGAGCGCTTCGTGCTCAGCGCGTGCGTGTGCGGGAGCGTGACGACGCTCGATCCCGCGGCAAACACGGACGCGCGCGCCGAGAGCGTGTTCCGCGCGGTGTATGAGAATCTGCTGCGCCCGGACGAGAGCGGGGAGGGCGGGGAGGGCGGCGTCGCGCCCGTGCCCGGCATCGCGAAGGAGTACCGGGAGGTCGTCAACTTTGACGGTACGGTCGATTATGTGTTCACGCTCCGCTCCTCCGCCCGCTGGTCGGACGGCGCGCGCGTCAAGGCAAAGGATTTCGCCTATGCGTGGCGCCGTCTCGCCGACCCGGCGAACGAGCTGCCGAACCACGCGCTGCTGTCGATGGTGAAGGGCTACGACGAGGTGCGCGCGACGGGGGACACGTCGCTTCTTGCGGTGAAGGCGGACGGGGACACGACGTTCCGCGTTACGCTCGCGGCGCCGTGCGCGTATTTTCTCGCGGAGGTTTGCACGGCGGTGGCGACCATGCCGCTGCGCAGCGACGCCGTCACAAAGGATCCGCAGTGGACCTCCACGATCTCCGTTCTTTGCAACGGGCCGTACCGTGTCGGTGTCTGGGCGCGGGAGAGCTATCTCCAGCTGCGGCGCAACGCCTCTTACTACGAAAACCGCGGGACGGGGCCGGACGTGCTCCGCTTCCTGTTTGCCGAAAACCGGGAGGAGGCGCTGCGCCTCTATGAAAACGGCGAGGCGGATTATGCGCTCTCCCTGCCGGACGGGGCGGAGAGCGGCGGCGTCGTGCCGCTGCGCGCCACGGCGTGCGTGCTGTACAACCACATGAGCGAGGCGTTTTCCAATGACCACGTGCGCCGCGCGTTCGACCTTTCGCTTGACCGCGCGGCGGTCGCTGCCGCCGCGGGCGCGGGGATGACGCCGGCGACGGGGCTGGTGCCTCCCGGCGTCGTGGAGCTGCCGACGGCGGGGGCGGACGATTTCCGCACCGTCGGCGGCGCGCTGTGCGCCGTGGACGCCGAGGGTTATTCGATGCGCTGCCTGGAGGCGGAGCACGAGCTGCGCGACGGCGGCTTTTGGGGCGGCGTGGGCTTCTCGGGCGTGGCGCTCCTTTACGTCGCCGGAAGCGAGACGCGGGCGGCGGCGGCCGCTGCGTCGGCGATCTGGAACGAGCGGCTGAAGGTCCCCGTGACGACGGAGGGCGTGTCCCGCGAGGAATTCGACCGCCGGATCGCCGCGGGGGAATATGACCTTGCCCTCGATACCCTTGCCGCGCGCGGCGGCGACGCGATGGACTGCCTCGGCGATTTTGCCGGAACGGATGGGAACAATGCGATACATTATGTAAACAAGCCCTATGACCTGCTCATCGGCGTGGCGGCGTCCTCGCGCGATCTGGCGGCGCGCGCCGCGTTTCTGCATGACGCGGAGGCGCTGCTGCTGGACGACGCCGCGCTTACGCCGCTGTATTTCGCCGGCGCGTCCTGCGCGCTGCGGGAGGGGCTCTCCGGCGTGCGGTACGACTGCCGCGGCAACGTGTATTTTACCGCTGTATCGCAGGACGCCTGATGATTGCGGCGCGGATCGGAAAACGGAAAAGAGGGAGACGGCGAAAAGCCGTCTCCCTATCTATTGCGTTGTCAGACCGCTTCAGCGGCGGAGGCTGCCGGAGGTCGCCTCCGAACGCGACGTCGTAGCCTGCGGGGCGGGCTGCGTCGTGGACAGATAGTCCGAACTGATCCAGCCGAACCTGCTGCCGACCTTCGCGAACGACCAGTTGCCTTCGCGCGCGGCGACCTGCACCTTTTCGCCGTAGTCGATCGTCGTGATGCGGTCATAGCTCGTGGCGGGTCCGCTGCGGAGATTGACGCCCGCGGTGGTGTAGTAGGTCGCATAGGCGTCGAGCAGCGTCTTGGGCTGGACCTTGACCTCGCTGTGCCCCGTCAGGTCAAGCCAGGAGCCGGATGCCGCGGCGCTCTGCGAAGGCGTGGCGGGGGCGACGGTGCTGCCGGGCGTCGCGGGCGCCGCCGGAGAAGAGGCGCGGCTCTTTGCGGCGGCGAGGTCGTCCTCCAGCCGGCTGACGGTCTCGGTAAGCTCCTTGACCTCCGTTTCGGCGGCCTTGAGCTTCTTGTTCGCGCTCTTCAGGCGAATGCCGAAGACGACCGACACGATCAGAAGAATGATCACGGCGGCGACCAGGCAAAGGAACAGAATGAACAGGGGATTGTATTTTTGATTCTTACGGCTGACGCGGCGTCCTTCCATAATATTGTCCTCCTTGCGGGTTCTATCCTATGTATTCTACAAGATGTGGTGCCTTTGTGTCAAGTGGTGATATTCGCTTTGACGACAAAATTTGCAAAAAGTTTCGCCCTGTTTTATAATAATGCCTGTTGAATAAACCGCGACGCGGCTTATTCGCGGGGCGGAAGCCCTGTATCGTTTTTCGGGAGGGGGGGACCGCGATGCGCCGGATCGTACGTTCGGACGCGTCGGCGGCGCGCGTTTCGTATCTCTACGCCTGCGCGCTGGCGACGGTGCTTTTTCTCTTCCTGCCCTTCGGCGGCTATACGCGCATGATGGAGGGGAAGTATTTCTGCTTTCTGGCGCTTTCGCTGGCCTACCTCGCGGCGATGGGCCGCGCCGCGCCGCTTGCTCCGCCCCGCATGACGCCCGCGCGGCGGTGCGCGGCGGCGTATCTCGCGTGCTCCGCGCTTTCGGCGGCGCTCTCGCCCTTCGGCGCGCGGACGCTGCTCGGCGGCACGCGGCGGGAGGGGCTTGTGACGCTGGCGCTCTACGTGGCGGCGTTCTTTCTGCTGGCGCGTCGGCTGCGCGCGGACCGGCGGCTTTTGTATCTCGCCGCCGGCGCCGTGACGCTCTGCGACGCGCTGGCGCTCTCGCAGCTCGCGGGGCGGAATCCGCTGGGGCTTTACCCGCAGGGGCTGAATTATTACGACGGGGACGCCGCCTACGCGGGCTTTTACGCGGGCACGTCCGGCAACGTCGACTTCACCGCGTTTTTGCTGGCGCTGTCGGTCTGCCTGTTCGTCTTCGCCGCCGCGCGGCTGCGGCTTTGGGCGCTTTTGCCCGCCGCCGCGCTGACGCTTTGGGTGCTGTGGCGGCTGGACGTGGCGGCGGCGTGGGCGGGACTCGCGTTCGCCGCGGTCTGGGGCGTCGCGCTGCTGTTTCCCCGCCGGCGGGGGACGGCGCTGCTCGTCTCCGCCGCGCTGAGCACCGCCGCGCTCGCCGTTTTGTGGCGCTGGCCGGGCGGAGAGGGGACGGCGGCGGAGCTTTCCCGCCTGCTGCACGGCGACGCCGATCCGGGGTTTGGCTCCGGGCGGCTCGCGATCTGGCGCGACTGCCTGACGCTCGCGCGGCGGCGCCCGCTGCTCGGCGGGGGGCCGGATACGCTGTGGCTGCGCGGGCTGGAGCCGTTTTCGTGGTATCGCGGCGGCACGGTGACGCCCGTGGACATCACCGCCGCGCACAACGAATACCTCAACATCCTCGTCAACCAGGGCGCGGCGGCTCTGGCGGCGTATCTGGGGCTTTTGGGCTGCGCGCTCGCGCGCTGCTTCCGGCGGGCGGCGGAGCCGCGCTTCGCCGTGTGCGGGGCGGGCTTGCTGTGCTATGCGGCGATGGCGTGCTTTTCCGTTTCGACCTGCATCACCGCGCCCTGCGTTTGGCTGCTGCTGGCGCTTGCCGCGCAGGAGCCGGAATCGGAAAAACAAGGTTGAAAATCGCACGGAAATCCATTATAATACGAAAATAGAATTGGGGGAAAAGGTACCCTGTCACGCAACAGCGAAAGTGTGGTGATAGCATGTCGATGGAAGCCATCCGGCAAATCACGGAGGTAGAGAACAAGAGCCGCGCCGAAAAGGCGGAGGCGGAGGCAAAGGTCAAGCAGGCCGCCGCCGAGGCGGAGCGGGAAGGACAGGCGCTGCTGAAAAAGACGCGGCATGAGGCTGCCGAGGCCGGCAAGGAGCTGCTAAAGGCCGCGGAGGAGCGCGCCGCGCGCACGGCGGAGGAGATCGCAAAGCGCGCGGAGGGCGAGAGCAGCGCGCTGCGCGAAGTCGCGCGCGGCCGTCTGGACGAGGCGGCGGAAATGATCGTCGGAAGGGTCGTGAAGAGCTGAAATGATCGTTGCAATGAAAAAGCTCCGCGTCATCGCGATGGCGAGCGAACGGGAGCGGCTGTTCGACGCCCTGCTGCGCCTCGGCTGCCTGGAGATCAGCGAGCCGGCGGACAAGCTGGCGGACCCGGAGTGGACGGCGCTGCTGCATCGGAAAAGCTCGTCGCTGGCGCAGCGGCGCAGCGAGCTGGCGGACGTGAACACCGCGCTCGCCGCCGTGCAGAAATACGGGCAGAAGAAGGAAAAAGCCCTTCATTTGCGCCCCGGTGTGACGGAGGAGACCTTCCTCGGCGAGGAAGCCGCGGCGCGCGCGGACGCGGAGAGCCGCGCCATCAACGCCACGCTGAAAAAACTGACGGCGCTGCAGGGCGAGGAGAACCGCCTGATCGGGCGGCGCGCCGGGCTGGAGCCGTGGGCGGCGCTGGACGTCCCGCTGGAGCGGGAGGGCACGGCGCACACGGTGTTCCGCCTGGAGGTCTGCCCCGCGGCGGTGGAGCTGGACGCGGTGCGCGCCGAGCTGGACGCGGCGGACGCGGCGGCGTCGCTTGAGGAGATCGGCGCGGACAAGCAGCAGAAATACGCGTTTCTGATCTGCCTTCGCGCGGAGGAGGAGCGCGTGCAGGAGATCCTGCGCGGGCACGGCTTCAGCGTAACGTCGTTCTCGGGGCTGAGCGGCACGGTGGCGGAGAACGCCGCGGCGCTGGAGGCGCGGCTCACGGAGAATCGCGACGCGCAGACGGAGGCGGAGCGCTCGCTGGCGGAGAGCGCCGCGGCGCGCGACGCGCTGCGGCTGTATGCCGACCGGCTCGAAACGGAGGCGCTGCGCGAGGAGAACACGGAGTCGCTGCTCACCGACGGCACGATCCTCTTTTTTGAGGGCTGGGCGCCGGCGGAGCGGATGGACGAGGTCGGAAAGCTGCTCGACGAATGCGGCTGCGCGTGGGAAGCGGAGGACCCGACGGAGGAGGAAGCGCCCGCCGTGCCGGTGGCGCTGAAGAACAACTGGTTCACCCGCCCGCTCAACATGGTGACGGATATGTATTCGCTGCCGAGCTACCGCGGCGTGGACCCGAACCCGCTGATGTCGTTCTTCTTCATTCTGTTTTACGGCATTATGATGGCGGATATGGGCTACGGGCTCGTGATGATCCTCATTTCGCTCGTCGTCATCAAAAAGTCGAAGCCCAACGGGCCGACGATGCGCAACATGATGCCGCTGATGGGCTACTGCGGCGTGAGCACGTTCATCATGGGCGCGCTGACCGGCGGCTTTTTCGGGGACTTCATTCCGCAGCTCGTCAAGCTGACCTCGGGACGGGAGTTCACGATGCCGGCGCTTTTCAACCCGCTGGACGACGCGGTGACGGCGCTGGTCGGCTCGCTGGTGCTGGGCGTGGTGCACATCTTCTTCGGCATGGGCGTGAGCGTGAGCATGAAGCTCCGGCGCGGGCAGGCGATGGACGCGCTGTGCAACGAGGGCGCGTGGTATCTGGTGTTTGCCCTCGGCGCGGCGGCGTATCTGACGGGGAACAAGGCGTTCCTGATCGCCATCGTCGTGCTGCTGGTGCTGACGCAGGGCTACGGCAGAAAGGGCGTCGGCGGGAAACTGATGGGCATTTTCGGCTCGCTCTACAGCAATGTGACGGGCTATTTCAGCGACATCTTGTCCTACTCCCGCCTGATGGCGCTGATGCTTGCCGGCGCGGTGATCGCGCAGGTGTTCAACACCATCGGCTCGATCACGAACAACGTCGCGGCGTTTTTCATCATCTCGATGGTGGGCAACGCGCTCAACTTCGCGCTGAACCTGCTGGGCTGCTACGTGCACGATATGCGCCTGCAGTGCCTGGAGTTCTTCGGCCGGTTTTACGAGGACGGCGGGAAGCCCTTCCGCCCTCTCGGGATACAGGCAAAATACGTGGATATCGTAAAAGAATAAAACTACTTACAGGAGGAACGAAAACATGGGACTTTTTGAACAGTTTGGCGGCGTGGCGATGGCGCTGCTGGGAGCCGGCCTCGCGGTGGGCCTCTCCTGCGTCGGCAGCGCGAAGGGCACCGGCATTGCCGGCGAAGCCGGCACGGGGCTTTTGAGCCAGGATCCCAGCAAGTCCGGTAAGGTCATGGTGCTCCAGCTTCTGCCGGGCACGCAGGGCCTGTACGGTCTGGTCGTGTTCTTTGTCTGCCTTGCGAACCTCGGCATGTTCAGCGGCGGCATCCCGCAGCTGACCGTGCAGCAG
>CACZCL010000030.1:0-18093 GCA_902779695.1 Oscillospiraceae bacterium | reverse complement strand
TGCAGCAGGGGTGCATGTATTTCGCCGCCTGCCTGCCGATGGCGCTGGGCGGCCTGCTCTCCGCCATTGCGCAGGGGCGCGTCGCGGCAGGCTCCATCAACATCCTCGCGAAGAAGCCGGACGATTGGTCCAAGGGCCTGATCCTCTGCGGTATCGTTGAGTTCTACGCCATTCTTTCGCTGCTCGCGTCGATGCTGATGCTGCTGTTCATGTGAGAAAGGCGGGGTTCGCAATGAACGGACTCGAACGGATCACGAGCCGCATCGAGGCGGAAGCGCAAAGCGAGATCGACGGCATCCTCGACGCCGGAAAGGCGGAGACGCAGCGCATCGTCGACGGCTGGCGCGCGCGGATCGACGAGGAGAGCCGCGCCCTTGCGGCGAAGAACGAAAAAGCCGCCGCCGAGCGCGAGGAGCGCCTCAAGAGCGCGGCGGAGATGGACGCCCGCAAGACGATCCTCGCGGCAAAGCAGGAGATGGTCGACGCGGCGTACGACCTCGCGCTCGATAAGCTGTGCGCCCTGCCGGAGGGGGAGAAGCTGGAGCTGCTGTCCTCCCTGCTGGCGCGCGCCTCCGCGAGCGGCGAGGAGGAGGCGGTCTTTTCCGCGGCGGACGCCGCCCTCGGCGCAAAGGCGGTGGAAAAGGCGAACGCGGCCTCCGGCGGGCATTTGACGCTCTCGCGGGAGACGGCGCCGATCCGCGGCGGCTTCATCCTGCGCGACAGGAACGTGGAGGTCAACTGCGCGTTTGAAACGCTGGTGCGCCTGCAAAAGGCGGAAACGGCGGGCGACGCGGCGAAGATCCTGTTCCGATGAAAAAGGCAGGGGGGAAACGCCTTGGCTGACGTAAAAAGAATCAAAGACACCGATTACCTTGCCGTTTCCGCGCGCGTGCGCGCGCTGGAGAACACCCTGCTGACGCAGGACCAGTACGAGCAGCTCATCGCCGCAAAGAGCGACGACGAGGCGGCGAAGCTGCTGCAGGCGTTCGGCTACGGCGCGCTTGACCTGAGCAGTCCGGAGGCGCTGGACGCCGGCCTCAGCGCGGCGCGCGCCGAAACGCTCGCCGATTTGGGCGGCGGCGTGCCGGACGCCGGCTTTCTCGACGTGTTCCGCCTGGGCTACGACTACCACAACGTCAAGGCCGTTTTGAAGGCGGAGGCGATGGGAACGGCGGCGGACAGTATGCTCACGGAGCTGGGCCGCGTCGGCGCAAGGGAGCTGGAGGACGCGCTGCGCCGGGAGGGCGCGGCGGATCTGCCCGGCCGCCTTGCCGAGGCGGCGGCGGAGGGGCGCGAGGTGCTTGCCGCGACCCGCGATCCGCAGCTGAGCGACATCGCGGTCGACCGGTGGTATCACCGCGACCTGCTGGAGACGGCGGAGGCGACGGGCAGCGCGTTTTTGTGCGGCTATGTGCGGCTTAAGATCGACTGCGCGAACCTGCGCGCGCTGGTGCGCGCGCTGCGCATGGGCAAAAACGCGGAGTTTCTGCGCGGCGTGCTGTTTGCGGGCGGCGGCGTGGAAACGGACGAGCTGCTGCGCGTGAGCGCGAACGGCGGAAGCGGGCTCGCCGAGCTGTACGCTCCCACGGCGCTTGCCCGCGCGGCGGAGGCGGGCGCGGAAGCGCTGCGCGGCGGCGCGCCGACCGAGTTTGAAAAGCGCTGCGACGACGCGCTGAGCGCGTATCTGGACGACGCGCGGCTCGTGGCGTTCGGCGAGGAGCCGCTGCTGGCGTATCTCGCGGCGCTGGAAACGGAGTATACGAACCTGCGCATCGTGCTGATGGGCCGCGCGGCAGGCGTCCCCGGGGACGTGGTGCGCGCGCGGCTGCGCGCGGGCTTTGTGTAAGGGAGGCGAGGAAGCATGGCAGCAACCTACGGCATTGCCGTCGTCGGCGACTGGGAGTCCGTGATGGGCTTCCGCGCGCTGGGGCTGGAGACCTGCCCCGTTTCGACGGCGGAGCAGGCGCGGGAGGAGATCCGCCGCCTCGCGAAGGGCGACTGCGCGGTCATCTATCTCACGGAGACGCTGGCAAAGTCCATGCCGGACGTGCTTGAGCGCTACAAGGACGAGCTGCGCCCCGCCATCATCCTGATCCCCGGGCGCGAAGGCTCGCTGGGCATCGGGAAGGACAACATCCAGCGCGCGATCGAACGCGCCGTCGGCGCCGACATTTTGTAGCAGGCTGCGCTTGCTGCAGAAAAAATAAAAATGCCGTTTCGCTCGCCGCTTGCGCGGCAACCGCGAAATATGGCGCGTTCCGCAAAACACGTTTGCGGAACGGAAATCCACTTATTGAAAGAAGGGATCAGACTTTGGCTGGTAAAATCGTTAAAGTTTCCGGGCCGCTGGTGGTCGCGACGGGGCTTGCCGACGCGAATATGTCCGACGTGGTGCGCGTCGGCCCCCAGCGCCTGATCGGCGAGATCCTGACCATGAAGGGCGACACCGCCTCCATCCAGGTCTATGAGGAGACCTCGGGCCTCGGCCCCGGCGCCGAGGTGGAGACCACCGGCGCGCCGATGAGCGTCGAGCTTGCCCCCGGCATGATCGAGGGCATTTACGACGGTATCCAGCGCCCGCTGGAAAAGATCGTCGAAAAGGTCGGCGCGAACATTACCCGCGGCGTGGAGGTGCCCGCCGTCGACCATGAGAAGAAGTGGGAGTTCACCGCCACCGCGAAAGTGGGCGACAAGGTGACCGGCGGCGACATTCTCGGCACCGTGCCGGAGACGAGCGTCGTGCTGCACAAGATTATGGTGCCGCCCAACCTCAAGGGTACGATCACCGACATCAAAAGCGGCAGCTTCAACGTCACCGAGACCATCGCCACCCTCAAGACCGAGGACGGCGGCGAGGTGCCGCTTTGTATGCTCCAGCGCTGGCCCGTGCGTATCGGGCGCCCCTATGAGAAGAAGTATCCGCCCACGAAGCCGCTCAGCTCCGGACAGCGCATCATCGACACGCTGTTCCCCATCGCCAAGGGCGGCACGGCGGCTGTCCCCGGCCCCTTCGGCTCGGGCAAGACGGTGGTGCAGCACCAGCTCGCCAAGTGGTCGGACGTGGATATCGTCATCTACATCGGCTGCGGCGAGCGCGGCAACGAGATGACCGACGTGCTGCGCGAGTTCCCGGAGCTGAAGGACCCGCGCACGGGCGAGAGCCTGATGAAGCGCACGGTGCTGATCGCGAACACCTCCGATATGCCCGTGGCGGCGCGCGAGGCGTCGGTCTATACCGGCATCACCATCGCGGAGTATTTCCGCGACATGGGCTATGACGTGGCGGTCATCGCGGACTCCACCTCTCGCTGGGCGGAGGCGCTGCGCGAGATGTCCGGCCGTCTGGAGGAGATGCCCGGCGAGGAGGGCTATCCCGCCTACCTCGCCTCCCGCCTCGCGCAGTTCTACGAGCGCGCGGGCAGCGTGGAGTGCATCGGCTCCGACGAGCGCCGCGGCAGCCTGACCGCCGTGGGCGCGGTCTCGCCTCCGGGCGGCGACCTGTCCGAGCCGGTGTCGCAGGCGACGATGCGCATTGTCAAGGTGTTCTGGGCGCTGGACGCCTCCCTTGCCTACCGCCGCCACTTTCCGGCGATCAACTGGCTCAACTCCTACTCGCTCTACCTCGATTCGCTTCGCCCCTGGTTCGACGAGAACCTCGGCGAGAGCTTCATGCGCAACCGCACGCAGGCGATGTCCATTTTGCAGAACGAGGCGAGCCTCAACGAGATCGTCCAGCTCGTCGGCAAGGACGCGCTGTCCCCCAACGACCAGCTGACGCTGGAGGTCGCGCGCATGATCCGCGAGGACTATCTGCAGCAGAACGCGTTCACCGATATCGACGGCTATTCCAGCTACGACCGGCAGGGCAAGCTGCTCGACATCATTCTGGAATATGACCGGCGCTGCCGGGAGGCGATCGCGCGCGGCGCCGTCGTGACGAAGCTGTTCGAGATCCCGCAGCGCGAGGCGATCGGCCGCGCCAAGAGCGTGCCGGTCGAGGAATACGATACGGCGTACGACCGCATCCGCCTGAGCATGGCGCAGGAGATCGAGGCGGTCGCGGCGCAGGGAGGTGAGGACTGATGATCCGTGAATACAAAACCGTTGAGGAGATCGTAAGCCCTCTGATGATGGTGCGCATGGTCGAGGGCGTCACCTACGACGAGCTGGTGGAAATCGAGCTGCCGGACGGCTCCATCCGCCGCGGCAAGGTGCTGGAGGTCAACGGCGACACCGCCGTCGTCCAGCTCTTCGAGTCCGCCGCCGGCATCAACCTTGCCGATGCGAAGGTGCGCTTCCTCGGACACCCGCTGCAGCTCGGCGTGTCGGGCGATATGCTCGGCCGCGTGTTCAACGGCATGGGCCGCCCCATCGACGGCGGCCCCGAGATCCTGCCCGAGGAGTATCGCGACATCAACGGCCTGCCGATGAACCCTGCGGCGCGCGACTACCCCAACGAGTTCATCCAGACCGGCGTTTCCACCATCGACGGGCTCAACACCCTGGTGCGCGGGCAGAAGCTGCCGATTTTCTCCGGCTCGGGCCTGCCCCACGCCAACCTCGCCGCGCAGATCGCGCGTCAGGCGAAGGTGCTCGGCGACGAGGCGTCCAACTTCGCGGTCGTGTTCGCCGCCATCGGCATCACGTTCGAGGAGTCGGAGTTCTTCGTCAGCGAGTTCCGCCGTACCGGCGCCATCGACCGCACGGTGCTGTTCTCCAACCTCGCCAACGACCCCGCCGTCGAGCGTATCTCCACGCCGCGTATGGCGCTGACCGCCGCGGAGTATCTGGCGTTCGAGAAGGATATGCACGTGCTGGTCATCATGACCGATATCACCAACTATGCCGAGGCGCTGCGCGAGGTCTCGGCGGCGAAGAAGGAGGTTCCGGGCCGCCGCGGCTTCCCCGGCTACCTCTATACCGACCTCGCCACGCTTTACGAGCGCGCGGGGCGCCAGCTCGGCAAGCCCGGCTCCATCACGCTGATCCCGATCCTCACCATGCCCGAGGACGACAAGACCCACCCGATCCCCGACCTGACCGGCTACATCACCGAGGGACAGATCATCCTCTCCCGCGCGCTGTACCGGCAGGGCATCGAGCCGCCCGTGGACGTCATGCCGTCGCTCAGCCGTCTGAAGGACAAGGGCATCGGCGAGGGCAGGACCCGCGAGGATCACGCCAACACCATGAACCAGCTCTTCGCCGCGTACTCCACCGGCAAGGAGAATAAGGAGCTTATGTCCATCCTCGGCGAGGCGGCGCTGACGCCGACCGATCTTCTCTACGCAAAGTTTGCGGACGAGTTTGAGCGCCGTTATGTAAACCAAGGCTACGACCAGAACCGCACGATCGAGGAGACGCTGAACCTCGGCTGGGAGCTGCTGAGCATTCTGCCGAAGGCGGAGCTCAAGCGCATCAAGCCGGAGTATATCGAGAAGTATTGGCCGAAGGACAAGGCCTGAGAGGGGAGGGCGGTCCATGCCTAACGTAGCGGTAAACCCGACCAGAATGGAGCTGACCCGCCTCAAGGGCAAGCTGCGCACCGCCCAGCGCGGGCACAAGCTGCTCAAGGACAAGCGGGACGAGCTGATGAAGCAGTTTCTTGAGACCGTGCGAGAGGTGCGCGCGCTCCGCGCCGAGGTCGAGGACGAGCTGATGAAGGTGCACGGCTCGTTCACGGTCGCCGCGGCGCTGATGAGCTCGCAGGCGCTGGAGCAGGCGCTGGTCTACCCGAAGCAGAGCGTCGAGCTGACGATGACGTTCCAGAACATCATGTCGGTCAACGTGCCGGTCTACGACTTCCAGACAAAGACAAAATCCGACGCGGACATCTACCCTTACGGCTTCGCCGCCACCAGCGGCGAGCTGGACGCGGCGGTGGACGCGCTGGGCAAGGTGTTCCGCAAGCTGCTCAAGCTGGCGCAGATCGAGAAGGCGGCGCAGCTGATGGCGGAGGAGATCGAAAAGACCCGCCGCCGCGTCAACGCGCTGGAGTACGTGAAGATCCCGGAGATGCAGGAGTCGATCCGGTATATCACGATGAAGCTGGAGGAAAACGAGCGCGCCAACACCATCCGACTGATGAAGGTCAAGGATATGGTGCTCAGGGACGCCATCGAGGAGCGCCGCGCGCGGGACGCGGAGGCCGCGGGCGGCTGAGTGACAGCGAATAGGCAAACAAATAGCGGTACTGCGCGGAAAGATTCGCGCGGTACCGCTATCTGTTTATCTTCGGATTATCTGTGCGACCCAGCAGATAGTCGATCGACACGTTGAAATAATCTGCAAACAGAATCAGCGTTTCATAATCCGCTTCGTGTACTCCGTTTTCGTATCGGCTGATGGTGTTTTGCCCCATATTTAAATCCATCGCCAGCTTTATCTGTGATATCTTGCGTTGCTTACGGAGTTCTTTTAGGCGAAATATTAAAATCACCCCTGTCAAACCATAAACTTTGCTTGACAGTATTATCCCATTTTAGTATATTAAAATTATCCTGAAACGGGATATTCAAGAAGCTGAAAGGGTGTGTCAGAGTTGCTTGACAGTTTGAATACTTGGCTCAACTCAAATCAGTGGTTTGGGGTATATGTTTTGCCGATTCTGATTTGGAAATGTATTTGGGGTTACGCGACAAGAGCGGTTATCAAAGGAAAAGGATATAAGGCAGACTGGTTTTTGCGGGGTGTTTTATTTGGCCTGATTGCTTTTATTGTTGCAATCTGTAAACCAAACGTCGTCAACACACCAGAGTTTGTGAAGCAATTAAATCAATGGCAGGATAGTGCAGACACAACCAAACAAAGAATCAAGAAAGAAAACGGTGAAATAAAAAGCAACGTAGACCGCCTGAGAGAATATAAACAGTTACTTGACGAAGGTGTGATTACGCAAGAAGAATTTGAACAGAAGAAAGCACAGATTTTACAGATGGCTGAGAAGTAAGACTAAATTGCGCACCACATTTACCGTTCCCAGCCTGTGACTAGCCGCGATGGCTGAGACTAATTAGGACTGGGGGGCAACTGGAGACCGTCATAAACAGGACAGACTGGAGCGGTGACGTCCATCCAAATCCAAGTTATGGTGCTCAAGGACGCGGTCTAGGAACGGTGTCGGAAAGACGAGGAAATGCTGGCTAATAGCTGAGAAAACGAAACTTTTTGGAAAGAAATGCGGTACGGCGATCAGAGCCGTACCGCATTTTTACCGCTTCCGCAGTGAAATCGGCTGGCGGCGGGCGGGACTGGCAAGGGCGGGCGGCAGTCCGGTGAGACGGCTGCGTCGCGTGCGGATCAATATCGAAAGGAACGCCGACCCCTGTTATGAGGCGGCGTTCCTTTTTCCTCCTGCGTGCCCCTGCGGTCTTTGGCTTGACAGAGCAACGTCGGGTGATGTAAAATAACAAAAAAGCGGCATCCCGCGAGGAAGCGAAAAGGAGGCTGGTCCCCGTGTTTGCCTATATCGGACGGCAGGCGATCTACAACACGCAATTCAACATTGCCGGCTATGAGCTGCTCTACCGCAGGAATGCGCAGAGCGGCGCGGCGGTGAAGGACGTCGACGGCGACGAGATGACGCGCAGCGTCCTGCTTGACGCGGTCAACGTGTTCGGCATCCAGAATTTGACGAACGGCCTGCCCGCCTATATCAATTTTACGCGCAACCTGATCATGGAGGACTTCGCCTACCTGTTCAACCCGAACGAGATCGTGGTGGAGGTGCCCAGCGAGGTGTTTGTCAACGACGCGCTGGTCAACAAGCTCTCCGGCTTGCAGCGGGCGGGCTATCGCCTTTCCCTCAACAGCTACACCGAGAAGAACGGGCGCATCAAGTTCGACAAGATCGTCAGCCTCTTCGACGTCATCCGCATCAACACCGGCGGGCAGAACAAGCTGATGCTCAAGGACCTGCTCGCCCGGTTGCGCTACAGCTCGGCGCAGCTTCTGGCGGAGCGCGTGGAGACGCAGTCCGAGTTCGAGATGGTGCAAAGCCTGAAGTTCACGCTCTTCCAGGGCTATTTCTTCGAGCGGCCCGACACCGTGAGCAAGCAGGTGTCCCTGACCTCGACGACCTACGGCAAGCTGATGAACGAGATCATGAAGCCGTACCCGAATTTCGAGATGTGCTGCCGCATCGTGCAGAAGGACAACGTGCTGGCCCACATGTTCCTGCGCCACGTGCTGCGCGCGCGCTACGTGCGCCAGAACGCCGCCGCGGAGATCCGGCGCGGCATGACGCTGCTGGGCCTCGACGGGCTTTCCCAGTGGACGACGGTGCAGTTCCTCAAGCAGGTCAACACCTCCAACTCCGACGAGCTGGCGCGCCGCGCGTTCCTGCGCGCGCGTTTCGTGGAGCGGTTGGTGCAGAGCGCGCGGACGTCGGTCTCCAAGGAGCAGGGCTTCTTCATGGGGCTTTTGAGCCTGCTCGACCAGGTGACCGGTATGCCGCTGGAGAACATCCTCGACGAGCTGACGGTCTGCGCGGAGGCGGAGGAGGCGCTGCGCGGCACGGCGGACGAAGAGAACGAGTACGCCGCGTTTTTGAAGTACGCCATCGCCTATGAGGAGGCGTCCGACGCGGCGCAGTTCCCCGACATCAAGCTGCGCCTCGGCGAGCGGCGCGTGTCCAACCTGTACATGGAGTGCATGGAGGACACGGACAAGGCGTTCGCGGACGACGAGAAGGATATGCCGATCTCGCTGACCAACTCGCTGTAAACCGATTTCATACTGAAAAAGAAAGGGTTCGGTTCTCTCCGGACCCCTTCTTTCCTTTACAGCTTGAATTCCGTGCTGCCCGGGACGGGCGTTTTGCTGTGCAGCAGCAGCGTGTCGCCCGCCTTCAGGCGCGTCGACCCCTTGGGAATGATGGTGCGCCCGTTGCGCTTGACCATGACGATGATCGTCTGGCGGGAGATGTCCAGATCGCGGATGCACTGCCCGTTCCACGGGTTCTTCTCCAGCAGGACGATCCTGCGCAGGTCGATGGGGACACCCCCGCGCAGCGGCTCCGCGCCGAGCACGATCGTGTCGCCCGCTTCCAGCGTGACCTCGCCGTTCGGGACGAGCACCTCGTGGCCGCGGTGAATGGCGGTGAGGATGACGCCGCGGGGCAGGCGCAGCTCCGCGACGGGCTTGCCCGCCCATGCGTCCCGCTCCTCCAGCCGGAACTGGATGAAGCGGATGTCCTGCTCCCGCGCCATCGTGCCGGTGTTTTGCAGATGGGTATACTGCTCGACGAAGCCGGCGGAAATAATACCGGTCGGAATCGCCACGATCCCGACGCCGAGGAAGGTGATGACGATGCTGAGGAATTTCCCCAGCGGCGTGATCGGGTAGATGTCGCCGTAGCCAACGGTCAGCATCGTGGAGACCGCCCACCAGATGCCGGAGAAGGCGTTGGCAAACACGTCGGGCTGCGCGTCGTGCTCCACGCTGTACATACAAAGGCTCGACGCGAGCAGCAGCACGAGGATGAGGAAGATGGAGGAGAAAAGCTGCTGCTTCTTTTTGACGATGACCTCAGTGATGGCGTTGAAGGAGTCGTAGTAGGCGTTGATGCGGAACAGGCGGAAGATGCGCACGACGCGGAACACGCGAAACGCCACCGCTCCCGAGGGGAAGAACACCGGCAGATAGTTGGGCAGAAAGCTCAGCAGGTCGACGATGCCGCCGAAGGAGAGGACGTACCGCGCCGCCGCCCGCAGCTCCGACGCTTGGCGGAAGATGTATTTCGCGGCGTACAGGCGCAGGGCGTAGTCGACGGCGAAGCAGGCGGCGGTGACCTCCTCGACCGCGTCCAACAGAGCGCCGTGCGCGGCATAGACGTCCTCGAACGTGACCAGGACGGAAACGACGAGGTTCACCAGAATGATCCCGGTGATGAAGAAATCGTAGCCGCGGCTGAGCAGGTCCTCGGACGCGCCGATTTCCACGACGCGGGCGACCCGCTCCCGAAACGATTCGGTTTTTGCCTCTTTTGTGCTCATGCTGCTACTATAGCGCATCTTGCGGCAGGTTGCAAATTTATTTTTCCGCGGCAAAAGCGGGAGACCGGAAAAGCGCCGCTTTCCCGGTCTCCCGTTTTCGGTCAGTAGTTTTCCGCCCGAAGCTGGAAATACCCCTGCGCGTAGCCGCAGACGGGGCAGGTCTGCGGCGCCTTCTCGCCGACGGCGACGTGGCCGCAGGCGATGCACTGCCATTCCGCCTCGCCCGTGCGGGCAAAGACGGCGCCGCTTTCCAGATTCCCGATCAGGGCCTGATAGCGCTCCTCGTGCTGCCGCTCGATTTCGCCGACCTTCTCAAAGAGGGCGGCGATGCGGTCGAAGCCCTCCTCCCGCGCGGTCTTGGCGTAGCCGGCGTACAGCTCCGTCCACTCGCGGTTCTCCGTCTGCGCGGCGTCCCGGAGCGCCGGAAGCGTCGCGGGCATCCGGTCGCCGTGCAGCGCCTTGTACCACATCTCCGCGTGCTCCTTTTCGTTGCGCGCCGTTTCGTCGAACAGCGCCGCGATCTGCTGATAGCCGTCCTTGCGCGCCTGCGCGGCGAAGAATTCGTAGCTTGTCCGCGCCTTGCACTCGTCAGCGTACGCCTGCCAAAGCGCCGCCTCGGTCTTGCTGCCCTTGAGCTCCATAGAATACCTCCCAAGTATTGGATGTACCTAGCTTGCGCAGGCGCGGGGCGGTTTATGCGTTTTGCGCGAAAAAGGGGGAACACCCTGCGGCGTTCCCCCTTTGGAATGCGGTTTTTATCCTCTGCTGATCGCGGCGACGTTGCGCTCCTGCTCGCGATGCTCCAGCGGCGTGATCTGGCGCGGGAGGGGCGGCGTGCGGAGGTTGCGCTTTTTGATGAAGTTCGGCGCGACCTGCGGGAACAGCGCGAGCGAGAGCACGTCCTCCTCGCTCTGCGCGAGACCGGCATACTCGGCGCGGTACTTCTCCAGCTCCGGCTCCAGCAGGTCGGCGGGGCGGCAGGTGACGACCTCCTCCGGCTTGATGCCGGCCTTGGCGCGCACCTCTTCGTTGACCGTGCCGGGCAGCTTGCCGTATTCGCCCTTGAGCATGGCGCGGGATTCCTTGGGGATCATCTTGTAGCGCTCGCCCGTGATGATGTTCATGACCGCCTGCGTGCCGACGATCTGGCTGGACGGCGTGACCAGCGGGGGATAGCCGAAGTCCTCGCGCACGCGCGGGATCTCCGCAAGCACGTCGTAATACTTGTCCTCCTTGCCCGCCTGCTTGAGCTGGGAGATGAGGTTGGAGAGCATACCGCCCGGCACCTGATAGAGCAGCGTGTTCGTGTCGACGCCCAGCACCTTCGGGTCGAGCGCGCCGCTGTCCTTGAGACGCTGCGCCACCTTGCGGAAGTGGACCGCCGCGTCGCTCATCTTGCCGAGGTCCAGCCCTGTGTCGCGCACCGTACCCTTGAGCGTCGCGACCAGAGACTCCGTGGCGGGCTGGGAGGTGCCGTTCGCCATCGGGGAGAGCGCGGTGTCAACGATGTCGATGCCGGCGAACGCCGCCATCAGGTTCACCATGTCGCCCGTGCCGGTGGTGTTGTGCGTGTGCAGATGGATGGGGATGCCGACGGTCTCCTTGAGGCGCTTGACCAGCGAATAGGCGTCCATCGGCAGCAGCAGGTTCGCCATGTCCTTGATGCAGATCGCGTCCGCGCCCATCTGCTCAAGCTGGCGGGCGAGGTCGACGAAGTAGTCCTCGTTGTGAATCGGGGAGATCGTGTAGGAAAGCGTTGCCTCGACCTGGCCGCCGTACTTCTTCGTGGACTTGATCGCCTGCTCCAGATTGCGGATGTCGTTGAGCGCGTCGAAAATGCGGATGATGTCGATGCCGTTTTCGATGGACTTGCCGCAGAATTCGTCCACCACGTCGTCGGCATAGTGCTTGTAGCCGAGGATGTTCTGCCCGCGGAAGAGCATTTGCAGCTTCGTGTGCGGCAGATGCTCGCGCAGCGTGCGCAGACGGACCCAGGGGTCTTCGTCGAGGAAGCGCATACAGGCGTCGAACGTCGCGCCGCCCCAGCACTCCAGCGAGTAGTAGCCGATCGAGTCGAGTATCTCGCACGCGGGGAGCATATCCTCCAGCGTCATGCGCGTCGCCGCCTGCGACTGATGTGCGTCACGGAGGATGGTGTCGGTGATGAGAAGAGGCTTGTTGGACAGAAATTCCATGATGATACGCGTCCTTTCCACAAGTTTATCCCTATTTTAACATAGAATGAATTGGTTTTCAAGGGCAGTTTCTAAGGACGCGGATAAGTTTCGACAGGCTTTGGAAAAAGTGATGTTCTCCAAAGGCAGTTTTGTTCACACGGCAGTTCCGATGGTTATAGGAATTCAGAGCAGAAGTGTCAGAGCAGCGAAGCGAGACCGGCGAACCAACCCAGAAGGCCCAAAGCGCCGATGCTGAATACCGGGATGTAGATTACCGCGGGATCGGAACGTGCGTTGACCCAGCGCATGGTCGCGGCAAACGCAGCGCCGATCCCCTGCGGCTCGCCCTCGATGGTGCCGTCCTCCCGAAAAAGGCTCCAGAGATAGCTGCTCAACAGCCAGATCGCAGGAATCGGGGAAAGGATCAGGGCGAGTTCAAACAAAAAATTGCCGAGGCTGGACAGTGCCGACGCGACGCCGGAGAAGATCCTGCCAAAAATCTCAAGCAGGATCGTCGCGGTAAATCCTGCGCCAACCAGCTCGCCGATGATCGACCAAAAGGGATTGCCAAAGTAAAAGACCTTGAATATCCTGTGATACAATATCCACAGCAGGATGGTCAGAACAATAAAGATAAAATCCCTCATGTTTCGCCTCCTTTCAAAAGTCTAATATTACAATACTATAGTATTTCTAAAATGTCAATAATTACAATACAATCGTATTGTAAATTTCACGATGTGAGGGCGGGGCATGTTAAATCAGAGGATCCGTGAGCTTCGGACGGCGAGAAAGCTGAATCAGGTCGAATTGGCAAAGCTGCTCGGTGTTTCCAAGCAAAGCGTGTCAAATTGGGAAAACGACAATATTCAGCCGTCGATAGAGATGTTGATAAAAATTGCAAAGCTGTTCGGCGTTTCGACGGATTATCTGCTTGGGCTGGAGGATGTGGATTCTATTGACGTGACCGATTTGCCGGCGGGTTTTATCGCGCACGTACGGCAGCTGATCGAGGATTTTCGGGAAAAATGAAAAGCGTCGCAGCTTGGAGGCCGCGCAAAAAGAGAAAGGGCTTCGCGCGATCCGCGCGAAGCCCCTTGTGTATGGCGCGCTCAGCAGCCGCAGCTGTTGTTGCCGCAGCTGTTGCCGCAGCTGCCGCCGTTGCCGCAAAGGAACAGGATCAGGATCAGAATGACGATCCAGCAGCAGTTGTTGCCGCCAAAGCAGTTGTTGTACATAGCGCAACCTCCTATGAAGATATGGGCGAACGCCCTTAAGACAGCCCTCGGCGGTCTCAATCCATAGTATGCGCCGTGCGGGGAAAGGTGCGGGGAAAGAAAGCGGCGCGCCCTACAGCCGCGGGGAGGTTACGAGCGAGCGGGCGAGCTGATAGGCGGCGGGGGTGAACACGCCGGCGTCCTCCAGCTTTTGGTGGAGCGACTGCGCGCCGCCGGGAAGCGGCGTGTCCAGCGCGTACCACGAGAGGTACGCCACGTCGGCGCGCAGGAAATCGTTCGTTTGCAGCGCGGCGCGTTCGCCGGCGGTGATGACGCCGGCGGCAAGCGCGCGGTCGGAGGCGGTGCGGATGTCGGTCTGCGTCGTGTCGCTGTAGCCCAGCGCGCGCAGCATGAACTCGACGTACATCCCCTCGTTCGCGGGGCGGTCGGGCGCGAACTGGTTGTCCTCGACGCCGTTGGTGTAGCCCTGCTCGTAGGCGTAGGCGACGTAGGCGCGGCCCCAGTAATTCTCCGAGATGTCCCGGAACGGGGCTGGGGAGGCGCAGGCGAGGGCGTCGTCCTCCTCGCCGAGCATACGCAGCAGCATGACGAGCGCCTGGATGCGCGTGGGCGTCACCTCAAGGTCAAAGCCGTCGCCGTAGCCGGTGTCCGTGCCGCGAAACAGCGTGAGCGTGCGCAGCGCGGAGGCGATGGCATAGTAATCGGGCGGGAAGGCGGACGGCGCGATGTGGTAGCCGCCGCAGTAGTCGAGCACCGCCGTGCGGGAGGAGACGGAGAAAAGCGCGGAGGTGTCCTCCGCCACCAGATAACGGTGACGCGCCTGAAGCGCGCCGCCGGGCGCAAGCTCCGTGCCGTCCGTCACATCGACGACGGCGCCGCCGGAGAACTGCGCCTGCGCGCTGCCGGCAAGCAGCATGACCTGCGTGCCCGTGAAGCCGGAGAGCAGATCGCCCTGCTTGAGCCGCGCCTCCGTCCAGACGCTCGCGATCTCCCTGCCGGCGCTTGCCTCCACCGCGGCGACCGCCGCGCGCCAGGAGGACGCGGCGCCCTCGTAGGCGGTATTGCCCGAGGCGTCGATCCGCTCCCGGACGCCCTGCTCCGCTTCGGGCAGAAAGACGCCGCGCAGATACTCCAGCGAGATCAGCGGGTCGCCCGCGTCGCCGCCGGCGGCGGAGGCGTAGCCCAAAAGCAGCGCGAGGGTCACAAGCGCGCAGATCAGCGCGGTGCGTTTTTTCATGGCTGCTCCTTTCCCCCGGCGGGCGCCTTGGCGATCCGATAGCTCAGCGTCAGCAGACTGTCGGCAAAGTGGACGTTTTCGACGAACACGCGCTCCTCGGCGGAGAGTTCGACGTTGGTGAAGTTCCAGATGCCCTGCACGCCGAGGGCGACCAGGCGGTCGGCTGTCTCCTGCGCGGCGAGCTTCGGTACGGTCAGCACCGCGACGGCGGGCAGATGCGCCGCGCAGTAGTCCTCCAGCTCGTCCATCGAGCGGATCGCGACGCCGTTGATCGAGGTCCCGATCAGAGCGGGGGAGACGTCAAAGGCGGTGTCGAGCCGGAAGCCGCCCTGCACGAAGTCGAAGTTTTGCAGCAGCGCGTGGCCGAGATGTCCCGCGCCGATGATAATGAGGCGCCGCGGCTCGTCCACGCCGAGGATGTGGCCGATCTCGGCGCGCAGCTCCATGATGTTGTAGCCGTAACCCTGCTGCCCGAATTCGCCGAAGCAGCTCAGATCCTGCCGGATCTGCGAGGCGGTGATCCCCATGCGCTTGCCCAGCGTGCTTGAGGAAATGCGTACGACGCCGCGGGTGTGCAGCTCGTCGAGATAGCGGTAATAGCGGGGCAGGCGCCGGATGACCGCGTCGGAGATGTGTTGTTTTTTCATAAAGAGGGTCCCTTTCCACAGTTCGTATCCTATTGTAAGGTAATTCGGAAAACTTGTCAACTTTTTTAACAATCTTTTCCTCGGCAAATTCTGCTTTACTTCCGGAAAAAGATTTGCTATACTAAGCAATAGTGGTCCGCCGGGGGCTGCCGCCGGTCGCGGCGGTCTCGCGGTAATTGCATATGCGCCCGTAGCTCAGCTGGATAGAGTGTCAGACTCCGACGTTTCAGACCTTACCAGTAGCGACATTGCCGCAACGCCGCTTATCGTCTGGGCTGACGGGAATTGCAGAGGGCGGGAACGCCCGCCGTTGACTCCAAATATGCGCCCGTAGCTCAGCTGGATAGAGTGTCAGACTCCGACTCTGAAGGTCGTGCGTTCGAATCGCATCGGGCGTACCAAAAACCATCCGAAATTTCATATTTCGGATGGTTTTTGCAATAATATCGTGAAGTCAAGTTTTGAACTTTGACCACCGTTGACCACTATTGCCATATCAGAGGACATAGCGCGGGAGGGAGGCGCGGCGTGTGGGAGACATCGAAGCCATCGTCACGATCGGCACGAGCTATGTGCTGATCGCGCTTTTCCGCGCATTAACGCACATCGAGCGGCGGTGTCACGCCGCCTGGGGCGGCGCTGAAAAAGCCGGAGGGAAACGATTGGCAAAAAGCGGCGGAAAACGCAATCTTTTCACGGTCTATCGGTTGGGAAAAATCAGAAAGTACGGCAGATTCCTCACCTGAAAAACGATTTGGGCAACACAGCGGTTTTGATGCGCGGAATCGGGGTACGGCTCGATTGAAGCATGAAAACGGCTGTAAACGGGAAAGCGGAGCGGGAGAAATTCTCCTGCTCCGTATCTTATAAATGGCGAATCGTTATTTGACTACGACGAGCTGCGCGGGATAATCAAATTCCTCGTCTGTGGCGCTTTCATCGATGTACCGCGCCTCAGCGCGCCGCTCCGCGTCGATGAGGATGCGCTTTGCGTCCCACACGTTGCCGCCCTCCATTGCGTTGATGGCATCCTCCGCGGCGTGTACCATCGTGTGGTAGAGGTATTCAAAATCTGGCATTAGGTATTCCTCCGGCAATAAAAAAGTGCACGACACGAGGCCGTGCACCGAAAAACGCAGAGGCTCCGTGCCGCGACGCAACTTCAACACGCACATGGTTGCCCAAGGTATGCTGAAACGGAGCATGCATTTTTGCCAGAGGCAAAAATGCACACCTTGAGCAATATTTTCTGTGCAGAAAAGTGTATGAAGTTACGTCGCATGCTCATATTAACATTTCCCGACACGGTTTGCAAGGACAATCGTTCGACGGGTTTCGACAAACGGAACAGGGCGGCGTTGCCGCCGCCCGTTCCGTACCGCTGTCATATCATATTGCCAAGCCCTTTTGCAGCGTCGCGGACGCTGCTTTCTTGTTTTTGTCGAACGAGTGGGTGTAGATATCCAGCGTGGTCGAGACCTGCGAGTGTCCGAGAAGTCCCGCGACGGTTGCCACGTCCGTGCCGTTGGCGATGAGCAAACTGGCAGTCGTGTGTCTGAGCGAATGAACGTTCAGATTCTCCGGCAGGCCGTTCTTTTTGAGGATCTGCTTGAACCGATAGGTGAAGGTTGTCGGCGTCATGGGCAGCTCCGCTTCGCGGCGGCGGAAGATGAAGTCCTCGTCCGTCAGCTTCCGGTGATCGTAGGTCGCGGTTTCATAGACACAGTTTTTGTAGTGCTCGCGGAGCAGAGACTCCATCTCCTTCGTGAAGTAGACGTATCGGTTGCCCGCCTTGGTTTTTGGGGGCTTGACGACGATCTCCTCGTGCGAGACCTTGACGACGTTGCGGCAGATGTGGATGCTGCGCTCGGCGTAATTGATGTCGCCCCATTGGAGGCCGCAGCACTCGCCGCGCCGCATCCCCGTGGCGATGATGAGCTTGAAGTAGGTTTCGTACTTGAGGCTCTCCTGTTCCAGTGCGGCGATGATCTTCTGCGTGGTCGCCTCGTCCGCGACGCGGATCTCCTTGCGCGTGCCGCTGTAGCGGTAGGTGCGCCATGCGGGGTTGTGGTCGAGAAAGCCGCCCTCCATCGCGTCGGAGAGGATGCCGCACAAACAGGCGTGGACACCTTCTACCGTCGCTTCGGAGAGCGGCTTTCCGTTGTTGAGGTTTTTCGTTTTCCGCAGCTCGGCGTAGAGCTTGCGGAAGTGCTCGGGGCGAAGCTCCTTGAGCTTGTACTGCCCGAGGTGGGGGAGAAAGCGGTTGACGTCCTGCTTCTCACGCACGAGCGTCGAGACTGCCAGCTTGCCGGGGGCGACGTCCCGGAGCCACAGCTCCGTGTACTCCGCGAGTGTCATGTCGCGTTTGACCGTTTCGGGAACCTTCCGGCATTCCATCTCGAAGAGCGTTGCCTGCTCGTCGAGCCATTTCTCCCGCTGCTTGGGCGTGAATCCCACGGGCGGCCGGACGGTTTTCTGCCGCGGCGTTCTGCGCCGTCCCGCGAGGTCGTAACCCATGGACACGACCAGCAGGTAACTGTTTCCGCGTTTTCGGATACTTGCCATGATCCATTCTCCTTTCCTTCTGCGCTCGGTACTTCCGAGCTTTTTGGCAAGCACACAATACCGAAGAACGCGGCGAATAGCTACTGAAAGATTCGCGGAAATGAAGATTCTACCAAAGCGACAAGAATGGCGCGTCAGTTTTCGATTGCGAAACGGCGGTCGGCGTGGTATCATAACGGTATTACTGAACAAAAAGGAGACGCACCATGAAAAAACAAATCAAGACAACCGAAG
>CACZCL010000029.1 GCA_902779695.1 Oscillospiraceae bacterium | reverse complement strand
GTCAGCACCTTCTCCTCCTCGGAGTCCAGGTTGATCAGGTATTCCGCCCTGAGATCCGACGCGTCCAGCGCGTGCGCGCCGAGCATACCCACCTCCTCGTCCGCGGTGAACAGGCACTCCAGCGGGCCGTGCGCGATGTCGTCCGCGTCCAGGATCGCAAGGCACATCGCCACCGCGATCCCGTCGTCCGCGCCGAGGGTCGTGCCCCGCGCGCCGATGACGTCGTCCTCGACGAACGGGTCGACGCCCTCGGCGTCCATGTCCTTGCCGCAGCCCTCGTCCTTTTCGCACACCATGTCCGTGTGGCCCTGCAGCATCAGGACCGGCGCGCCTTCGCGGCCCGCCGTCGCCGCCTTGCGGATCACGACGTTGTTCGCCCCGTCGCGGCGGCAGTCCAGGCCGCGCGAGCGCGCGAAGGCGACCAGATAGTCGGCGACGGCGCCGGTGTGATAGGAGCCGCGCGGGATCGCGCAAAGCTCCTCAAAAAAGCGAAAGACCTCTCTTGGCTCCAAATCGGACAGTACGCTCATGCTATGCCACCTTTCAAAGCTCCTCGCAGAGAAGGACCTCCTTGCTGCGCTCGAACTCGCCGCCGCGCAGGCCGCGTTCCTCCGTTTCCATCTCTCCGAGCTGATTGTCGTAGGGATCCATGCGCCAAAACCGCTTCGGCACGGTGAACGGCGCCTGAAAGGCGCGGTTCGCCACCATGCGGTAGGCGTCGAGGTTCCCGAAGTAAAACCGGCGGCGCGCTTCGTTTTGCGCACGCACGGCGGCGGTGCCGTAGGACGGGTCGGCAAAGAGCCAGCCGTACGGCGCGACGTAAAAGCGGACCCAGTCGTGCGCGCCGATGAAATCCGGCTCCGCCGTAAGCCCGCTCTGCCATTGCGCGGGGATGCCGGCGCAGCGGCAAAGCGTCAGGAACAGCAGCGCGAACACGCCGCAGTCTCCGGTGAGGCTGCGCGCGCAGGACTGCGCGATGTCCTCCAGAATGAAGTACGAGGGCATGAAGCGGTATCGCATCCGCAGCGTGATATAGTCGTAAAAGCGCCGCGCCTTTTCCAGCGGGTCGTCCGTGCCGCGCGTCAGCTCGGCGGCAAGCGAGCGCAGGAAGGGCGTGAACACGACGTGCGGCGCGATCTCCTCCGTGTCGAAGGACGGCTGTACCGGGTCCGCCCGAACGGAGGAAAGGTCGTGATAGCGCGCCGTGTGAAGATAAGAATACTCGACGGTGAAGGCGTGGTTTTCCGCCATCGTCTCCTCCCAGCAGACGGTGCGCTGCGCGGCGTCCTCCGGCGCGACGCGGCCGTTTTCCGGGAACAGCTTTTCGATGCGGATGCCGCTTTGCTGCTCGCAGGCGGCGGGGATGGGCAGGTGCGCGCGCACGAACATCCCGGGACGGAAGCACTCGTCCCGGACGCGCACGGCGGCGCGGATGCGGATGCGGTTGGCGACGCCGCCGTTTTCGCGCATCAGCCGCGCCACGCGGTCGAGCCGCCCCTCGCCCGCCTCGTGCGTCACGCTCTCGACGCCGTGCATTTCCACGCCCGCGCGTGCCGCGAAGGGCGGCTCCGCCTTGCACATGCTGGAGAAAAAGCGGTTAAAAAAGCGCATCTCGCCGTTGAGATAGCGCCAGTCGATCTTTCCCGCGTCCACGCGCTCGTCGAACTCGTCCTCCGAGAAATCGGGAATGCGGCGGCGCACCTCGGAGATCGCCTCCGCGCGGGTGAAGGGATAGTCCTCCGGAATGCGGCGCATGATCTCGCGCTCGGCGAGCATACAGCCGCGCAGCGCCTCCGGCAACTGTCCGTCGAGGGCGCGGTCGATCAGGCGGATCGCCCCGTCGAGATCGCCCCACGCCTTGCGCCGGGCGATATCGTCCGGCAGGCCGGCGCCGAGAAAGCGGAACAGTTCGTTTTGATCCGATTGCTCCATCGGGAATCCTCCTTTCGGTCCCGGGGCGCAGAGCGCCCCGGGGATCGGGGTCAGGCCATCAGCTTCAGCAGCGCGCCCATGGCAAGGCCGGCGAAGTTGCCGATCGCCGCGCCCAGCACGCCCATGAGGACGCCGATGCCCGCGTACGACTCATTGTACGAGCAGGCGATGATCGGCGCGGAGGCGGAGCCGCCGATGTTCGCCACCGACGCCGTGGACACCATGCACAGATCCCAGTGGAACAGCTTCGAGAGCAGATACATACCGACGACGTGGATGATGAGGATGAACACGCCGTAGACGACCCACATCGGCGCGGAGAGCAGGTCGTTGAGCGGCGCCTGCGTCGCCAGCAGGGACACGACCGCGTAGAGCAGGATCGTGGAAAGCTCCTCCACGGCGGGGAGGCGGCCGATGGGCGTCATGGCGCAGATCAGGCCCAGAACGGTGACGAACACGGTCGTGCAGGTGCCCTTGTCGAACATGCCGAGGCCGATCGCCTTGAAGCCGGTGTTCATCAGAAGGCCGATCTTCTGCGAGCAGGCGGAGACGAACAGCGCAAGGCCGATCAGCCAGACCCAGTCGGCAGCCTTCGCCTGCTTCTTGTCCTTGGCGATCTCGGCGTTCGCCGCGTCGGCGACCGCCGTCAGCTTGGACTTGTCCGCGCGGGTGGCGTTGTCCCACTTGTCCGCGTATTTCACCATGAACAGCAGCAGCGCGATCCACAGCGAGTAGCACACCGTGTCGAGCGCCAGCGCGCAGGCGTAGGCACCCGGATCGACGGGCAGCGCGTCGCCCATGGCCGCCATGTTGGCGCTGCCGCCGACCCAGGAGGCGTACAGCGCGGCGGTGGCGCCCCAGGTGTCGGCGCCGAGCGCGCCCTTAAAGATGGGATAGCCGATCAGGAAGCCGACCGCGAGCGTCAGCGAGCAGCCGAGGAAAATCGCGATCATGCGCCCGGAGAGCTTTGCCAGCTTGCGGAAGTCGCAGCGCAGCAGCATCACGAAGATCATCGCGTAGAGCAGGTTGTTCTTCAGCGCGCTGTACGCGGCGGAACACTGCTCGCTGTTGTAAATGCCCATGGTGCAGAACACCATGTTGAGGATGTAGATCCACACCAGCGGGGGCGCGTAGTTGAACACCTTCCACTTGGCGTACTTTTCCAGCGCCAGCAGCCCGCCGGCGAGGAACATCAGGAACGCGATGTAGGTAAAGCCGTTGGTAATCGTAAACATATTCTCTCCTCCTGCTTGTTTTCTGCCTTTGCCCGGCAAAATCGCGCGGCCGGACGGCGGCATTCTATTTTAAGCGAGCGGTACGGACCCGCTTAAAAACAAAAAACTCCAGAAAGCCGGACGTGAAAACGACCGGCCCTTCTGGATTTCACCTGCGGCGCCACGGAGGATGCCGTGGTAAGCAGATATGAAGCAGAGCCTCTATGCGGTTGTTCCGCGCCCCGTCATTGCCTGCCAGCGCTTGAGCGCGTCGCGGTAGGCGACGAGCACCGCCTTGCGGGAGGAGCCGCCGTAGCGCTCGTTGAGCGTCTGCTCCAGCCACGCGTCGATGTCCGGGAAGCGCTTGCCGAGGAAAAGCCTGCGCAGAAAATTCTGCGTCGTTTCGATCGTGTGCGTGCAGCTGAAGTCCACCACCGTGAGCGTGTCGTCCTCGATCTCAAAGGCCATGTAAAACGTGCCGAACATCTTCGTGATGGCATTGTCCGCGTTGGTGCGGGATTCGCCGATCACAAAAACGGTATGCACGGTATCCAAGGTCTTCCCTCCTCATGCCGCAGCTTTGACGATTTCAACAACAAACAGTATACTGTGCCCGCTCGGTTTTGTCAATATAGACTTCCGCCCGGGCTTTGCCGGCCGGCGATCTTGCGCCGCGCCGCGAGGAAGCGGCGGCGCCGGGCGCTTGCGCGCCCCGTCGAATTCCATCTTGCAAAGAAAGAAGAAGACTCATATAATAATCGTAAGCTTCGATTGACCCAAACGACGGGGAGGAGAACGCAAATGAAAGACAAACGCGCGAAACGGCTGTCAAGCGCCGCGGCCAAAAGCCTCGCTTCGGTTTTGCTTTCGCTCGGATTGGCGTTTCAAATTGCCGCGGCCGCGCAGGAAGACGGCGCGGCGGTAAGCTATAACTCCGCCGGCGTCCCCAACCTCGCCGTCTCCGTCGACCCCACCGGGCGCCGCGAGGGCTTTTCGGCGGTGCTGTACAACAACACGAACGGGCTGCCGACGTCCGAGGCGAACGCCATCGCCGAGACCGGCGACGGCTTTCTCTGGATCGGCAGCTACGCGGGCCTGATCCGTTACGACGGCAACACCTTTGAGCGCATGGATTCCACCGGCGGCATTTCCAGCATCAAATGCCTGTTCGTGGACAGCAGGGACCGCCTGTGGATCGGGACGAACGACAACGGCGTCGCGGTCATGGAGCGCGGCGAATTGCGGATGTGGGGCAAGCTGGACGGCATGAGATCCGCCCACACGCGGGCCATCGCGGAGGACGAAAACGGGACGATCTACGTCGCGACGACCGGCGGCATTATGATGATCGATCCCGACGGGAACCTCAGCGCGATGGAGGAGGAGCCCATCGCGGAGGCGAATATGCGAAACCTCCGCATGGGAAGCGACGGGATCATCTACGGCATAACGGATTTCGGCGATATGCTGCGGATCCGCGACGGCGCTCTTTTGAGCTTCCTGCGCGCGGAGGACAATCCCACCGGGGGCGTCGGCTCCATCCTCCCCGACCCGGAGAACCCCGGGAAGGTCTATTTTGAGGGCGCGGATTTCGGGTTTTACCGCGCGACTCTGGGGGACACGCTGACGGACATGGAGCGGATCGACATTCAGCCGCTGAGCTATATCCAGCAGATGGAATACATCGACGGCAGGGTCTGGCTCTGCTCCTCCTACGGGATCGGCGTGCTGGGAAAAGACGGCTTCCATGTGCTGGACAATCTGCCCATGAACAATTCCATCGGCCATGTGATGACGGATTATCTGGGCAACCTCTGGTTCACCTCCACGCGCCAGGGCGTGATGAAGGTGGTGCCCAATCAATTTTCAAACCTGTTCGAGCGGTTCGACCTGCCCGAAACGGTGGTCAATTCCACCTGTAGGTACGAGGACAAGCTGTTCGTCGGCACGGACGCGGGACTGCTCGTGCTGGACGAAAACGGTCCCGTCTCCGGCGTCCCGCTGACGAAGGCGACGACCGTCTCGGGAGCCGACATGGAGGCGGACGATCTGATCGCGCTGCTGGGCGGCTGCCGCATCCGCTCCATCTGCCGGGACGGCAAGGGGCGGCTGTGGATCTCCACCTGGCGCAAATACGGCCTGCTGCGCTATGACCACGGCGAGCTGACCGCCTTCACGCAGGACGACGGTATGCTGACCAACAGCCTTCGCGCGGTCTGCGAGCAGGAGGACGGCAAGATCCTTGTCGCGGTCACGGGCGGCGTGAACGTCATCGAGGGTGACCGCATCGTCGCCTCCTACGGCGAGGAGGACGGCATTGCCAACACGGAGAGCCTTTGCGTTGAGGAGGGGATGAACGGCGACATCGTCCTCGGCAGCAACGGCGGCGGCATCTATATTATCGGCCCGTCCGGCGTGCGGAACATCAATGTGGAGGACGGGCTGCCTTCGGATATCGTCATGCGCCTCAAGCGCGATCCGGAGCGGGGCGTGATCTGGATCGTCACCAGCAGCGCGATCGCCTACATGACGCCCGACTATCAGGTGACGGCGATCCGAAAGTTCCCCTATACGAACAACTTTGACCTGTATGAGAACAGCAAGGGCGATATGTGGGTGCTCAGCAGCAACGGCATCTATGTCACGCCGACCGAGGAGCTGCTTGCCAACGGCGAGATCCATCCCGTCTATTACAGCATCGCCAACGGGCTGCCCTGCATCACGACGGCGAATTCCTACAGCGATCTGACCGCGGAGGGCGATTTGTACATCGCGGGAAGCACCGGCGTTTGCAAGGTCAACGTTGAAACGTCCTTTGAAAACGTGAACGATCTGAAGGTGGCGGTGCCGTTCATCGAGACGGACGGGAAGCGCGTCTATCCCGATGAAAAAGGCGTTTTTACCATCCCCTCGGACGTTCAGAAGCTGACGGTCTTCAGCTTCGTCTACAGCTATTCCCTGAGCGATCCGCAGGTGAGCTATCAGCTCGTGGGCTTCGAGCAAAAGAGCACCACGGTCAGCCGCAGCGACCTGATGCCGGTGGACTACACGAACCTGCGCGGCGGCTCCTACGACTTTGTGATACAGCTCCACGATTCCATGGGCCGCGACAGCAAGGACGTGTCCGTTCGGATCGTCAAGGAGAAGGCCTACTATGAGCAGACGTGGTTTTTCGTCGTTTTGGGCCTGCTCGCGATCGTGACGCTCGCGATGCTCACGCAGGGCTACGTCCGCAGGAAGACCCGCAAGCTGGAAAAGAAGCAGCAGGAGGATATGACCTTCATCCGCGAGATCACCGAGGCGTTCGCAAAGGTGATCGATATGAAGGACAAGTATACCAACGGCCACTCCTCCCGCGTCGCCCAGTATACGGCGCGGCTCGCGGAGGAGCTCGGCTATGACAGGGAGACCGTGGAAAAGTATTACCGCATCGCCCTGCTGCACGACATCGGCAAGATCGGCGTTCCGCCGGAGGTGCTGAACAAGAACGGCAAGCTGACCGACGAGGAATTTGAGATCATCAAGTCCCACACGTCGCAGGGGTATGAGGCGCTCAAGGACATCAGCATCATGCCGGAGCTTTCCGTCGGCGCGCAGGCTCACCACGAGCGTCCCGACGGCAGGGGCTATCCCAACCACCTCAAGGGCGACGAGATCCCCCGGGTGGCGCAGATCATCGCGGTGGCGGACTGCTTTGACGCGATGTACTCGAACCGTCCTTACCGCAACCGCATGAATTTCGACAAGGTCGTTTCGATCATCAAGGAGGTTTCCGGCACCCAGCTTACCCCCGACGTGGTGGACGCATTCCTGCGCCTGGTGGAACGGGGCGAGTTCCGCGATCCCGACGACACCGGCGGCGGCGCCACCGAAAACATCGACAACATCCGAAAGTGCTACCCGGGCGAAAATGCAAAAACGGGGCGCGGCATCCGCCGCGCCCCGTTTCGTATAGTATCAGTCGCCGAGCTTTCGCAGGAGCAGAAGATATTCCACGCCGCTCGTCTTGTCGTGCACCGCGTCAAGCCGGAACTGCACGTTCACCGCCGCGCCGCCGACGCCCTGCACCGGAAACGCGAGCGAAAAGTCCGGCTGCATCCGGTCCGGCTCCCGCAAAAGCGCCGTGATCCGCTCCCACACGCCGTCGCTCATCCGCTCGCGGATGCGTCCGCCGTTGAGCTCCTCCTCAAATTCCGCGCGCGTCAGGCCCAAATGCTCCTGCAAGCCGTGCACCGAGACCTGGAACACGAAGCCCTCGCCCTGCCGGCGCACGAAGACGACCTCGTCGTTGGCGAGGCGGGCGATCTGGCGCATCCGGCTGTTGAGCCGGTCGAGATGGGTAACGTCTCTCACGGAGCCGTAGAACCGCCGTCCGCTCTCGTCCTCGCCGAGGAAAAAGAGGTGCAGCCGGAACTGGGAGATCTCACCGCTGCTGCGGTGGATGCGCACCACGTCCGCCGCGCCGTTGAGCGGGTCGTTCATCGCCTGCTCGATCATGCCGTAGAGCACCGGCAGGTCTTCCTCCTCCACGAGACGCTGCATTCCGATGAGGTTCGCGTCCAGCAGGGCGCCGGCGCCCACCTCGTTGTAGAACTGCTGGTTATAGCGCACGCAGTCGATATCCAGCCCGTGCAGGGTCAGGAAGACCACGGGGCCGAGGATGTTGTTGAGCATCACGTCGCTGAACACGTTCTGATCCAGAAACTCGCGGACGTGGAACTGCTCCTTCGCCTTGAAGGTAAAGCCGTTCGTGTCGATGTGCGCCGTGTCCACGATGAGCTTTTCAAAGTCCGGCACCGGCATCGGACGGTAGAAATAGTAGCCCTGCACGTAGCGGCAGCCGAGGCCGGAGAGGAAGTCAGTCTCCTCCTTGGTCTCAACGCCCTCGACGATGATCGGCACGCCCATCGTCTTCGCCATGTTCACGATGGATTCGAGGATGTGCACGCCCTTGCGGTCCGTGCCGGTCATGTTCAGGAACTGCGCGTCCAGCTTGATGATGTCGACGTTCAGCGTGCGCAGCATGTTGAGCGACGAATAGCCGCTGCCAAAGTCGTCCATCAGGACGAGGAAGCCCTTCTCGCGCAGGCGCTGCACCGTGTCCACCACCGAGCCGTTGTCCACATAGGCGGACTCGGTGATCTCGATCTTGATGACGCTCACGGGCAGATCGTACTTTTTCGTGAGCATTTCAAAATACGCCGCTACGTCGATGGTGAAAATGTCGATCTGGGAGACGTTCACGGAGACGGGCAGCGGCGTATGCCCCGCGTCGATCCACTTTTTCTGCCAGATGCAGACCTCCTCCCAGACGTACTTGTCGAGGTCCGTGACAAAGCCGTACTTCTCCAGCACGGGGACGAATACGCCGGGGGAGACCATCTCTCCGCTCGCCTTGCGCCAGCGCACCAGAGACTCCGCGCCCACGACCCTGCCGTTGGCGATCAGGCACTGCGGCTGGAGCTGGATGAACAGCTCGTGGTTCTTCAGCGCGTTCTGGAAATCCGAAAGGATCTGGTACTCCCGCCCCGTCTGCTGGTACATGGACGGCTCAAAGGTGCGGATGCGGGTGTGGAAATTCTCCTTCGCGTGGCGCGCCGCCAGCGACGCGCGGTCATACAGCTCCTCGACCGTGCTCTCCCCGTCCGTCATGCACACGCCGAAGGCGGGCAGAAAGCCCACGGAGGTGCCGCGCTCGACGATGAGCTGGTGGCACTCGTTGTAAAGCTGCTCCAGCCTCTCCCGGTCGAAGGGCGCCAGCAGGGCAAAATCGTCCTGTCCGAAGTAGCACGCAAGGCCGCCGGTCACGCTCTCCTCCCTGCCGAGCTTCGCTCCCAGCGACGCCAGCAGCAGATCGCCCTGATTGCGGCCGTACCACTCGTTGAACAGCTTGAAATTCTCAAGGTCGATGGCGATCATGCACCAGCCGTCGGGATGCTGGTCGACGAGGCGCTTGCCCGCGTCGAAAAACGCCTTTTCCCGCAGCAGCCCCGTCAGCGCGCTGCGCTCGCCGGTGGAGGAGGCGGGCTCCGGCCCCATCTGATCCTCGACGTCGAAAACGAATACGTAGTAGATCCCCTTCGGCTGCCCGTAGAGCGAGCCGTCCATCACGACCTGCTCCACCCAGCGCCAGCCGCCGTCGAGCAGCTTGTAGCGGAGGCGGAAACGCAGCTCGCCCGGCGTCTCCGACGCCGCCATGCGCCGCGCCAGCGTCTTGGGATCCGATTCGCGCAGATACGCCTCCCGATCGTCCGGGTGGACCATGTTTTCGATGGAATAACCGTGGATGTCCTCGACGGTGTCGTCAAAAATGGGCACGAAATACTTCCCGTCCACATGGTGCAGATTCTGCATCGTCCCGTGGAGCAGGTCAAGTTCGATCAGCTCGTCGAACGGCCGGAGCATCTGGTTGACCAGAGCCGAGGCCGCTTTCCCGCTGTCCGCACGGGATTCCAGCGTTTTCCGATCATCCGTTTTCATGTGCCCACCACCTTTGGCTGCAAGCGCGGTCTGTCCATCCGCACTTGTTTGCGTATACTGTGTTACTATTTATTATACCGCCTTTTTTTGCAATTACAAGAGGCTGCCGCCGTCATTTTTCCCCTTTCGGACCGTCATTCGGGCGGAAAACCCATCCGGGCGCGCAAGAGAATTTGTCCGCCGTTTCCCGAGGAAGCGGTTGCATTTGCCGCGCCGACTTGTTAAACTGAGGGGTGGACGATTGCGCGCCCCCGTTTCGGGCGCCGGACGGAAAGGAGGCTGCCCATGCTGGATCTCAGGCTTGAGCTCGCGCGGGTGGATCACGAAAAATGTGTGGAGGCGCTGCTGCCGCAGCTGGTGGAGCACTGCGCGGCAAAGGCGGCGCCGAACGAGCTGGACCGGCTTCTCGGCGCGCTGGGGCCGGACGCCGTTCCGGCGGCGCGCGCAATGCTCGGCGGGATGGACACGGACGCAAAGGACCGCCTCGTCGTCTGGCTGGTCGCCGCCCACGAGGAGCGTATGCGAAACTCGGCAAACCGACATCTCGCGGAGCTGACGGGACAGCCGATCATCCGCGTCGGACGCCTCGCCGCGCTGGATCGGCCCGGGAGCCGGCTGGCGCTGCAGGCGCGGCAGGTGGACATCGACTATCCCGCCCTGCTCAAAAGCCCGCTGGTGGAGGAGGGCATCGAGCGCATCGGCGCGGAAAACGGCGTGTTGAAGGGCGCGGCGCGGCTGGCGCTCCAGATGGGGGCGCACCTGTCGCCCGAAAATCTGGAAAAGCAGGGGCTCCTGCTGCTCAACGCCGGACGGGTCAAGCAGCGGCTGATGGCGGTGATGCAGGAGGCGGTCTGTCAGGCGGGGCTTGACGTCACGGTGGAGGATATGCTTGTGGAGCGCAGCGCGGGCGTGCCGGACGAGCCGGAGAGCGACGCGGACGCGCGGGCGGGCATGGCGGCGTTTCTGGAATCGCTCGCCGCCCGCGCAAGGAAACTGCGTGAGGAGGAAGCAAAATGAGAAAGTATGGATCGCTGCTCGTCGCGGGGGTGACGCTGGCGCTGCTGCTGTCCGGCTGCGCAAAGGAGCAGCCAGCGCAAACGCCGCCCGCCGGCGGCGCGGACGCCGCGGCGCAAACGATCGACAAGGGCATCGCCGGCGGCGCGGCGCAGACGGCGGACGCGGGGACCGCCGCGCAAGCGCCGGAAAAGGCGCCGGAGGCGGCGTGGCGCTTCGAGGTCACGCGCGAGACCGAGGCGACGGACTATAAGAGCCCGGACGGCACGGTGGTCGCGTCCGTGTCCTACGAAACGCCGCGGCTCACGCTCAAGTCGGAGAGCGGCGGGGACGGCGCCGAGCCGCCCGAGGCGATGCGCGCCGTGTGCGACGCATTCAACGCGGACGCGGCGGCGTACGACTCCGCGCGCGTCTGGGGCACGGCGTGGGACATGCGGGCCGAGGGGCTCGCGCACTATCAGGCGTACCGCGAAAACGGCTGGGAGGTCTTCCCTCTGGCGGACGAGCTGACGATCACGGACGTCCGGCAGACGGACGAGCTGGTCAGTGTGTGGGCGCAGGCGTACGTCAACCTCGGCGGGGCGCACCCTGACTGGGGCTATTGCGCCTGGAATTTCGATCTGGGGACCGGCTCGTTCTTCTCCCTCAACGACCTGACCGACCGTCCGGAGGCGATGCGCGCCGTTCTGGCGGAGGAGATCGTCAGCCAGATCTACCGCTCGGAGCTGTACGACGCGTTTTACGACGACACGCCCGAAACCGTGCGGCAGCAGCAGGACTTCAACGTCTTTTTCGGCGCGGAGGGCATGACGGTCTGGTTCGGGGAATATGAGATCGCGCCCCACGTGGCGGGCGTCCCGACGTTCGAGATCCCCTACGCCGTGTTCGCCTCCTTCCTCAACGCGCGCGGCGAGCGGCTGCTCGCCCTGTCGGAGGAGGAGCGGGTGCTCGGCGATTTCTACGACGCGGAGCGCCTGTGGTACTGGTTCGAGGGTGCCGCGCCGGTGGACTATGAAGACGCCGAGGCCGTTCCCGTCGCCGCGGCGGACGGCACGACCATGGAGCTTTCCTGCCACCGCTTCAGCTACCCCGGCGTCACGACGATGGCGCAGCTGCGCGCGCTGCTTGCCACGCGCTTTTCCGACGCGCTCGTGGCGGAAAAGCTGGACGCGGGGGGCTTCGCCGGGCCGCTGTTCCGCGAGATCGGCGGCGCGCTCTACGTCGTCGACGCGGGGCGCGGCGACGATCTCACGATCGCGTCGGTCGACTACGCCGTGGACCTCGCCAACCGTCGCGTCGTCGCCACCATCGCCCGGCAGGACTTCGACGACAATACGCTCGAATGGGTCCTCACCGGCGTGACGGAGGAGGTCGCCTTCCCGTACGAGGCGGGGCCGGACGGCGCGCGGTTCACGGACTTCCAATCCATCTACTGACGCGCTCTCCCGCGTCGCGGACACTTGATTTTGCCGTCCGCCCTTGCTACAATGAAGAAAAAAGCCGCGGACGGAGAGGAGCCTTCATGCAAATCACGGAACAATGGATCCTTGCGCACGCGCCGGGCCCCGCCGTGGCGGAGGACGGGCGCGCGCTTTCCGAGGCGGGCTGCTATACCGGGCTGCGCCGCTCGGCGGACGGGAAGACCTGCTGGGCGGAGTGCGCCGGCAGCGCGCGAAACCCGTACTCGGTCTCGATCGACTGGGCGCTTTCCGAGGAGGAGCCGGCGTACAGCTGCTCCTGCGCCAGCCCGCACTCGCCCTGCAAGCATGTGATGGGGCTGATGTACGAGCTGCTGGGCGGGAAGACCTTTTTCATCGACGAGCTGCCCTCCTACGTTTTGAAGGTGCGGGCGCGGCACGCGACGGAAACCGAGCGCGCGGCGGAGCGGCTCAAGCGCGCGCGGCGGCACGACGCCGTCATGCGCGACCAGAAGCTGGAGCGTCAGATCGCCGGCATCGAAAAGGCGGAGAGCTTTTCCGAAGAGCTGCTGCGCGGCGGCGTCGCCGCGCTGTCCGACCGCGCGGCGCAGACCATGCGGCGTCTGGCGGTGGAGCTCGGCAACAGCGCCCTGCCCGGCGCGCGGGATCTGCTGGAGCATATCGCGCTGCTGGAATACCGGATGCGGCAGGACGAGGGAGACGCCGCGCAATGCCACGCCGACATGGTGCGCGACCTCGCCGCCCTGCGCGCGCTGACCGCGCAGGCGCGCCGCTATCTGGACGAGCAGCGCCGGCTGGGCTCCTATCCGCTGGAAAATCCGGTCCTGTACGAGCAGCTCGGCGGCGAGTGGAACGCGGACGAGCTGCAGGAGCTTGGCTCCTGCCGCAAAAACGCGCGGCTGGTGCAGCTTTCGTTCGACGTGACCGTCGACGAGGCGCGGCGCGTAAACGTCGAGCGCGGCTTCTGGCTCGATCTGGCGCAGGGGGATATCGTGCAGACACGCAACGTCCGCTCCCTGAAGGAGCTCAAATACACGACCGGCGAGGACAGCTGCTTCGACCTGCTGGAGGTGCCGCTTCTCAACGAGGCGCCGACGCAGCCCTGCCGCCTCGTTTGGTGGGACGCCGCCTCCCCCCACGCCCTGACGGAGGAGGAGCGCGCGACGCTGCCGAGCTTTGCCTCGTGGAGCCTTGCTGGCGTTCTGGATGCGGCGCGCGTAACGCTCTCGAAGCCGCTTCTGCCCGGCGCCGTTCCGGCGTTTGTTCGCATCGGCGCCGTCGGGCGCGTCGGCGGCACGCCCGTGCTGGAGGACGGCGACGGCGCGCGCATCGTGCTGCGCGACCGGCGCGAGGACGGCGAGGCGCTCGCCTCGGTGTTCCGTCTGACGGTGCTGCCCCGGCCGCCCGCGAAGGATGACGCGCTGTTCGGCCTCGTGTTCTACGACGAGGAGGACCGCCGCCTTTGCCTGCACCCCTACAGCCTTGTGACGGCGGAGGAGATCATCCGCCTGCAATTTTGACGCCTATGGAACTGGATGCCTTGTACAATTTGAAGCAGCGCCTGATCGAGGTCGCGATCGCCGGGACGGATTCGATGCCGAAGAATCTTGCCCTGCGCGGCGCCGTGATCCTGTTCTCGCAGCTCACGGAGGAGCGGCGCGCCTTCGCGCCGCTGGCGGCGGAGGCGCGCTCGCTTTTGTCCGCCCCGGCGGAAAGCCGGAGCGCGCGGCTGATGGACGTGCTGGGAATGCTGATCTCGGCGGAGCGCGCCTGCGCCCCGTCCGACCTCGCGGGCGCGCTGGAGCCGCTGCCGCCGGGCGTTGGGAGCTACGTCCCCACCGCCTACAGCCAGCTCCAGCCGCTAATCTCCGCCCTCGGCAGCAGCGGCAGCGCGCGGCTGACCATTCTGGAGGACGCGTGGGCGGAGCGGCCGGAATACGTGTCGGATTTCCGCGTGCTGCCCTGTCTGGCGGACGCGCTGGGCGACCCCAACGAGGAATTTGAGGAATTTTCGTCCTTTCTCCTGACCAAGCTCGGCAAGCGCGTCGTCCCCTTTTTGAAGGAGGGCTTCGACCCGGACGGCAAGCGCGCCTCCGCGCGGCGCGTGTACTGGGTCGCCCGCCTGTCCGGCGCGGAGGAGAACGAGTGGCTTCGCTCCGTGCTGCCCGAGAGCCGCCGCGAGGCGCGCGAGGCGGTGATCGCCGCGCTGGGCGTTTCGCAGGACAACGCGCCGCTGCTGCTGGAGCTGTGCCAAAACGAGAGCGGCAAATGCGCGGACGCCGCGCTGCGCGCGCTGGCGCACATGGAGGACGAGGACAGCCGCGCGTTCTGGGCGGAGGAGCTGGAGCGCCGGCCCGACTGCCCGCCCTGCCTTGAGGGCGTGGATTCCCCCCTTGCCGCGGATATGGCGGCGCGGGCGCTGCGCGACGTGCTGTCGGAGGCGCTGGCGCGGGAAAAGCCGGAGTGCAATCAGGCGCAGCTGCTGACGATCGCCCACGTGATCTTTGCGGCGTACGGCAAATGCTCCGACGCGCTGCGCGAGGAGCTGCTGCGCTGCGCGGAGCAGATCGACGCGCTGGAAAAGCTGCGCCCCGACCGGACGGTGCGGCATTGGGACCTCTCGGCGGCGGAAATGCTGGAAAAATGCCTGCTGGAAACCGTGCTGTGGAACCCCTGCGAGGCGGTGACCGCGCTTGCGGACGAGCTGGCGGCGCGCTGCCCCGGCCATTTCCTCGGCGCGTCGGTGCTCGCCGAGGTGATCGCGCACCCGGAGTCGGCGTTCGACCGCTTCGGCAAGCTGATCGTGAAAAACGGGCTGCTGCATCGGGAAAACGCCGCCGAGCGAGCGAACCGCATCCAGATCATGCGCGCCCTCGCCGCCGTTTATTACGACAGCGAGGACGGCTGGCACATCCCGTTCTCCCGCAAGGACGCCATCACCGGCGCGCCCGTGGGGCAGGTATATCACCTCGCCTCCTTCGACCCGCGCTGGGCGGAGGCGCTGTGGAACCCCAAGGTCAACCAGGACGGGACGGTGTTCGATCTGGAAAACCCGTGGTCGATGACAAAGCAGATGCTGCGGCGGGAGGATCTGACGCCGCAGGAGGAGGGCGCGCAGCCGCCCGCGGAATAAAAGCGAAGAAAAAGAGAGAGCCGCGCGGCTCTCTCTTTTTGCCCTTGTGGTTCAGCCCTTCGTCATAAACGCGAGGCCCAGCGTGCCGGGGCCGCAGTTCGACGAGATTGCGGGGGAGGTCTCCTGGAAAATGACCTCCTCGAAGGCGACGCGCTTTTTGACCTCCGCCGCCACCGCCTCCAGCTCGTCGGGGCTGATGCTGGCGTAGCAGATGAACAGCGTCTTCGTGTCGATGGGCTCGCGCGTGTTCAGCGCCCAGGCGATGTACCGCTTCCACGTCTGCGAGCGCGCGCCGATGTAAAAGCGCCCGACGACGAGCTTGTTTTTCTTCATCACCAGCGCCGGATGGATCATCAGGCCGTCGGTCAGCTTGTAGATCGTGTGGCTGACGCGATCCGCGCGCGCGAGGAACTCCGTGCTGTCCACGATGAAGCTCGTGTGCAGCCGCGGCTTGACCGCCTTGAGCTCCTCCAGGATCCTCTCCGCGGTCATGCCGTTTTTCGCCATCTGGTCCGCGGCAAGCACCATCAGCCCCAGCCCGCTGGACAGATGCCCGCTGTCGACCACCGAGACGTTGTCGAAGGTCTGCCGCGCCTC
>CACZCL010000028.1 GCA_902779695.1 Oscillospiraceae bacterium | reverse complement strand
CGATGGCATCAAAATTGCTCACGCCCTCCGGAGACTCGACCAGCGCCATGACCGCGGTTTCGCGGTTCGCGCGCTCGTAGTATTCGCCGCCGCCCGCGCCGTAGCGGTTGGCGCGCACGCCCGGGCAGGCGCCGCGCACCCCCTCCGGCGTGAAGCGGCACAGGCGCACCGCCTCGGCGGCCTGCTCGGGCGTATCCACGTTTGGGACGATGATTCCCGCCGCGCCCATGTCGAGCGATTTTTTGATCCACACCGCGTCCAGCGCGGGAACGCGCGCCAGCATGGACAGCCCCGCCGCCTCGCCGGCGCGGATCAGCTGCGCCAGCGTTTCCGTGCCGTAGTACGCGTGCTCCAGATCGACCGCCGCAAAGCGGAACCCCGCGTAGCCCGCCGCCTCCAGAAACTCCGGCGAGCCGGACTGGACAAACGTGCCGAGAAAGGGCCTTTCTCCGGCGAGCAGCGCATGAAACGAATGCATTTTTTATTCCTCCCAAAACAGTTTTCCCATACGGGGCAAGGCGTCAGACGCCGGCGTCCTCCAGCAGCCCGGCGAGCCGCTCCCACTCGAAGCCCTCCGCCGCGCGCTTCAGCGCGCCGAAGCGTTCCCGCTCGCCCTCCGGCAGCCGGTAGCCGTCCAGAAACCCGATCAGATCGGCGGCGCGGTCATACTCGAACTCCCGCAGCAGACGCGCAAGCGTTTCATAGTGCTCCCGCAGCTGCCGCTCCGCAAGCGGGGGCTTCGTATCCGGCTCCGCCGCGCGTCCGACCAGCTCCATGAGCCGCCCGCCCAGCGCGCGGTAGCGCGCAAGCAGACCGCCGAGCTCCTCGTTCAGCGTTTTCTCGTCGCCAGACTTGCCCGCCAGCTCCAGCTTCTCCGCCAGCGCGCCCAGCGCCTCCGCGCCGATGGCGCGCGACGTGCTCTTGAGCGCGTGCACCTTCACGGCGGTATTCCTGATATCCGCCGCGCGCCAGCACGCCTCGATCTCGTCGGCGTATCCGGCGGCGGTCTGCGCGTAGATCTTCAGCGTGTCGAGATAGCTCTCCTCGTCGCCGCAGAAGCGGAGCCCCTGCGCGACGTCCAGCTCCTCCGTGCGGTACAGCCAGTCGGGAAGCGTCTCCGGCGGCGTGTGCTCCTCCGTCTCCGGCGCGGCGGCTGCCGCCTCCGCCCGCTTCCTGCCGTGCCCCTTCCAGACGCTGATATCCGCCGTGCGCTCGTTCATCACGTAGGCGGTATCCTCGTCGATCATTTGCAGCATGACCTTCGCGATCTCGGGGTCGAACTGCGTGCCGCTGCACTTTTCGATCTCCGCCCTGGCCTCCGCCTGCGTCCGGCGCGGCGAATAGGCGCGCGTGGAGGTCATCGCGTCGTAGCAGTCCGCAACGCAGAGGATGCGCGCCGCCTCCGGGATATCGGCGCCCTTGAGCCCGTCGGGATAACCCGTGCCGTCGTAACGCTCATGGTGCGAGCGCGCGCCCTGCGCAAGCTCCGGCATTTCGGTGATGGTGCGGAGGATGTCGCTGCCGATGAGCGTGTGCCGCTTGATCTGGGAAAAATCCCCGCCCGTCAGCTCCGGCTGGTTGAGCGTCTCCTCGCTCACGCCGATCTTCCCAATGTCGTGCAGGAGTCCCATTCTGTAGATCATCTCCTGCTTCCGGCTGCTCTTTCCCATGCGGCGGGCAATCTCCGCGGCGTAGGCGGCAACGCGCTCGGAATGGTCGCTGGTAAAGCGGTCCTTCGCGTCGACGGACTTGGCGAGGGAGAGCATCATCTCCCAGCCGAGCTGTTCCGTGCGGGAGATCTGCCGCTTGACTTCGTTTTGCAGGTCGGTCTGCATCCGGTCGAGGGCAATGATGCGCCTTGCCCTGCGGGGCAGCGCGTCCTTCAGATACGCCTTGCGGATCAGATCCGACGCGCCGTTGCGGAAGCCGAGCTCCTCCGTCTCCACGTTCTCCTCGTCCGTCATGAGCACGATCGGGATGCTGTGCGTCGCCGCCCTGCTTCTCAGCGCCCGCAGCACCTCGAACCCGCTCGTTCCGCCCAGCCGGACGTCCAGCAGGATCAGGTCGGGGCGAAGCTCCTCTGCGCAGCCGGGCGCCTCCGCCCCGTCGCGGCAAAGCTCGACGCGAAAGGATGCGCCGAGGACGCTTTCGATCAGCCCGCCGAGCGTCTCGTCGCCGGTGATCGCGAATACCACGGGCGCGTCCGTCACGACGGCCGCCGGCGCTTCCCGCGTTTGCAGCTTCTCCGGCGGAAGGTGCGCCATCAGCATCTCCTCCAGCTTCCGGCTGTCCACCGGCTTGGAGAGATAATCCGAAAAGCCCGCGTCAAGATACAGCTCCCGCGAGCCGGAGATCGCGTTCGCGGTCAGCGCGATGTACGCCGTCTTCTCGCTGTCCGGCAGCTTTTGCAGCTCGCCGAGCGTTTCGATGCCGTCCATGCCCGGCATCATGTGGTCGATGAAAATGACGTCGTACTTCTGCCTCGACGCCTTTTCGACCGCTTCTGCGCCGGAGGTCGCCGTCTCGACGGCCACCATCGTCTTTTTGAGCAGGCCCTGGATGACGGTCAGGTTCACCGGCATATCGTCCACGACCAGTATCCGCGCGTCCGGCGCGTGGAACGCCTCCTGATACGCCGCGCGGCGCGTGTCCGGCATTTCGGGGGCGGCGTTGAACACGCCGATGGGCGTCCATTTGACGACCGGCTGCTCCAGCGAGAAGGAAAAGGTCGAGCCCTCGCCGTAGACGCTCTCCACCTCCAGCCGGCTGCCCATCAGCGCGAGGAGCTTCTGCGTGATGACCATGCCGAGGCCCGTCCCCTCGATGGAGCGGTTGCGCGACTCCTCGATGCGGGTGAACGGGGCGAACAGCTTTTCCAGATCCGAACGCTTCATGCCGATGCCCGTGTCGGATACGCGGAACGCGAGCCGGATCATGTTCTCGCCCGCCTCTTCATAGCCGACCGCGAGCGTCACCGTGCCCTTCTGCGTATATTTCACGGCGTTGGTGAGCAGGTTCAGCGCGCATTGCCGGATACGAATCTCGTCGCCGAAGAGCACCTGCGGGATCTCCTTCTGCACGCGCACCTCAAGCCGCAGCCCCTTGTCCTCCGCGCGGGTGCGGATCATGTTCACGAGGTCGCCGATGAGCGAGCTCAAGTCGTACTGCGCCGGAAGGATCTCCATTTTGCCCTCCTCGACCTTCGAGAAGTCCAAAATGTCGTTGACCAGGGAAAGCAGCGTCCTGCCCGCGTTCCGGACGTCCGCGGCGTAGTCGAGCGTCTCCCGCTCGCTGCTCTCGCGCAGGATCATCTCGTTGAGCCCGAGCATGGCGTTGATGGGCGTGCGGATCTCGTGGGACATATTGGCGAGAAAGCTGCTTTTCGCCTTGTCCGCCGCCTCCGCGCGCTCCAGCGCGTCCACGATCTCCGTCGTGTCCGCGAACAGGATATTCAGCCCCGCCGCCTCTTCGTCCCCGCTCATGCGCCGGATGGTGATACGCCAGCTCTTGCGCCCGTCCGCGTAGGTTTTGTGCAGGAGGTAGGACTTTACCTGCTCGCCCGCGAGCGCCGCGCGGCATTTCCCCATGAATTCGTCCAGCTCCGTCTCCGAGAGCATCCCGCCCAGCGCGTCCCGCAGCGGAACGCCGCGCCGGATCGCGTTTTTGTCGTACCCGACGTTGTATCGGAAAAAGAGGTCGGAGGTGACTGCCGTGCGCAAAAGATGGTCGGTCAGAATAAAGACGTTAGGGGACGTGCGCATCAGCTGCGCGATATAAAATATCTGCCGGTCGGTCTCCCGCTGGATATACTCCTGCGTGTTCACCGCCTGCGTGTTCGCTTCGCGCAGGAGCGCGATATCCTGATTCAGCCGCTTGACCTCTCGCGCAAGCTTTTTGTTTTCCAGAGTAAGGCGCTTCACATCGTCATTACTGTCCATGGCGATCCCTCATCCACACCGGCTGTTGGTCCGTACGCTGCCTTCCCGCTCACAGCGCGAGGATCGTGAACGTGAAGTTATGGAACATATTGTATTCTTTCCCGGTCTCCCCGCCCCGGACGGGACAGCACTCGCCGTAGGCGTAGTACCCCGCCAGCGGCACGCCCTCCGGCAGACGCCCCAGATAGGTCTCCGCCTCCGCCGACGGATCGTTCATCAGCGCCAGAAACCGCGCGGCGCAGGAGGTGCAAAGGAGCGCGGCGCATTCGCCCTCCTTCCGCGCAAGCTCGGCGAATATCTGCGCGAACGCCTTCTCCACGGTCCGGCACACATCCCCCCGTGTGAGCAGCCCGATGCTGAGCGTCGCGCCCTCCGGCATCACTCCCTGGAAGGTGCCGGCGCCGGTCTCCGGATCGAGCGAGGCGAGGATGCGGGTGACCTCCACCCGGTCGCCGTTCCCCGGATCGACCGTCACGACGAAGGGCGAGAGGATATAAGCGGACATCACGTCCTCCCGGTCGACCTCCATGTGTTCCTTTTTCAGCGCCTCCGCGAAGCTGCCGTCGCCCAGCCGGTAGACCACGTTGCCCTCGGCGCGCGTGATCTCATAGGAAAAGCTCGCGGTGTGCTCCACGGAGTTGACGCGCACGAACCGCGGCGACACGTTGCCCGACACCAGGGCCAGGACAACCCCGTTGCGGACCATCCTGCCATTGCAGAATACGTGATAGCCGGCAAAGGACAGGTTGTCCGACGCCGCGCCGCCGTAGATGGGCAGCCCCCCCGCCAGCTCGGAGAGCGTGGCGAGCAGGTTCCACCCGGAGAGCACCTGCTCCTTCACCTCGACGCCGATGTAGCACAGGCCCAGCTTCACCTCCGACGTATGCTGCGCCGCCAGCTCCCGGTAAAGGCGCGCGAGCTCCTCCTTGTAATCCTCCTTGCGCAGCTCGCCGGTGATCCCGACGGAGAATCGGCAGTCGTCCGCCGTCAGAAGCAGCGCGGTAACGCCGCTTCTGCAATAGCCCTCCCTGCCCGTGAGCATCGCCATCGCCGTGCAGCCTATCACGGGAAAGCTCCATTCCCGCGACAAGCGCTCATAGAGCGCGGGATAGTCGGCGTCCTCCTCCGCGAACAGGACCGCCATGCTGTTTTGCGCGAGGGCAAAGCCGCGCGCCTGTGCGAGCAGGGCCTCCGCCGCCGCGTCCAGATCGTCGATCTCATCCGTATAAACCACAGTTGCTCTCATCGTACCTCCCCCCTCCGTCACGCCCGTCCCGTCTGATGCAAAAAGCACATACAATCACTATTTTTTATTATAACATCAAACGCGTCCCGTGTCGAGAGGATTTCGGCACTTTGCAAAAGCGTGTTGCAAAAGCGTGTGCCGCAGGCGCTTTCTCCGCCCGCGGCACACGCTGCTTTTATTTTTGATTTCTTCCTTCAACAGCGCAGATCGACGTGGCTGAGCGTTCCCGCCTCGCCGGTCTCGCGAAGGTAGATCCCCGTTTTCCGCATGACGCCCCTGGTCTCGTGCGTCGCCTCGTCCTGAAAGGAAAACTCGGTGTCCGCGCTGCCGAGATAGATCGCGCCGACGTTTGCCTCCTTGAGATTGAGCAGGCGGTCGCCGCCGTCCGCGTCTTTCACCCAGACCCGCAGCTTGCCGTAGACGTCGTCGTTCTCGTCGATCCAGCCGTTCCCGTCCCCGTCATGGGCGGCAAGGTCGGCAAAGCCGTCGCCGCTGCGCGTGCCGAACAGCTCGCCGCCGTCGTCGATCACGCCGTTTTCGTTGGCGTCCAGCGCCAGAAAGCCGCTGCCCTCGCCCGCAAACGAGATGCTCTCCTCCTCCCCGTCGGCGTCGAGGTCAAAGCGGAATTTCACGTCGCCGACTGAGGTCACGCCGCCGCCGAGGTTGATGATGAGCGGATCGGTCAGCACGTAGCTCTCGCTGGAGAGCGTTTCGACCTTCTCGCTGAACGCGCGGGACATGGCGAACTCGACGTTGAAGTCGATGCTGCGCCCGTCCTCCGTCACCGCGCGGCCCGTCGACTGAAACGCGGTGTATTCGCTCTCCGAGCGTTCCATGCTCGTCGCCGTGACCCGCTGCCACAGCGTTCCCGCGGAGGAGGTTGCCGGCTCCTCCGCCGGAGCGCTGATCGTAAAGCCGCTGAACCGCTGCGCACGCGCGCCGGCCAAACGCGCCCTCGAGCCGCGCAGGTCAAGGACTCTGCCGCCCCGAAGCCTTTCGATGCGCAGCGGTTCACGCCTGCCCTTCCCGCTCAGCACCTCAAGAAGCCTGCGCAGGAGGCTCAGCTTTGTCTCCACGGGCTCCTCGGAGCTGAAATCCGTCGGATCGGAGCGAAGGGCCGCTTTCTGCTCCTCGATCCACTGTTCTTTTGTTTTGCCTTCCCGTCCGGTGGGCGGCTGCATCCGCTGCCGGCTCTGCATCCGGTACTCCTTCATGGCGGCGGCCATGCTCGCGCCGGAGCTTTCATAGATCGCCGCCACCGCGTCCCGGACCGCCCCGCCCCGCGAGGCGCTGACCTCGACGCTCGCTTTTTCCACCGACAGGCGCGTTTCCAGCTGATGCGCCGAAGCCATCGTGATACTGCTGTTTGCAATCTTCATCGCCCGATCAATCTCCTTCCTGACTCGGGATGCGCAAACAAGGGGTCATTCCTCCGGCTTCCGGTCAAAGCCGTAAGCCCCCGCGAAATAATCGTCCAGCTCCGCCGCCGAATCGCGCAGCAGCGTTTCCACCGCGCTGCCCTTCGCCTGCTGCGCGGCGCTGTCGCCGACGGCGCCCATGCGCGGCATGACCGCGAGCGGGCCGGCGTTGACGTTCGCCGTGTCGAAGCCGCCCTTGCGCGGCGCCTCGCTCTGCGCTGTTTCCTGCGGTTTCACTTTCTTTTCGGCCGCGACGCCGGACGCCGGCCGGAAGGAAAAGCCCCCGATCCTGAATGCGGACATTTCCGATCCCTCCTCCTGCTGTTCCCTCTATTTATGATAACGAACGGGCGCGTTCGGATTTGACACTTGTTATAAAATATTTTTTCGATACAATAGAGAAAGAAAGGCGGTGATGTGCCGTGTCGGAGTTGAAGCACGAAGATAAGCTTTCGGAGGTTTGCAGCCTCTACCGCCCGTCCATGCTCCGGCTCGCGCGGCGCGTGCTCGGCGACGGGCGCGACGCGGAGGACGCGGTGCAGGACGCCTTTGAGAGCATCGCCCGCAACCTGGACCGTCTGGAGAGGGCGGACAGCCCCAAAACCCGCGGCTACGTCATGGTGATCACGGAGCGCAAGGCGATCGACCTGCTGCGCGCCCGCCGCAGGCAGGAGGCGGAGCCGCTGGACGAGGAGAGCGGCTGTATCTCGTTTCCCGACGCCGGCGGGCACGGCCTCGCCCAGTGCATGACGAGGCTTCCGCCGCGCTATCGCGAGATCCTGCTGCTCCGGTTCGTCTACGGCTACAGTATGCGGGAGACCGCGGAGCTGATGGACATTCCCTATACCACGGTCGGCAAACTGTCCCAGCGCGCCAAGGAGCGGCTGTACGAGATCTGCCGCTCCGAGGGGGTCCTATAGCCGCAGCAGCGCACAAAAGCCCGCGCGGGACAGTCCCGCGCGGGCTTTTTCCGCTTATTCCGCCTTGCGGACGACGGCGCGCCCGCTCAGCTTTTGAATTTTTTCAGGATCTCGTTGGAGGCGTTCCACGCCGCGTACAGCGCGTCGCGGTAATCGCCCATCTTCCCGTAGGCGTCCACCGTTTCGTCAATGCGCTCGCGCAGGGTGACGAGGCGGCCCTGCAGCTTGTCCCGCTCCTCGTCCGTGCAGTCGTCCTCGACCGCGCGCTGCGCCAGCTCCAGCATCTCTTCCAGCAGCGCCTGCACCTCGTCGAGCATCGCCTCGGCAAAGGTGGGGTCCAAATACATCGTGTCTCTATCCATAGCGTTTGCTCTCCTTTCAGCGGTATTATAACCAATCAAAAGGAAAAATGCAACACCCGAACGGCAAAAATTCACCGCGCGGAGATTTCGATCACGCGCACGACCCCGTCCTTGACGTACAGGTTGCGCACGCCGCCATAGTCGAACGCCGTGTCGAAATCCGCGAACCACACGGAAAGGTCCTTGTTCCAGCAGATCACGCTCTCCGGCACCGTATAGGTGGCGCCGCCCGCGACCACCATGGTCTTCCCGATCCACGCCGAGGCGGGCACGTTCTCGAACTTCGTCAGCGGCTCGATCGGATGAAACAGCCCATTGTTGTTGTATATGGCAGCAACAAAGTCGCCCTGCTTGATCGTATTCGTTCTGTCGCTCAGAATATATCTGCCGCTCTCTTTCCCGTTCGCGCCGCAGTTGAGTGTAATCTGAAGATTCCCTGTCACCTCAACGCGCCCGTAGATTTCGCCGCGGACCGTGACCTCGTCGCCGATGACGATGATGTCGACCACGCCGCTGTCGTTCAGGTGGGCATTGGTAATGCGGTTTGCGGAAATGACCGGCTCGGTCAGCTCGTTGAGCGACAGGATCTCTCCCTTGGAAATGATCATCACGTTGTCCGCCAGGCTCAGCGTGCCGAGGCGCCGCGCCGCCACGTCCAGCGTGCCGCCGACGCCGCCCGTCGTCACGGCAATGCCGATCCTTGCGTCGGCGAGCGGCTGCTTGCTCTGCGAGATGCGCCCGACCTTCCCCGCGTGCGCCGTATCGGTGCAGCCGAGCGCCAGCAGCGCGCCGCCGCAGATCAGGCTGACCTTGCCGCTTCCGTCCACGTAGGCGTAGGCGTTGGCGGAAACGCCGGAATCGTTCGCCACCGCGCCGGCGATCCGTCCGTCCGCCGTCAGCAGAACGGTCATATTGTCGCCCGGCTTGAACCGGGACAGGCTCTGCTGCGCCGAGGGAACCACCGCAAACTCGGTGTTCAGCACCGTGATCGACGTCGGCGCGGCGGGCGAGGGCGTGCATTTCTCGTAATAGACCGCCACGCGCGTGTCGCAGACCAGGATCCGATTGTTCGCGGCGTCGTAGGTCGCGACGTCGTTCTCCCGCAGCGCGCCGTAGGCGATCTGCTTTCCGTTGCGGTAGATGGCGTAGTTCGTCGCGTCGCCGGTCAGCTCGTTGAAGCCCTCCGTCGAACCGTTTCTCCGCACGATGATCGCCCCGTCGCTGACGGACTTGCCCGTCGTGTTCGTCACCGGCAGGAACGTCAGCAGCTTGCCCTCGGCATTCAGGACAGCCTTGCCGCGCACGCCGACGAGCGCTTCCACCGTCATGGGCTTCACCATGTCGTATTCCTTGCCGTCCGCCGTTTTCAGCTTGCCCTTCGCCACGTCCACGGAGCGAAGCACGGTTTCGCTTCCGAGCGTCTTGAGCTTGCCGCCGCCCGCCTTGTCCGCGTTCAGCGCGTTCACGAAAAGCTGCGCCGCCTGCGCGCGGGAAATCTCGTCGCCGCCCGCGAGGGAAATCCCCTTGGTCAGTCCCGCCGAGGCGCCGAGGTCAAGATAGCCCTGCGGCCAGACGCCGCCGCTGTCCTTGTCGGTGTAGCCGAGGACGCGCGCGAGCACCGTGACCGCCTCGCCGTAGCTGATGCTCTTGTCCGGCAGGAACGTCCCGTCCGGGAAGCCGTGCATCAGTCCCGGCGTCTTATCCTCCGGCGTCGACGCCAGATTGATGTAGCCCGCCGCCCAGTGGGACGTGCGGACGTCCGGGAAGATCGCGCGGCTGCGGTAGCGCACGGCGTAGTCGCCGCGCCCCTGCAGCTCGATCGCCATTTTGCAGAACTCCGCGCGCGTCAGCTTGCCGTAGGGGCGGAACATCCCGTCTCCATCCCCGCCGATCACGCCCATCAGGCGCAGCACCTCGACGTTGCGCGCGGTCGCGGCGTCCGTTACGTCGGAAAAGCCGCCGGCGGCGAACGCCGCGGGCGCAAGCGACAGCGCGAGCGCCAACGCCAGCGCCGATGCGATGATCCTCTTCTTCATGAAACTCTTCTCCTTCTTCACTCCGCGCGCAGGGCGACCACCGGCTGCAGGCCGGACGCCTTGATCGCGGGATACATCCCGAAAATAATGCCGAGCGAAACCGAGAACGCGAACGCTCCCAGCGTGATCTTCAGCGACGGCAGAAGCGACATCCCCTCAAAGAGCAGCTTGCCCGCCACGTTCGTGCCGAGAAAGCCGATGGCGATGCCGATGACGCCGCCGATGCCGCAGATCATCGCCGCCTCGACAAGAAACTGCGTCACGATGGAGCCGCGCTCCGCGCCGATGGCGCGGCGGATGCCGATCTCGCGCGTGCGCTCGGTGACGGTGACGAGCATGATGTTCATGATGCCGATGCCGCCGACCAGCAGCGAGATGCCCGCGATGCCGCCCAGCACCACCGAGATCATCGTCAGCGCGCTGTTGCTCTCCTCCGCCCACTGCTGCTCGCTGTAGCAGTAGCCCCAGCCCTTGCTGCCCTGCTGCGTCATGGCGTCCATATACGCCTGCACGCTGTTGATGACCGTGCCGACGGACTGGGAGTCCTTGACCTTGATGTCGAAGTCGTTCATCTGCGCCTCCGTGTTCGGCAGGAAGCGGGCGGCGGTATAGGGCAGCACGATCACGCTGTCCATCGAATAGGCGCTGTCCTTGTCCTTTTCGACGTAAATGCCGACGACCTGAAACGGCACGCCGCTGATCATGATGTTCTGCCCCAGCGGGTCGGAATAGTCGAAAAAGGTCTTTGCCGCCCGCGCGCCGAGCACGCAGACCTGATGATAGTCCTCGATGTCGATGCGGCTCAGATCGCGCCCGCGCGCGACCGCAAAGCTGCTGCAAAGCGAATACTGCTCGCTGCAAAGATAGACGCGGGGCTGATCCCGCCAGTCCATCGTGTCCGAGGTCTTGGCGCCGTATTTGACCGTGCCGTTGGCGGTTGCCGAGGGTGTGACGCCCAGAACGACGTCCCCCATCCCCCGGCAGTAATCGTAGACCTTTTCAAAGCCGCTCTCCCCGCTGTTCAGATAGAGCGTGCCGGTCACCTTGTTCGTGCCCTGCGCCTCGAACGCCTCCATCATCTTGCGGTTGTAGCCCTCGACGGTCGCGACAATGGTCATCACCGAGGCGATGCCGATGATAATGCCCAGCATCGTGAGGAACGAGCGGCCCTTTTTGGAAAGGATGGACTTGACGGCCATTTTGACCGCCTGAGCAAATTTCATGCCGTGCCTCCTTCGTACCAATCGACCGCCTGCGCGTGGTCCTCGATGATCCTTCCGTCGGAAAGGCGCACGATCCGGCGCGCGGTCGCCGCGATGCCGTTGTCGTGGGTGATGAGCAGGATCGTGCTGCCCTCCCGGTTGAGCTGCTGCAAAAAGCCCAGCACCTCATGCCCCGTCCGGGAGTCCAGCGCGCCGGTCGGCTCGTCCGCCATGATGATCGGCGGGTGCGCCGCGATGGCGCGCGCGATGGCGACGCGCTGCTGCTGTCCGCCGGACATCTCGCTCGGCAGGTGCTTCGCGCGCCCCGCGAGGCCGACGCGCTCCAGCGCCTCCATCGCCATGTCGCGGCGGTCAAAGGGGGAAACGCCCTGATAAATGAGCGGCAGCTCCACGTTCTCCACCGCGTTGAGGGAGGGGATCAGGTTGTAGCCCTGGAAGATAAAGCCGATCTGCTTGTTCCTGATGTGGGAGAGCTGCTTGTCGCTCAGCTCCGACACGTCCTTGCCCGCGAGGAAATAGTCCCCGTACGTCGGGATATCGAGGCAGCCGAGCACGTTCATCATCGTCGATTTGCCCGAGCCGGACTGCCCCGCGATGGCGACGAACTCGCCGTAGTCGATCGCAAGGCTCACGCCGTCGAGCGCGCGCACCTCGCTCTCAAGCCCCTCGCCGTAAATCTTATATACGTCCTTTAATTCGATCAGCATAGCGTCAGAAGTACATGCCGAAGCCGCCGCCGCCGTTGTCCACCACGCCGGCGTAGACGACCGTTCCCTCTTCGATATCGGAGAGGATCTCGGTGTTGCGGTTGTCGGAAATGCCCACCTCCACATAGACGGGCTGGAAGCCCTCAGGAATCGTCATCATCGCCAGATCAAGCTCCACGCTGCTCTCCAGCGGCACGTCGCTTTGCACGAAAAGCACCTTGCAGTTATCGCCCGCGGCGGTCTGCGCGGACTTGACGCACTGGATCGGAACCAGCAGGCAGTCCTCGCTCTGGCTGGCGGTGAACGAGTAATTCACGTAAGCGCCCGACATCAGCAGCTCCTCGCTGTTGTCGACGGAAATGACCATTGGGAACCGCGCCACGCCGTTCTCCGATTTCGCGGAAAGGCTGACGCTGTCGATCAAGCCGATCATATCCCTCTCGCCCAGCTTGAGGTCCACCGGCATACCCGCCTTGACGAAGGAGACGTACATCTCGTCCACGTTCGTGTTGACGATCATCGTCGTCGTGTCCGCGATGTTCACCGCCACGGTGCCGGTCTTTGCCTCCTCTCCCTGCGTGATGCCGATGGAGAGCACCGTGCCGTCGATGGGCGCGAAGGCGTTGAGGGAGTCGAGGTTTTTCTGCGCGTCCTCCAGCGTTCTCCGCGCGGAGCGCAGCTGGTTTTCCAGCGAAGCGATCTCGGTCTCGCTGCTGTCCGCGGTCAGCGTCAGAACGCTCTGCCCCGCGCTGACGGGGCCGTAGTTATAGAGGCTCACCCACGAAACGTCGCCGTTGACCTTCGCCTTGAGCTTATTCTCGCGGAAATACTTCAGCTTGCCCGCCTCGTAGGGGTAGACCGTCTCGCCTTCCGCGAGCACCGTCGCCGTCGCCTCCATGTCCGCCGTCAGCGAGCCGGGGTTATCCAGCACGAACACGACCTCGAACAGGTTGGAGCCCTCCGGCGACACGCGCCGCACCTTGTGGATCTCGTGGACGGTGCCGGGAAGCTGCGCCATCGTGATCGGAACGGAGACCGTCGCCTCCTGCCCCACGAAGATGTCGTTTTCGTAGATATAGCTGAAATAGAGCGAGAGCAGCATCTTCGTGTCGTCCACCAGCGTCGCGATCTCCTGGTTCTTGCTGATCGCGTCGCCGACCTTGATATCGCTCACGTTCAGGAGCTTTCCCGTATACTCTGCGCGGACGTTGAGGTCGTTTGCCTCCTCGCGCAGCTTGGAGAGCTCCTTTTCATAGTTGGAGATGCTCTTGAGCGCGTCGTTGACACGCGCCTCCGCGTCGCTGCTCTCTATTGTGTAAAGCGGATCTCCTTTATGGACATAGTCTCCTTCCTTCACGTAGACGTCCAGCACCTGCCCGCCGGAGAGCAGCGTGACGCTCGCGCTGTTCTTGGCGACCGCCGCGCCGCTGCCCTCGACGACGCTGGTGATGGAGCCGCGGCTCACCATCTCCGTCAGGACCTCGCCGGTCCCCTCGTCCTTGTCCGCGCCGAGGCGTTTCCACAGGAAATAGCCGCCGACGAGCAGCGCCGCGAGGATAAGCAGCGTGATGATGCGGCGGATGATCCGCTTTCTGTTCTTCTTTTTCTTTCTGGGCGCGGGCGCCGCCTCGCTGAAGCCTGACGCGGCGGGCGCCTGCTGCGCCGCGGGCGTTTCCGTCTGCGGCGCCTCCTGATCGAGCACTTCTGCCATGTATGTATCCCCTTATTCGTTCTCTTTGTCCCGCGGGACCGTCCGGCCCCGCCGTTCTTTTCGTTAAGACGCTGCGCCGCGCGGAAAGGTTCCTTCCCCGGGAAATCTCCGCTCCGCGCTCGGTGTGATAGTATATCAAAGAACGCCCCTTCACGCAAGGGGAAAACCCTTAAGTTTTTCTTAGAGTTTTTCCAAAAAGGAAAATTCCCTCTTGCAATTTTGCGGAGGATATGTTATATTGTGTAAGCTGTCTTACGGGACAAGCGCCATTAGCTCAGCTGGATAGAGCGTCTGGCTACGGACCAGAAGGCCGGGGGTTCGAATCCCTCATGGCGTACCAAAGGAAAAGCGACAGGCTTTGGCCTGTCGCTTTTCCTTATGGCGCCTCGCTTCGCGGCGCTTTGATTTCAAGACGCCCCCACGCGCGGCCCTTTAAAATTTCGGTTGCTTTTGTCGGCATTTGCGGCTATAATGGTGAAAGAGTCAGGACTGGCTCGTGATTACATAGGGATCACACAAGGAGGGCAAATCATGAAAAAGCAGCAAAACAACAGAAGGAAACAGCTTGCGGCGCTGGTGTTGACGCTTGCGATGCTGCTGTCCGCGACCGCATGGGCAGGCTTTGCCGACGTGCCGGAGGACAGCGATGCGTTCGAGGCGATCGAATGGGCGCGTACGACCGGTCTGGTGGGCGGCACGAGCGAAGGCCTGTTCGAGCCGAACGCGCCTCTCACGAAGGCGGCGTTCGTTACGATCCTGTGGCGCATGTGGGACTCGCCCGTCGTGGATACCAGCAGCGGCTCGCCCGACATCTGGTGCACGAACGGCGCCTGGTATGAAAACGCGGCGAACTGGGGCGTTTTCTCCGGCGTTTTGAAGAGCATCGACGGCATCGGCGCCCCGCTTGACGGCGCGACCTTCAACGAGATGATGGCGGCGGCCGGAATGAGCGCCGCGTCTTCTTCGGCGGTGGTTACGCGCGGCGAGGCGGTTTCCGCCATGTATGCTTCGATCCTTGCCTCGCAGTCTCCCAATCAGGAATAAAATCGAAGGCAGAGACGCGGGGGAGGCGCTTCCCGAAGAAGCGGCCTTCCCCGCGCTTTTTATTTTTTATATGGAAGCGCGGCATTACGCTTGCCGGACGGGCGGAGCCGTGTTATACTGAAGTCCTCTGACGCGGGATCGGGGGAAGGAGGCGCTTTGCCGTGTTCATCGGCTTTTTCTATCTGCTGCGCGCGCATGGCTTCGGCGTCGCCGTGAACGAGTGGATGACGCTGCTGGAGGCGCTGACGCTCGACCTGCACCATACGAGCCTGACCGGGTTTTATCAGCTCTGCCGCGCCGTGCTGGTCAAGAGCGAGGCGGAGTACGACAAGTTTGACAAGGTGTTTCTCGAATATTTCGACGGCGTCCCCTTCACGGACGAGCTGCCCGACGAGCTGCTGCGCTGGCTCGACCATCCCGAGCGGGCGCTGGACGACCTGCGCGCGTTCCTCAAGGCGCAGGGCTTTGACGAGAAGAGCGCCGAGGAGATCCTGCGGATGTTTGAGGAGCGGCTGCGGGAGCAGACGGAGGAGCACAACGGCGGCTCGTACTGGATCGGCACGGGCGGCTTTTCCGCCTTTGGGCACGGCGGCTACGCGCCGCGGGGCATCCGCGTCGGCGGCGCCGGACGGAACCGGCGCGCCTTTCAGGTGGCGGGGGAGCGGCGCTTTCGCGACTTCCGCAAGGATAACCGCCTCGACGTGCGGCAGTTTCAGATGGCGTTCCGCCTGCTGCGCCAGTATTCCGAGCAGACCCTCGGCGACAAGACCGAGCTGGACGTCGACGGCACGATCCGCGACACCTGCGACAACGCGGGAACGCTCAAGCTCCGCCGCAAGCGCCCGCGCCGCAACACGGTCAAGGTGCTCATGCTGATGGACTCCGGCGGCTCGATGGAGTACTGGTCGCGCCTTTGCTCCATGCTGTTCCAGGCGGCGGAGCGCGCCAACCAGTTCAAGGAGCTGCACGTCTACTATTTCCACAACTGCATCTATTCCTCCGTCTACACCGACCCGCGTATGCACCGCAGCCACGCGGTGCCGACGGAGTGGCTGCTGAAAAATTTCGACGGCGCGTACAAGGTCATCCTGGTCGGCGACGCGCTGATGGATATGTATGAGCTGACCGGGAAACGCTGGTACGGCGGCGCGGACGGGGAGGAGGCGCGCTCCGGCCTCGACTGGCTCCGCCGCTTCCGGGAGCGGTATCCCCACCTCGTCTGGCTCAATCCGGAGGGGGAGCCGTCCTGGGGCCCCTACTGGGGGCAGAGCTACGGCGTGATCCAAAAGCTGGTCGATATGTACCCGCTGACGGTGGAGGGGCTGGAGAAGTCGATGAAAAAGCTGCTGGTAAAATAGCGCGCCGTCTTGGCAATAAAAAAGAAGGACGAAAGCCCGCGGGCCTTCGTCCTTCGTATGAGAGAGGGAAAATCACGCTTCCCGAAGCGCCTTTTTCAGCGCGGGAACGATCGCGAGCGCGAGGCAGCCGCCGATCAGCGCCGTGACGAGCTGCGGCCACGAGAACTGCGCCGCGACCTTCGCGGGCAGGTT
>CACZCL010000027.1 GCA_902779695.1 Oscillospiraceae bacterium | reverse complement strand
GCTTGTCATCTCCCGTCCTTCTCATTCCATTCTGATTAATGCTGTCAAACAGAGTATACCGCACCGCCTCGTCGCTCGTGCCCAGCTCGAACCGCTTTTTGTCCGCGTTCTTTCCCGGCTTGATTTTCTGCATTTGGTCATACAGCTTGTTTACCGAATTGTATTTCTTTTCGATGATCTTCTGTATCACCAGCGGATCGCCAATATTTCTGGCGCTGACTTGCTTTTCATCTGAAACCGACCGCTTCATATATTTCGGATCGCTTGCCTTATAGCCCAAAAAACGGTTGTAAATTTCCGGGGCGATCAGCTCCTGATGCGCCCTCACCTGGATCTCCGCTTCTTCGTCGCGCTGCAGCTCCTCGGGCGTCATTTTCGCCTTTCGCGCCGCCTCCGGATCCGACTTCCGGCTCGCCTGCATCGGCCCCGCGGCGGAAGCGGCGGAGGCGGTCGAGAGCGGCGCGGACGCGCCGCCGTAGGCGCTCGTTCCGCCCGCCGCCCGCTCGCGTCCGGCGAGCGAGCTGTCCGCGGTCTGACTCTCGCGGAGCGTGGAGACGTCGCCGAAGGAGCTTTCCATCCGCGCGCGCATGGCGTCGGACAGATCGGCCCGATGGCCCGTCTCCGCCGTCGGCTTCGCCGCGCCGCGCGCAAGCGCGTCCATGCGCTCCGGGGCGGCGGAGGGCGCGGCGTCCGCCCTCGGCGCCGCCTTTTTCCGCTGCGCGTAGGTATAACTCATAGGGCAGCCTTCCTTTCGCATATATCTTCATATATACATATAACAGCGAGAAGCTTCCGCATTTTTATCTATTCTGATTATACCATGTCTCCGCCGGAAGTAAATTGCATTTCATGACAGTTCGGCGCTTTTCGTCCCGAAATTCTTCCATTTTCCGACGCGGCGTGTATAATGTGAAGCGTGGGAAAGGCGGACGGCGCTTTCCTTGCAGGAACTGGCTTACGGAAGGAGTCCCAGATGCGGCTTGCGGTTTTGGCGGGTTCTCAGGCGGAGGCGGACGAGCTTTGCGCCCGGATACGGAACACCCGCGCCGCTCAGGCGGAGCCGTTCCCCTTCTCCGCGCGGGACGATTTCTTCCGCTCTCTTCGCTCCGGGCGCTGCCGCGCGGCGGTCATCGCGCCGGGCGATTCCGCCGGCTTTCTTGCCGCGCGGAGGCTGCGGGAGCTGGACGGGCGCTGCCCGATCCTGCTGATCGACGATACGGAGCGCTACGCGTTGCAATGCGTCCGCATCCACGTGACCTGCTTTCTGGTCCGCCCGGTGTCGGACGAGCAGCTGCGGCGCGGCGTGACGCTGCTGCTGGAGTGAGGGCTTATGCGGATCAGGCTTGAAAAGAAGCTCCCGCTTGCCGCCCCGCCGCGTCCGAGGGAGCAGGTCCGCGCCCAGCTGGCGCAGGCCGCGGGCGTTTCGGCGCGCGCGCGCAAGGACCCGGTATCCTTTGTGACGGAGAGCTTTTATCAGAGCTTCGACCGCCTCGGCGCGCAGCGCACGGCGGAGCGCCTCCCCGGCGGGGAGGAGCGGGAAGCGGCGGCGCGGGACGGGACGGAGGCGTATGACGCGGCGCAGGCGCATAACACGGCGGAGGCGAACGCCCCCGCAGCGGGCGCTCTCCGCGGGGAAACCCCGAAGGTCGCGCCGGAGTTGGCGGCGCCGCTGCAAAAGTTCTCCGAAACGGCGTTCCAGCGCGGAAAGCTGTCGGCGTCCGTGCTGCGCGGCACCGGCAAGATGATGCTGGTGTCCTGCCTCAAGCGGACGGTCGGGCAATCGGATCTGGAGCGCTCGGAGGAGCAGGACAGGTTCCAGTCGGGCGCGCAGCAGCGCAACGTGCCGGGGCATTCGCCGGACAGCGTGGTCTTTACCCGCGGCGTCGCGCAGAGCGCCGTCGGCCTCGTGGTGGACACGCTGCGGGACGCGCGGCGCACCGTGCAGTCCATGGAGGCGCTGGCAAGCGGCGCCGGCGAGGTGCGCGGCGGCGTGGAGGGAAGCACCCTGCGCGCGATGTACCCGTTTCTGGACGACAGCCGCGAGCGGGCGCTGCTGGCGGAATACGGCGGCAGACTGCGCGCTTGCGCGGACGCGGAGGAGCGCGCGGTGCTGCAAAACGCGCTGGTCCATACCCATGCGCTGATCGAAAAAAAGGCGCAGATGAAAGCGGAGTTTATCAACAAGCTGCGGCTGGTCTCAGACCGCGCGGCGGAGACGCTGGCGGAGCTGGAGGCGCCGGGCGCGGCGGAGGAGATCGCCGCCGCGGTGCTCGCGCCGGAGGAGGACGAACCCTCCGCACCGCCGGAGGACGACGGAGAAGACGATCATGGCGCAGGCGATCGAGCAGGCGAATTCCCAGCGGAAGACCTCCCCGGAACGGGCGCGGACGCGCCCGGAGCGGCGGGAACAGACATTTGAGCCGGACGCGGCGCGGCAGGCGCTGGCGTTTCAGGCGATCCTGGCGGGCGTCTCGCCGGAGCGCCTGCCGGCGGAGCTGGCGGCGGCGCTTTCGGAACGCATCGGCAATCAGGCGATGCTCTCGGCGCTCTCCCGCGCGGCGGGCGGACGGGAACGCTCCGCGCCCGCGCTTCCGGAATCGCCTCCGGCGACGGAGGCGGCGGAATGGAGCGGCGGCGCCGCTGCGAGCGAGGCGGGCGCGCCCGCGTTTTCCTCGCTGAGCGAGCTGTAGCGCCATGAAGCAGCGGGAGATTGAGGAGCTGCTGACGCGGCTTTTGGAGGAGCGCGGCGTCCCGTGGGTCCGCGAGCGGGGGCTGATCCGTTTCCGCCTCCGGCGGGGCGGAGCCGAATGGGAGGTCGACTGCCGCTGCCTGGACGCTCAGGCAGAATGCTACGGCAGGTATCCCTTTTCCGTATCCGGCCGGGCGGACGCCCTGCGGCGGTGCAATGAGATCAATTTGCGGACCGCGCGCGGCGCGATGCTGCTTCCGCCGGACGGGCGGCCCGTGTTCCGCACCGTGGCGGACATCGGCGACGCTTACGACGCGGCGGAGCGGATAGAAAGGGCGCTGGACGACAACGCCCGCCTGCTTCTCCGCTTCTGGGGAAGCCTGGAGCGCGTGGACGGAGCGCGTTCGGAGCAGCCGTAACGCCTCAGGCCGACGCCTGACGGTTACGATAGATCTGCAATACCCATGTCAGTCTTATACCATTTTTATGAAAGGAGGGGCGCTTCACCGCCATACCCCCTGAACTGAAACGGCGTGAAGCAAAGAGCATGGCAGAGTATTTGTCCCCAGGTGTGTACGTAGAGGAGTATGATTCGGGAGCGGTCCCAATGCAGGGCGTCAGCACCAGCACCGCGGGCTTCGTGGGACTGGCGGAGCGCGGCCCCGTGATCGGGCAGCCCCAGCTGGTGACCAGCTTCGCGGATTACCGCAGGATCTACGGCGGCTACCTGAGCGAGGCCGGCTACGGCGCGAACCGTTTCCTGCCCTACGCGGTGGAGCAGTTCTTCGCCAACGGCGGCTCCCGGGCGTATATCATGCGCGCGGTTCCCGGCGACGCGAAGGCGGCGGAAAAGACCGTCGGCGTGCTGAAGGTCACGGCGGCGAGCCCCGGCGCGTGGTCGGAGAATATGCGCGTCACCGTCCAGCCGTCCAGCAAGGCGAAGTCCCCGGTGTTCGCCGTGAACGGCGCGGATCTGACGCTGAAGAACGCCGACGGGTTCAACGCCGGCGACGTGGTCGAGCTTTTTGACGGAAGCAAAACCGCCTACGCCACCGTGAAGAGCGTGCTCGACAAGGTGGTCACGCTGGACGCGCCCTGCACGCTCAACGTGGCGGACACCACGGTCGGCACCTCAAAGTACATCCGAACCTGCGAGATCACGATCATCGCCCGTCTGGACGATACCGTGGAGACCTTCGAGAACCTGTCCCTGAAGCCCGAAGCCCTGAACTACGCTCCGGTCCGCACGGCAAGGAGCGAGCTCATCAAGGTCGAGGTCCTCGCCTCGGCGGGCGCGGCGGCTCCCGCGCCGGCGGAGAAGAAGGAAGATAAGAAGGAAGACAAGAAGGACGAGAAGAAAGGCGACAAAAAGGATGAGGCGCCGGCGCCCGCGCCCGCGCCCGTCGCCGCCGCCGGCAAGATCACGCCGTACGAGTTGTGCGGCGGCACCGGCAGCGAGATGATCCTCATTCTCGAGGGCGGCAGCAACGGCAGCGTTCTGACCGTGACTCCCGACGCCTTCCTCGGCAAGGACGACGGTCCCGGCAAGCGCACGGGCCTTCAGGCGTTCATCGAGAACAACAACGTCTCCATCATGGCGATCCCCGGCATTACGATGCCGGAGGTGCAGTCCTCGCTGGTGGGCTTCTGCGAGGGCAAGAAGAGCTGCTTTGCCATTCTCGACATCCCGATGGACCTCAAAAAGACCAACGACGTGGTCAACTTCCGGGATATGTACGACTCCACCTACGCCGCCATCTATCACCCCTGGCTGCAGATGTTCGACGCGGGCGCGAAGCGCCCGGCCTATTTCCCGCCCTCCGGCGCGATGGCGGGCATCTACGCCCGCAGCGACACGGACCGCGGCGTGCACAAGGCGCCCGCCAATGAGGTTGTGCGCGGCTGCACGGGGCTTTCGTGCAACTACAACACGGGCGAGCAGGACATTCTCAACCCGATCGGCGTGAACCTGATCCGCTCCTTCCCCGGCCGCGGGATACGCGTCTGGGGCGCCCGAACCATCAGCTCCAACGGGCTGTGGAAGTATCTCAACGTCCGCCGGCTGTTTATCTATGTGGAGGAGTCCATCAAGGCGAACACCAACTGGGTCGTGTTCGAGCCCAACAGCGAAGCCCTTTGGGCGCGCGTGACGCGTACCATTTCCACCTTCCTCGCCACCTGCTGGCGCGACGGTATGCTGGCCGGCACAAGCCCGGATCAGGCGTTCTTTGTGGAGTGCGGCCCCACTACCATGACGCAGGACGATATTGACAACGGCCGGCTGATCTGCCAAATCGGCATCGCGCCCGTGAAGCCCGCTGAATTCGTCATCTTCCGCATTACCCAGAAGACTGCCAACGGCGAGGGCTGATGAGGAAACGCAGTCAGAGAATGTTTGCAGAAAGGACAATGAGATATGGCAATCAATTATCCGTATAGAGTATTTCGATACAGGGTCGATATCGACGGCATTTCCCGTGCCGGCTTCTCTGAGGTTTCCGGCGTGAGCATGAACACCGACGTGGTGGAGTACAGGGAAGGCGACGATCTGCGCAATACCCCCAGAAAGCTGCCCGGCCTGACCAAGTTCGGCAATGTGACGCTCCGCTGGGGCGTTTCGGACGACAGTGATTTTCTGGATTGGATCCTTTCCGTCGCACCCAGCAATCAGGCGCCCCCGACCGGCCTTGTCCGCCACGACGTGACCATCACCCTGATCGACGACGCGGGAGGCGACGGCCCGTCCTGGCAGCTGATCAACGCCTGGCCCGCCGGTTACACCGTGCCCGATCTGAACGGTAACGGCGGAGAAGTCGCGATTCATTCGCTGGAGCTGGCTCACGAGGGCATGGAGCATACGCCGGGCGGTTCCGCCGGCGAACCCTCGGCTATCTGATAGAAATTTCGCCGCGCTGTCGTTTTAGGCGGCGCGGCGCTCTCTATAGGAGGCAAATGCAATGGAAACTGAGTTTGAATTTGAATTGCCCAAGGGGTATGTCGACGCCAACGGCGATGTGCACAAGCGCGGAACCATGCGCCTTGCCACCGCGGCGGACGAGATCCTGCCCCTGCGCGACCCGCGGGTGCAGCAGAACGCCAGCTATCTGACCATCATCCTGCTCTCCAGGGTCATCACGAAGCTGGGGACGCTTCGCACCATCAACAATCGCGTGATCGAGGGTCTTTTTACCATGGATCTGGCGTATTTGCAGGACCTGTATCAGCGCATCAACATGTCTGAGCTGCCGGTATACAAGGTGAAATGCCCCCACTGTGAGCAGGAAATCGAGGTGCCTCTGGATTTTTTATTAACCCAGGGCTGACCATGTATCCGAAGGAGCAGCTCTGGCAGGAAATGACCTTCCTCTCCTATTATCTGCACTGGCCGCGCGAGGAGGTCATGAAACTGGATCATTTGGAACGCCGCCGGTGGTGCCGGGAGGTTTCGGAGGTGAACCGGAAGCTCAACGGCCCTGACAAGCAGAATAAAATCGAGTTAAAGTGAGGAGGCGCGCGGTTTGGCAAACGTATATCAGGATCCCTTTCGCTCCTTTCGCTTTCTGGTCGAGCTGGAGTACGGAGCTGCCGTGGTCGCCGCCTTCTCCCAGTTTTCCGGCGTGAAATTCGAGGTGGACCATCTGGAAGCCAGGGGCGGCGACGACGCCCGGGGCGTGATGGAGGGCATCTCCACGCTGACGCGCTTTACCCCCGTGACGCTGACCAAGGGCGTCGTGGGGGACGAGGCGTTTCTCGATTGGCTGTTTGCCGCGGCGGCGGGGACCGAATCCGGGCCGCAGTTCGGCGTGAGCGCCCGCACGATCAACGTGGTCGCGCTGGATGACCGCGGGAGACGCGGAATCGTTTGGACGCTGAAGGAAGCTTTTCCCATCGCATACGAGCTGGCGCCCATGGATGGCGGAAGCAGCGCCGTGCTTTCGGAGAGCATGACGTTCTCCATACGCGGCGTGGAGCGCAGGACAAACGCGCCCGCATCCATGCGGGACGTACTGCCCGGATCGGGCAGACCGGGCAGACGGGGCGGGAGGTAAGCGGAAATGGCGTTTTTATCCGGGGCATTCTTTGACGTTGCGCTGATGGGACCCGGCGCCGCGATCATGGGCAGCTTTACCTCTGTCAGCGGCCTTGCCATGGAAGCGGATTATGAGGTCTTCCAAGAAGGCGGTTCCCTTTATCCCCGCTTTTTTTTCAACCAGGTGAAGCCGCAGGTGCTCGTACTCGAACAGGGCGTTGTCACCAGCTTTGACTCGGTCTCCCTCCTGATGAGCATGGTCAATCAGGGCATGAGCATTCCCATGGCGGGCACCGTGATGCTCAAGGACCGGTTCGGCTCCATGCAGCGGATGTGGACCATCGTCGGGGCGCATTTGCAGCGGTATGTCGGGCCTGACCTGAACAGCAATCAACCCTCGCTTGCCGTCACCAGGATGGAACTGCTTTATAACGGTTGCTATTGATGAAACGCATCGCCGTACTGAATCCAAATATGACGACAGTGGAACAGAGCCGTTTGGGACTGTCCCACTTTGGCCTGCTTTCGCGGCTGTTTACGCTTGAGCTGGCCAGCCGCGTGCGCCAGGCGGAGGGGCTGTGGCAGGCGTTGGCGCTGGAGCTGCTGGAGGACGGGGAAAAGGAAGAGCAGCCGCCTCCCGCGCCGGAGATACAGCTGAATCTTGATCTGAAGATCATCACAAAGGCGCTTCGTGAGGAGCTTGCGCGCCAGCCGGAGCGCGCTTCGGAGAAGAAGGAGACGGAAAAGAAGCCCGACGCCCTGACCGTGGAGCAGCGAGTGCTGGAGCGCATTTTGCTGCGGGAGCGCGAGCTTTGGAAAGCCGGCGGTATGCTGCCTCGCGGCGTTTCCGGGCTGCGCATGGTCTCCGAAGGGAAGGGCGCCGCTACGCTTTCGTCAAGGGAGCGGTACGTGCTCCTGAGCGCGCGGCGCGAAGCGCCTCGCCAAACGATAGCGGCATTTTTCCCCCAAACGCTCCGCGCCGGCGGGGATGTGCCGCGGCCTGCGGGACAGCCGCTGACGCTTCCCGTCTCTTACGCGGCGGGGACGACTGCGTCCCCCGCCGCGGAAAGGGCGCGGCTGACGGGCCGATTCGACGTCGGGGCTGTCGCCGGATATCGCGCCTCCCGGAGCCGCTTTCCGTTTGGAGATATTTTTGACCGACAGGCTTTCGGCATGTATTCCGCGGGGCTTGCGCCGCTGCTCTACGGAGATGGCGCGCCGCCTGTATTCGGCGCCGGAGATACCCCGGGCGATGCTTTTGCGCGCAACGCGGCGCCGCGGCAATACGCGCCGCCGACGGATTTGTTTTACCCGGACGGCGAGCCGGACGAAGGCCGCGCGGAGGCGCGGGGCGGCGAATCGCCCGCGCGCCCGGTACAGCCCCCGCGCCAGAGCGCGGCGATCTCCGCGAGAGCGGCACGGAACGAGAGCCTGGGGCTCCGGGAGCGGAGCGCGGCCGCGGAAGCTTCCGCGGGAACGGCGCCCCGGAGCCGGACGCCCGCGCTGCTCGGGCAGCGGGATACGGCTGCGCGGATGATATCAACGCTTGCGCGTATACAAGCGCAAAAGGAATCGCGGCGTTCACAAGATGACGCGCAGCGCCCGTCGGCGGGAGCGGCGGCGGAGGAAACGGCGGCGTTTCCGGGCGTCGTGGAGAGTATCCCCAAAGCGCGGTCAAATCTGACGTTAGCCAGCCAGACCACGACGGCCCCTGCCGGGGATGGCTGGGCGCCGCAATGGCGGCCTGAGCATCCGGACGTTGCCGCCAAGGCGCCTGAACGAGAGAACGCGCCGGGCGGGAGCATCCTTTTTCCGGATCTGCTGCGCTACCGCAGGGAACAGGCTATATCCGGAAAAGCGCCGCAGGAGGAAAGCCGTTTGCCGGCCGCTCTCTCGGCTGCCTTGAAGGACGCTGCCGATCGGGAACGGACGACGCGCGCGATGCCCGCGGAACGATCTGACGACCGATATGCGCGGGGGCAGGCTGTACAGCAGAAGGTCCCGGAAGAAACTGCGCGGAGGAACGATTCACAGCAGTGGGAAAGAGAGCGGGCGGCGCGGCAGGATGCAGCGGAAACGCCGGCGGAGACGGAGCGTGTACAGACAGCGCCGCGGCATGACGATACCGCTCCCTTCGCGGAAACGGAGCGGGCGGCGCGGGCCATACCCGCCAGCGATTCCGCCGCGGCGACGCTTTCACCCGAACCCGCCGAGCTGGAATACAACACACAGGCGGAACTGCAAACGGCGCAGCCTGCGAGAGAGCAGGCGGCGCGGCAAAGCGTGTTGCCGAACGCGCCGGCGGCCTCTCGATTCGCCCCGGAAAGCAAAGCCGCGGAGGCGCGGCAGGGCGCGGCGGAAACGCCGGCGGAGACGGAGCGTGTGCAGACGATGCCGCGGTATGACGATGCCGCTTCCTTCGCGGAAGCGGAGCGGGCGGCGCGGGCCGTACCCGCCAGCGATTCCGCCGCAGCGACGCTTTCACCCGAATCCGCCGAGCTGGAATACAAAGAACAGGAGCAGGCGGCGCAGCCTGAGAGAGAGGCGGCGCGGCAAAGCGCGCCGGCGGACGCGCCCGCGGTCTCTCAAGCTGCCGCGGAAAGCGGAACCGCGGAGGCGCGGCAGCGGCTCGCGGCGGAAACGCCGGCGGAGACGGAGCGTGTACAGACAGCGCCGCGGTATGACGATGCCGCTCCCTTCGCGGAAACGGAGCAGGCGGCGCGGGCAATACCCGCCAGCGATTCCGTCGCAGCGACGCTTTCACCCGAATCCGCCGAGCTGGAATACAAAGCGCAGGAGCAGGCGGCGCAGCCTGAGAGAGAGCAGGCGGCGCGGCAAAGCGTGTTGCCGGACGCGCCCGCGGTCTCTCAAGCTGCCGCGGAAAGCAAAGCCGTGAAGACGCGGCAGGGCGCGGCGGAAACGCCGGCGGAGACGGAGCGTGTACAGACGGCGCCGCGGCGTGACGATGCCGCTCCCTTCGCGGAAACGGAGCGGGCGGCGCGGGCCATACCCGTCAGCGAATCTGCCGCGGCAACGCTTTCGCCCGAACCCGCCGAGCTGGAATACAACACACAGGCGGAACTGCAAACGGCGCAGCCTGTGAGAGAGCGGGCGGCGCGGCAAAGCGCGTCGGCGGACGCGCCCGCGGCCTCTCAAGCTGACGCGGAAAGCAAAGCCGCGGAGGCGCGGCAGCGGCACGCTGCGGAAACGCCGGCAGAGACGGAGCGTGCGCGGACGGCGCGGGGGACGCCCGTTGCCGATTCTGTTGCGCCACACGGAATACCTCGCGTTTTGAGGACGCTGGCGCACGGCGATACCCCTCGTGATACCTTCGACACACAGCGTCTGGCGGATTCGGTTTCCGCGCGTCATTCGCCCTTGGCGAACGCGTCGCGGCAATCGCCGCGTGAGTCAAAGACGGGCCGGACGAGCCAAGCGGCGCTCACGAATCCTCCCCCCGCGCCGGCTCCGCGGGCTTCCGCGGCATGGGACGCGCGCCTTGAGCTGACCTATACGCAAGCGTTGCGCACGCCGCAGGAAACGCCGGCCGAGGATAGCGGCGAAGCCAAAACGGAGCGTCAAACGAAGAGCCCCTTCGCGCAGGAGCTTCCCTCATGGGCGCGCGCCGTTCTGCGGCAAAACGGCGGACAGCTCCCTCCTCCCGGCGCGCAGAGCGAGCCGTTCGACAGCAAAAAAGCCGGAGCCTCAGGCGGCCACATCAACTGGAGCGCGCCGTATGCGATCCCGCCCGGTATGCGTCCCGCGGAGAAGGGGAGGACCTCGCCTGACGCCGGACAGTCTGCGATGGTATTCCGCAATCTGAACGAAGCGGAGCGGGAGCAAACGCAGCGCGGCGGAGAACTGGATGAGCGGACGGCAAGAAAAATGGCAGAAAAGGTCTATAAAATCATAGAGGAGCGGCTGCGGAAGGAATTGCGCCGCGGAGGAAAATAAGGAGCCGCCTATGTATATCGGTGTCCCAAATCCCAATATCCTGGTCCCGCTGGAGAAAATGTCAATCAAAAATCTGGACGACGGCGATGAATTCGAGGTGCTGTACAATCCCGCTTCCTATACGCAGGAGCGCAGCGCCCGCTACGCGCAGAGAAGCATGCTCAACAGCGACGGGCCGTGGGTCCAGTTTACGAACGGCTCGGCGGAGACCTTGCATTTCGAGCTGTTTTTTGACAGCCTTTCCGCCGGCAGCGAGGTTGGAGGCAGCTTTGGCGACAAGCTCATGTTTGGCGCAAACAGTATGCTTCCCTCGCTTGCCAACATGATCGACGTGCGGGAGTATACGGAGCTGATTTACGAGCTGACCTATATTGATCCGGACGTGCATCGGCCGCCGCTGCTGAAGGTCAAATGGGGATCGCTGCAATTCAAAGGGTATCTCACCCATTGCAGACAGAGCTTCCTGAAATTTGACGAGAACGGGCGCCCCGTGCGCGCGCGGCTGGACTGCACGTTCCTTGAGCGCGTGGATCTGGAACGGGTTCTCGGCTCCAACCCGTTCAACTCGCCGGATACCACAAAATACCGGCGGGTCAAGGCGGGGGACTCACTGTGGGCGCTGGCGGCGAAGGAATACGGCCAGAGCAGCCAGTGGCGCGCCATTGCGGACGCCAACGGGCTGACCAACCCGCGCGTGCTGCACAGCGGCGATCTGCTGCGGCTGCCGGCGCTGGAGGATTGACGCATGGACACGGGGAGCTACACCTTTAAGGACCTGGACAAGAAATACGACGGCTTTTCCGCGCCCGCCTACGAGGTCTCCGTGGGAGGGAAGGTTTTTGAATGTGGCAAGGTTCCGATCTCCACGCTGGAGGCGGAGCTCTCCTGCGATGGGCGCGCGGGCGGCTGCTCCTTCCATATCGAAGGGGGTTATGATTACGAGAAGAGGAAATGGGTCAACGAAATGGCCCAGGCCGTTAAGATCGGCGCGGAACTGGAGGTCAAGGGCGGATACGTCAAGAAGAAAACCGTCTTCTACGGCTATGTGGACGATTACAGCGTCGATTTTGACGAGGAGGGCGCGTCGGGCATTTCCGTGACGGGGCTGGACGGCCTCGGATATTTGATGAGCCTGCGGGAGCCGCTGTACGCGGGAAAGAAGAAACCCGCGGAGATCGTGAAGGAGATCCTGCAAAAGAGCGTTTCGGCGGGCTTTGCGAAGAAAGTGAACATGGCGTCCCTGAGCGGCTTTGAGACGGCGGTGGTCAAAGAGCAGATCGACGACTGGAGGTTTTTGAACCTCATGGCTCAGCGCTATGGCTTCAGCCTGTTCTGCGTGGCCGGAGAGCTGATTTTCAGCGACGTCGCTTCCAAGACAAGCCCGATCCTGACGCTGACGCTGGGACAGGGACTGGATTCCTTTCAGAAACGCGTCTCTCTTGCGCATCAGGTCGGAAAGGTGGAGATCATGGGCAGGGACGTGAATCAAAAGGCGGTCCTGGGCGAGGCCGACAGCGTCAAGACGGGCGGAGACGGAAAAAGCGCGGCGGAGCTCGTACCGGCGCTGAAGGAAGCGGTGCTGCGGGAGTACAGCGAGTATGCCAGGACACAGGATGAGTGCAAGACGCTTGCGCAGAACCGGCTGGACGGCATCGCCATGGGGCTTGTCTCCGGCAGGGGAAGGTGCATCGGCATTCCCGATTTGATCCCCGGACGCTATCTGAAGATCGAGGGCGGGGACAAGCAGGCGAACGGAAGCTATTTTCTGACAAAAGTCCGCCATCTCTTTGACGACAACGGATACATAACCGAATTTGAGGTTAAGGGTGCGAAAGCATGAGCATTGCAGACGAGCTGGATGCGCTGGTCGGCAAGTCCGGATCAGTGTCCGCGCGGGAGATGTCCCGCAGAGGGCTGACCCTCGCAAAGGTCACGAACATCAAGGACGAGGAAAATTTTAATCGGGTCAAATGCCTCCCCATCGGCGCAAAGGACGAGGAGGAGACGGACTGGTGCTATATCATGACGCCCATGGGCGGCAAGGACTGCGGCGCGATGTTTTTCCCGCAGGTGGACGATCTCGTTGTATTGGCATATCTGGACGACGACCCCCACCGCCCGTTGGTGCTGGGCGCTTACTGGAACACGGAAACCACGCCTCCGCTGTCCGTTCAGGACGGCAAGGCGGAGGATTATGTGCTGCGCACGCCGAAGAAGATCGAGATCCTGCTCCATGACACGGACAAGGAGCAGACCGTGACGCTCACCATGCCGTCCGGCACTGAGATCAAGATCGACGATAAGGAACAGAGCGTTAGCATCAAGGACAAGGCCGGCGACAACGCGCTGACCATGGATCTCAAGGGCGGAAACGTCGAGTTGAAGGCAAAGACCAAGCTGACGCTTTCCGCGGGCAGCACGGCAATTACGCTGGAGAGCGGCGGAAACCTTACGGAGAAGGCGGATTCCAAGATCTCGTCGCAGGCGGCGAACATCGAGACCAAGGCCACCGCGAAGCTGTCCATGGAGGGGGCGCAGACGGAGGTGAAGGCCAGCGCGACGCTGGACCTGAACGGCTCCGGCATGGCGAATCTCAAGGGCGGCATGGTAAAGATCAACTGACGGCGGATACGCTGGGAAGGAGCACGGCGAGTGGAGATCGGGAAAGAGTTTCTGGGACGCGGGTTGAAATTTCCCCTGCAGGTGGATCCCAAGACCGGGAAATTTTCCCTGGTCGAGGAGGATGAGGATATCCGGGAAGCGATCGGGATCATTCTGCGAACCTCACGGGGCGAGCGGGTGATGCGGCCCGATTTCGGAACCGACGTCATGGAATACATGTTTTCACCGGCCGGCGAAAACATGGAGGACAGCCTTGCCTTTGAGGTGCAGGAGGATCTTCTCTATCAGGAGCCGCGCATTCGGGACGTGGACGTGAAGGTGCGCCGGACGGAGGAGCCGGAGGGCGTGATCACCGTGGAGGTCGCCTATACGATCCGCAGCACCAACAGCCGTTATAATCACGTCTTCCCGTTCTATATCACCGAGGGCTCCGAGGGCGGCGGAGGCGTGTGACGCGCGCCGCAGGGGATGGAATGCTTATGAACATACCTGTTTTGGACAACAGAACATTGGACGATGTGCGTGCCGAGGTTGCTTCTCTCGCGCGCAGCTATACGCCGGAATGGCGCTGCGAATCCCCGGAGGACGACCCCGGCGCGGCGATCGCGGAGCTGTTCAGCACGATGTTCCATGAGATCATTGACCGGCGGAACGCATTGCCCGAAAAACTGTATCTGGAGTTTTTGAATCTGATCGGCTATCGGGAACCCGGTCCGGCGCCCGCTCGCGGCACAATGCGCTTTTCTCCCCATGACGCGGCCGAGGACCCGGTGACGGTTGCGGGCGGAACGCGGGTTTTTACGTCCGACGACGCGGGAGAAAACGTCGTCTATGAGACGGTGCGAACCATACAGGCTACCGCCGCCCGTCTGATGGACGTCTACTTTGCGGACGGCGCCTCCGACAGTATCCGGCGGTTGGATTTTTCGCGCTCTCAGCGATTTTTTTCAAATGACGAGGGCGTTGAGCTTCAGCGGCACAGCTTTGTCATCGGCCAGAGCGACGTGCTGCGTTTGGACTGCCCGGCCGTTATCACACTGGAGCTTCGGCAGACGGCCCGTTATCTGGAGCTTGAGACCGCGCCGCAGCTTGTTGACGCCGGGCTTGCGTGGTATTATCTCCATGACGGGGAGATGGTCCGTTTTGACGCGGCAAGCGCGGAGAACGGACGCATCCTTCTGGAAAAACGGAACGGGCTTTCCGCGGACGCGGATGAAGAGGGGCATATCTGCATCTATTGCCGGGGCACGCCCGGACTGAATCTGACGCTGGAGCAAATCGCCCTGTCCAGCGCGCCGCTGGAGGACTGTCCGGCGTCGCGGCTGTTCAACGGCGACGTTGCCCTTACTCCGGAGGAGGGCGGCTATTGCCTGGGGCGCCGCCCGACCCCGTATGAGATGTTTTACCTGCGCAGCGACACGGCGCTGTCAAAAAAAGGGGCGCTCGCGATGCTGCGCCTGGACCTTGCCTTTGTGACAGACGCGCCGAAGAGCGAAGGGCCGGCATATCAATACGGCATGGCGATCATTGACAAGAGCGGCACCGTGGAGGCAAAACCGGACGACGTTTTTATCTCCGGCGTGGTATGGGAGTATTACAACGGTATCGGATGGCGGAATCTGACGGTATCCGGGGATCGGAACCCATTCTCCGGGAAGAAGGAAGGGCCGCTTGAGCTGACCTTCCGCATCCCCGAGGATATCACGGAAACGGAGGTCAACGCGGAAACCGGCCTTTATATCCGGGCAAGGGTAACAGAGGTGGAAAACCAGTTTTCGCAGCTTGCCAAATGGATCGTACCCCTGGTGCGCGGCGCGAATTTCCGCTGGCAGTACGACGGTGAGCAGGCGCCCAAAGCGGACTGGGTTTTGGCGGAAAACAACGGAGAGACCGTCCGGATCGAGGACGCTGGGCGGGCGTCGCGGCTGAATCTTGAGGTCCTGCGCATGATGGACGCGGAAGAAAACGCCATGTATCTGCGCTTTGACCGCTCCCCCCACGGGATGCCGCTGTCTCTGGGCTTTCGCATGGAGGGACGGAAGGCCGTCGCGGAGAAGCTGATCTGGGAAATGGATACGGCGTCCGGGTTTGTTCCGGTACAGTGCATCGACCGCACGGAAAACCTGAGCCAAAGCGGAGAGGTTTTTCTGTACCTGACCGCGCCGCTGCCGGAAAAGCCGTTGTATGGCGAGACGGGCTTCTGGCTGCGGCTTCGCCGCAGTACGCGCTATCCGGGCGCGCTGCCCTGCGTGCGGGAAATCGTCACCAATACCGTGCCCGCTGTGCAGTATCAGCGGGAGCCGACGCAGTTTTTCTCCACCGGCGTTTATGAGGTGGGGAAGACGGTGCGGCTGCTCAGCGCGCCGGTTCAGGACTGCCGGGTCTGGGTCGATGAGAGCGCCCGGCTCAGCGAGGAGGACGCCCGCGCCCTTGCCGCCGAGCTTCCGCAGCGGGTCCGTCTGGAGGAGAGCGACCATCGGGTCCGGCGCTGCTGGGTGCTTTGGGAAAGCGTACCGGATCTTGCCGTGGCGGGAAGCGAGGATCGGGCGTATCTTTTGGATGCATGGCAGGGCGTCATTCGCTTTGGCGATGACCGCTGCGGGCGTGTTCCGCCCGCCGGGGATCGCAACATCCGCGTGGAATACGCCAGCGGCGGAGGCGAGCGGGGCAATGCCCCCGCCGGCGCGGTAAACGCGCTTTTGGGCGGACTTCCCCGGATCAGCGAGGTGCGAAACATCACGCCCATGTCCGGCGGCACCGGGCGCTTGACCCTGCCGCAGATCGAGGCGAGGGGAAACGTCCGCCTGCGGCATCGCGCCCACCGCGCGTGCCGAGACCCTCGCGCCCGAGCGCTTCGTCGAGCTCGCGGCTGCGCTGGGATAGGGGATTGCCATGGACGACCTCGCGCTGTTCCACAAGGGCAAATCGCGCACGCCGGTCGAGGCGCCCGCCCCGCTGGCGCCGCTCGCCGACACCCACGGCCACCTCGCGCACTTCACGAGGGGAGACATGCCCGACGTCCTGTGCCGCGCGGCCCTCGTCGGCGTCAGGCTGCTCGTGGTGCCCGTCGACCCCGTGTCCGACGTCGGGCCGAAGGGCCGGTTCGGCAGCGTGCAGGGGTTCCTCGCGTGGATGGACAAGGGCGTCGAGGAGGCCGCCGACCGCATCCTCGAGGCGCTCGATGGGGGCTTCGTCCCCGCGGAGGTGGGAAGCTCCCCGTTCAGGCTGCTCGACCAGGTCCGCATCATCGCGGGCGTCCATCCCTACGGTGCGCCCGACGTCGACGAGGGCGTGCTCGAGCGGCTCGATGCCCTGCTCGCGAGCCCGCGCGCCGTGGGCGTGGGGGAGATCGGCCTCGACTTCGGGCCGTGGAACGAGCTGGGCCCCGAGATCCAGATGGAGGCGTTCCGGACGCAGCTGCGCATCGCGCACGAGCGCGCGCTCCCCGTGGAGCTGCATCTGCGCGACGGTGCCGACGACCATCTGGGCCACGACCTCGCGCTCCAGGTCCTGGGCGAGGAGGGCGTGCCCGAGGCGGGTTGCGACCTGCACTGCTTCACCGATTCGCCCGAGGTCATGGCGCCGTTCGCCGAGATGGGATGCCGCATCGCGTTCGGCGGCGCCGCCACGTTCAACCGCTCCGAGGACATCCGCGCCGCCATCGCCGCCTGCCCCGAGCACCTCATCATCTCCGAGACCGACGCGCCGTACATGGCGCCGGTCCCCCTGCGCGGGCAGGAGTGCGAGCCCGCGATGGTGGCGTTCTCCG
>CACZCL010000026.1 GCA_902779695.1 Oscillospiraceae bacterium | reverse complement strand
GCCAAGCCCGTGCCGGCAGCCCCCGCGGCTCCCGGCGCCGCCGCTTCCTCCGCCGCCCCCGCGGCTCCCGCCGCTCCCGCCGCTCCCGCCGCGCCGAAGACCCCCGCCGACGAGCGCCGCGCGGCGAACGAGATCGTCGTCGGCATCTCGCAGGACCTCGACAACAGCCTCGACCCGCACACGATGGTCGCGGCGGGCACGAAGGAGCTGCTGTTCAACGTCTTCGAGGGGCTGGTCAAGCCCACGCCCGACGGCGATCTGGCGCCCGCCGTGGCGGAGAGCTACACCCTCTCCGACGACCTGACGACCTACACCTTCACGCTGCGCAAGGGCGTGAAGTTCCACAACGGGCAGGAGGTGACGCCCAACGACGTGCTGCTGTCCCTGACGCGCTGCCGCGACGAGGGCTACGTCCCCGCGCTCAAGGACACGGACATCGCGGTGGAGGACGGCAAGATCCGCATCACGCTGCCCTCGCCGAACAACGAGTTCCTCGCGTACCTGACCTGCGCGATCCTGCCCGCCGGCTACGCCGACCAGGCGACCGCGCCCGTCGGCACCGGGCCGTTCAAATTCGTCTCCCGCCAGGCGCAGCAGAACGTCGTGCTGGAGCGGTTTGACGACTACTGGGGCGAGAAAGCCGCCCTCAGCCGCGTGACCTACCGCATCTACGAGAATCCCGAGGCGCTGCTGCTGGCGCTCAAGGGCGGCGCGGTGGACCTCTACGCCCACCTCGGCACCACGACGGTCAGCCAGCTCGGCGACGAGTTCACCATCCTCGAAGGCACGATGAACCTCGTGCAGGCGGTGTACCTCAACCACACGGTCAAGCCGCTCGACGACGTGCGCGTGCGTCAGGCGCTGTGCTACGCGCTCGACCGCCAGCAGATCTTCGACCTCACGGCGGACGGCCGCGGCTGGCCGGTGGGCAGCAGTATGTACCCCGCCTTCCGGAAATACTTCCGCGAGGATCTGATCGGCCTCTATCCGCACGACGTGGAAAAGGCGAAGGCGCTGCTCGCCGAGGCGGGCTATCCCAACGGCTTCGACCTGACGATCACGGTGCCGCAGAACTACTCCCCGCACGTGGACGCGGGCCAGATCGCGGCGGAGCAGTTCCGCGCGATCGGCGTGAACGTCACGGTGCAGCCCGTCGAATGGGCGACCTGGGTCTCCGACGTCTATCAGGGCAGGCATTTCGAGGCGACCGTCTGCGGCTTCGACGCCTCCACCATGACCGCCCGCGCCATGCTTGAGCGCTTCACCACCGGCAACGGCAAGAACTTCATCGGCTACTCCAGCGACGAGTACGACGCCGCCTTCGCCGACGCGCTGAGCGCGAAGAACGACGACGTGCAGACGCGGGCGTATCTGGAGATGGAGGGCATCCTCGCCAGGGACGCCGCGAACGTCTACATTCAGGATCTGGTCGACTTTGTCGCGCTGCGCAAAGGTCTGACCGGCTACCGCTTCTATCCGATCTACGTCATGGATATGAGCACGGTGCGCTACGAATAAACCCCAACCTTGCAAGGAGGCGGGCGCCATGCGATACACAGCGAAAAAAATCGGAACGCTGCTGCTGACCCTGGTGCTCGTCTCGCTATTTGTCTTTTTCGCGTTTTCCCTGCTCTCCGGCGACGCCGCCGAGCGGATGCTCGGCACCGAGGCGACGCCGGAGCGGCTGGCGGCGCTGCGCGCGGAGCTGGGGCTGGACAAGCCCATGCTCGCGCGCTATGTGGACTGGCTCGTGGCGCTCGTCGGGGGCGATATGGGCGTCTCCTATCAGTACCGCCTGCCGGTCGCGCGGCTCATCGCGGAGCGCCTGCGCCCGACGCTGACGCTGACGCTTTTCGCCTTCGCGCTGATCGTGCTGGTCTCGATCCCGGTGGGCGTCGTGACGGCGAAGTACGCCGGCGGCTGGCTCGACCGGATCGTGACGGTGCTGGGACAGCTTTTGATGTCCGTGCCGCCGTTTTTCACCGGCATCCTGTTCACCTACGTCTTCGGGCTGCTGCTGCGCCTGTTCGTCCCCGGCGCGTTCCCGGCGTGGGCGGACGGCGCGGGCGCCTACCTCGGCTATCTGTTCTTCCCGGCGCTGGCGATCGCGCTGCCGCGCATCGCGATGACGGTGCGCCTCCTGCGCGGCTGCATCCTGGAGGAGGCGCAGCGCGACTACGTCCGCACGTCGATGGCGCGCGGGCGCAGCCGCGGCGACATCCTCTACCGCCACGTGCTGAAAAACACGCTCGTCCCGCTGGTCACGTTCCTCGCGATGACGGTCGCCGAGCTGGTGGCGGGCAGCGTCATCATCGAGCAGGTGTTCTCGATCCCGGGGCTGGGGCGGCTGCTGATCTCCGCGATCTCCAACCGCGACGCGCCCGTCGTGCAGGCGGTGGTGACGCTGGTGGCGTTCTGGGTCGTGGTGTGCAACCTCGCAGGCGATCTGCTCGGGCGGCGCATCGACCCGCGCCTTCGCTACAGCGAGGAGGGACGGGCATGAAAAAGCGCAACTATTTCCTCTCCTGCGGGCTGGCTCTCTCGGCGCTGGTCTTCGCATTCATCGTCCTCGGCTATTTCTGGACGCCCTGCGACCCGATGAAGATGGACGGCTCCGTGCGCGAATGCGCGCCCTCGCTCGCCCACCTGATGGGCACCGACAAGTTTGGGCGCGACATTCTCTCGCGCGTGATGAAGGGCGCGGGCTCGACGCTGTTCGTCGCCCTTGGCACGGTGGTCCTGGGCACGGCTGCCGGTACGCTGGTCGGCGCGCTGACCGGCTACTTCGGCGGCTGGGTGGACGAGGTGCTCATGCGCGTGAACGACGCGCTCAGCGCGTTCCCGAGCTTTCTGCTCGCCCTCGTTCTTGTCAGCGTCCTCGGCCCCGGGCGCAAGCATCTGCTGCTGGCGCTGGGCATCGTGTTCATCCCCAGCTACGCCCGCATCGTGCGCACGGAGTTCAAGCGCGCGAGCGTGCAGAACTACGTCAAGTCGGCGCGGCTGATGGGCGCGTCCACCGCGCGCATCCTGTTCGTGCATATCCTGCCGAACATCTGGCCGGTGCTGCTCTCCGCGCTGACGATCGGCTTCAACAACGCGGTGCTGGCGGAGGCGGCGATGAGCTATCTCGGCATCGGCGTGTCCCCCGACGAGGCGAGCCTCGGCTATATGCTCAGCGATTCGCAGGCGTACCTCGCCGCGACGCCGTGGTACGCCTTCGGCGCGGGAGTTGTGATCATCCTGCTGATCCTCGGCGTGGGCCTGATCGGCGAGGGGCTGCAAAGACGCGAGCTGTGACATAAGGCTTCGCCTTTTGTCACAGCCTCGGTTCGCCGTTTCGCTCGCCCTTGCGGGCAACCGCGAAACATGGCTGCCGCCGCAAATGAGGCGCTTCGTTTGCGGCGCATGGAGAAAAATTATGCTGGAGCTTCGTGATCTGCACGTAAAATTCCACAATTCCGACCGCGAGGCGGTGGGCGGCATCGACCTCGTCATCCACGACGGCGAGGTGCTGGGCCTGGTGGGCGAATCCGGCAGTGGAAAGACCGTCACCGCCATGACGCTCTCGGGCCTGATCGAGCGCAAAAAGGTCACCTGCCGCGGCTCGGTGCTGCTCGACGGCGTGGACCTGCTCGCGCCGCGCTCCCGCGCGGAGCTGCGAAAGCTTCAGGGCAGCGTCATCGGCGTCGTGTTCCAAGAGCCGATGAGCGCCATGGACCCGCTCATGCGTATCGGGCCGCAGGTCGAGGAGGCGCTGGCGGTACACACGAAGCTGACGAAGGCGGAGCGCCGCGCGCGCGCGATCGAGGCGCTGGGCGAGGCGGACCTGCCCGACCCGGAGGACATCTACAGCCGCTATCCGCACGAGTGCTCGGGCGGAATGCTCCAGCGCGTGATGATCGCGGCGGCGCTGGTCACGCGCCCGAAGCTGCTGATCCTCGACGAGCCGACCACCGCGCTGGACGTGACGGTGCAGGCGCAGATCCTCGAGCTGCTGCGCCGGCTCAACGCCGAATACGGCATCTCCATGCTGCTCATCTCGCACAATTTGCAGGTCGTGCGCCGCATCTGCACGCGCGTCGCCGTGATGCAGCGCGGCAAGATCGTCGAGCAGGGGGCGATGGAGGACGTTTTCCTCCGCCCCTCCCACCCGTACACGATCGAGCTGCTCAACGCAATCCCGCGCCGCGCGAAAAAGGAATAGGAGAGCCCTATGGACGACCTCGTTCTGGAAGTGAAAAACCTCAACGCGTGGTATCGGGAGACGGACGCGCGCGGGCGCCGCACCCGGCACGACGTCCTGTTCGACGTGAGCTTCGAGCTGCGCCGGGGCGAGATCCTCGGCCTCGTGGGCGAGTCCGGCACGGGCAAGACGACGCTCGTGCGCAACATCCTGGGCCTTGTGAACACGAACTCGGGCGAGATCATCCACTACACCAAGCGCCCGCAGATGATCTTTCAGGACCCGCTCAGCTCGCTCAACCCCGCGCGCACGGTGGGCTGGATCCTGGAGGAGCCGCTGCGCATCTACGGCAAGTACGACGCGCCGGAGCGCAAGCGCCGCGTCGCGGAGATCGTGCGGCTCGTGGGCCTGCCCGCGGACTGCGTGGCGCGGCGCCCGCGGGAGCTTTCCGGCGGGCAGCGCCAGCGCGTGAGCATCGGCGTGGCGCTGATCCAAAAGCCCAGCCTCATCATCGCGGACGAACCGGTCAGCGCGCTGGACGTGACGATCCAGCGCCAGATCCTGGAGCTGATGCGCTCGCTGCGGGACGAATACGCGCTCTCGTTCCTGTTCATCTCCCACGACCTGAACGTGGTCTATCAGCTCTGCGACCGCGTGATGGTGATGAAAAAGGGCCGCATCGTCGAGCAAAACACGGTTGCGGAGCTGTTTGCGAACCCGCGGGAGGAGTACACCAAAACGCTTTTGGCGGCGGCGGATTGAGCCGCGGACGGATCCATGAGAAGCTTCCTCAGATTCTTTCGACAACTCCATATCTGGCTGCTCGCCAACCTTGCCGTGCTGGCGCTCTTTTTCCTGCTGCGCGCCCGCCGGGATATCATGACGGCGGTCTCGGCGTGGTTCTCCATGCCGGTCGAGCGCTTTCTCGGCCGGTTCTGGGCGTTTCTGCCCTTTTCCGTGGCGGAGGTGTGCTACGCCGCGGTGGTGATCGGCGTGCCCGTGTTCGTCGGCTACAGCATTTTCGCCATTTCGCGCGCGGAGTACAAGCGCGAGGTGTTCTATCGCCAGACGATGCGCCTCGTCAACACGCTCTTGAGCCTGTACGCCGCGTTTTGCCTGCTCTGGGGCGTCAATTTCTACGCCGACGATTTCTGCGACAAAAGCGGCATCTATCCCGAGCCGGTTGCCCATGACGATCTGGTTTCGGTCACGCGCCTGTTCGCGATGCAGGCCTCCCTCTACGCGCCGCGCGTGCCGCGGGACGCAAACGGCGTGTGCGCCCTTTCGCGGCAGGAGGCGCTCGCCTTCGCGCCCTCGCTCTACGAGTCGATGTACGAAGAGTTCCCGTTCCTCGCCCTCAAAACCGACCCCATGCCGAAGCGCATCCTCTGCTCGCGGGTGATGAGCGCGATGAACGTGACGGGGCTTTACTTCCCGTTCACGGGCGAATCCAACCTCAACATGGATTTCCCCGTCGCGACCTTCCCCGCCACCGTCGCCCACGAGCTGGCGCACCGCCGCGGCGTCGCCTCGGAGCAGCAGTGCAATTTCCTCGCCGTGCTGGCGGCGACGCGCGCGCCCGACGAGGCGTATCGCTATTCGGGCTGGCTGCTGGGCTTCATCCACCTCTCCAACGCGCTCTACAGCGCCGACCCGCAGGCGTGGAGCGCCATCCGCGACACCCTGCCGCCAGCGATCCTGGCGGATCTGCGCGCGGAGAATGACTATTGGGCGCAGTACGACGGCGCGGCGGCGCACGCGAGCAGCAAGGCGTACGACACGATGCTGCGCAGCTACGGCGACGAGCTGGGGATGCGCAGCTACGGCGCGGTGGTGGACCTGCTGGTCGCCTATTATCAATAACGGCTTTGCCGTTATTGATAATGACCTATCGCCGTTTCGCCCGCCGCTCGCGCGGCAGCCGCGAAACATGGCTGAACGGCTTTGCCGTTATTGATAATGATCTATCGCCGTTTTGCCCGCCGCTCGCGCGGCAGCCGCGAAACATGGCTGAACGGCTTTGTGCGGGAACCTTTTCCGGCGCGGCTCGTCTAATCACAGAGAAAACACGAAAAAACAGGGGCGGCGCGTTCCGCGCGCCCCGTGGGTAAGGGATATCGAATCGTGGCAAAGAAGAAAAAGAACCGCACCACGCCGGGCGAACGCCTGTGCCGGACGCTGCTGACGCTGCTGATGTGCGCGGGGGCGCTGTGGGGCGTATGGCATCTGCTGGTGCAAAAGCCGCAAATCGCCGACGCGCCCCCGACGGCAAGCAGCGCGCCCGCCCGGCAGGAAAGCGCCTCGCAGGGCGGCGGCAAAGCCGACGCCGCCGCGGAGGACGAGCCGGGCGCTTACAAGCGCAAGGACAGCTGCTGGACCTTTTTGCTCATCGGCATGGACCGCGGCGGCGGCAACACGGACAGCCTGATGCTCGTGACCTACGACGTGGCGAACCAGACCGTCAGCGTCGGCTCCATCGCCCGCGACACGCGCGTGGACACGGACCGCAAGCTCAAGAAGATCAACGCCGCCTACGCGATGAACGGCGGCGTGGACGGGGTGAAGGAGGAGGTCTCGCGCACCTTCGGCGTGCCCATCGACTACTACTTCCGCGTCAATCTGCGCGGCTTCACGCGTCTGGTCGACGCGGTGGGCGGCATCGACTTCAACGTCCCCTGCTATATGGACTACGACGACCCGGAGCAGGACCTCGCGATCCACTATTCCAAGGGAATGCGCCACCTGAACGGGCAGCAGGCGCTGGAGGTCTGCCGCTTCCGGCAGAACAACGACGGCAGCGGCTACGGCGACGGCGGGCGGCAGCAGACGCAGCGCGCCGTGCTGACCGAGGTGCTCAAAAAGGCGCTCGCGAACCCCGGCAAGCTCAACGAGTACGTCAGCATCGCCAAGGAAAATCTGGACACCGACCTCGACCCCGGCAACATGGCGTGGTTCGCGACGAAGGCGCTCGCGTTCGACACGCAGAACCTGCACGCGATGTCCATGCCCTGCGAGTGGATCAACCCCTATATGTACCTCGATCCCGAGGAGACGCTCGCGATGGTCAACGAGTATTTTAACCCCTACGTCCTGCCGCGCACGGCGGAGCAGCTCGACATCATCACGCGCAGGGACGCGACCGGCAAGTGAACGCCAAAAAAGCATCCCGAAAGCCTGTCGGCTTTCGGGATGCTTTTTGCTGCCTGTGACGCTCTCTCAGAAATCGACGCGGCCGGCGAACTTGTCGTTCACGACGTAATAGGCGGCGCGCTCCTCGGGCTTGATATAGAGCTTGAGCTCGGTGACCTTGGTGCGGGAGTGCTCGGCGGCGAAGGACGCCTTCGCGGCGGCGACCAGATCCTCGACCTTCTCCTCCTCGCCCTGATACTGGACGTAGACGATGGGGGCGGCCTCGCCCTTGACCGCCTTGTCGGCAACGCGCTTGACCTTCTCGCTTGCCTTCACGGTCGCCTTGGCGGCCTTCTTCCGCGCGGTCTTGACGGTGCTCTTCACGTTCGCCTTCGCCTTCTCGACGACGGGCTTCGCCTCGGCGACGACCTTCGCGGCCTCCTCCTTGACGGTTTCGACCGCCTTGGCGGCCTCTTCCTTGACTTCCTGCGCGCTCTTCTTCGTGTCAGCCATTTTCTTGTCCTCCAAAAATAAATCGGTATCGGAATCGTATTGGCGTCCGCACGCCTGTCAGCTTGCTATTGTACCGCCATAACTTTGGAAAATCAAGCCGAATTTTGTACAATTAAGCGTTGTTTTGCCAATTTTTTTATGGATTCGGCACAATCCCGTCGCCTTTTTCCGCTTCGTCCCCGCCGGAGGGGGCTTCCGGCTCCGCGAGCGCGTCCTCTCCGGCGCCGCCGTCCGCGGCGCCGTCCGTTCCCTCGGCGTCGTCCGTTCCCGCGGCGGCGGACCGCTCCTCCGCGCTCGCGGGGATCGAAACGTCGACGTGCGCCGCGCCGTTCTCCGTGCGCGTGGAGGCGTACGCCTCCTCCACCGCCTCGGGGTCGCGCCCTTCCAGAATGGCGACCATCTCGCCGCCCGTGATCGTCTCCTTCTCCAGCAGATACGCCACGACCTTGTCCATGTCGCCGCGGTTCTCCTCGATGACCTTCACCGCCTCGCGATAGCACTCGTCAAGGATGCGCTTGACCTCCTTGTCCATGACCGCGGCGGTGTCCTGCGCGCAGTCGAGGCCGTAGCCGCCGTCGAGGTACTGGTTGCGCAGGCTGCCCAGCGCCATCATGCCGAACTCGCCGCTCATGCCGTACATGGCGACCATGTTGCGCGCGATGCCAGTCGCCTCCTGGATGTCCTGCGAGGCGCCGTTGGTCATCGTGTGCATGACGACCTCCTCCGCCGCGCGCCCGCCCATGGAGACGGCGATCTTCGCCATCAGCTCCTCGCGGGTGCGCAGGTTGGTCTTGTCCTCCTCCGGCATCAGCAGCGTGTAGCCGAGGCTGCCCTCCGTATGCGGCACAATGGTGATCTTCTGCACCGGCTCGGCGTTCTTCTGCTTGTAGGCGACCATCGCGTGGCCGACCTCGTGATAGGCGACGAGCTTTTTCTCCATCTCGGTCAGCACGCTGTTTTTCTTTTCGCTGCCGGCGATGACGAACTCGAACGCCGCCAGCATATCCTCCTGCGTGACGAGCCTGCGCCCCTTGCGCACGGCGCGCAGCGCCGCCTCGTTGGCGAGGTTGGCAAGATCCGCGCCCACGCAGCCCGCCGTTGCCAGCGCGACCTTCTTGAGATCCACGTCCTCGGCAAGCTTGATGTTGCGCGTGTGGACCTTGAGCGTTTCGATGCGCCCGGCGAGGTTGGGCTTGTCGATGGTGATGCGCCGGTCGAAGCGGCCGGGGCGCAGCAGCGCCTTGTCCAGCACCTCGGGCCGGTTCGTGGCGGCGAGGACGATGACGCCCTTGGTGGGGTCAAAGCCGTCCATCTCGGCAAGCAGCTGGTTGAGCGTCTGCTCGCGCTCGTCGTTCCCGCCGCTCCAGCGCCCGCCGTCGCGGGATTTGCCGATGGTGTCGATCTCGTCGATGAAGATGATGCACGGCGCGACCTTCGCCGCCTCGGAGAACAGGTCGCGCACGCGGCTCGCGCCCACGCCGACGAACATCTCCACAAAGTCGGAGCCGGAGATCGAGAAGAACGGCACGTTCGCCTCGCCCGCCACCGCCTTCGCCAGCAGCGTTTTGCCCGTGCCCGGGGAGCCGACGAGCAGCGCGCCCTTGGGGATCTTCGCGCCGATGGCGGTATACTTCTCGGGGTTGTGCAAAAAGTCGATGATCTCCAGCAGGGACTCCTTCGCCTCGTCCTGCCCGGCGACGTCCGCGAAGGTCACGCCGGTCTTGCGCTCCATATAGACCTTGGCGTTCGCCTTGCCAACGGAGCCGATGCCGCCGATCCCGCCGAAGCCGCCGCGCTTGGTCAAAAGGCGCATCATCAGCAGGAACAGGCCCACCATGATGATCGTCGGCAGGATGTAGGTCAGCATGATGTTCGTAAAGAGCGACATCTCCGGCACATAGGGCTTGGTGTGCTTGACGTGGTACTCGTCCAGCAGCGCCAGCAGCGCCTCGTTGCCGTCGGCGATGATGGTCGTGTAGAGCGTATAGTTCTCGTCGTAGGCGACGCCCTCCTCGTCGGTGTAGACGAAGCCCTCCACCGGCGTGATGGTGAACACGCGCTCGCCGAACTCGACCGAGGCGATCTTTCCCTCGCGCACCAGTTCCTTGAACTCGCTGTAGGCGATCTCGTGAGAGGTCTGCGCCTCGCGCTGCTGGTTCATCATCGAGGCGATGTAATTGAAGCCGAACGTCAGCACCAGCGCCCAGATCACCAGCGAGAGGATGCCGCGCGAGCCGCCGCGGTTCTTGTCGTTTCTGTTGTTGTTTTCGTTGTTGTCCACAGTTTTCCCACCCTCCGGGAAAAAATTTACGCCGTATCGCCGATACGGCGGCACATTCTCATGCTGCCGGTTATCTTACCACACAAAGCCCGCTTTCACAAGCCGCCGCCGATGAATTTTCAGTGAATTTTTGCGGACTTGCGCCGTGCCGCGCGGCAGTTTTTTCATTTTTTCCTCTTTATCTTCCCTCCCGCTTGTGGTATACTGATAAAAGTAGAGTTTTGTCCGAAAGGGAGCGCCGCCATGCCGAAGGAAACCATCAACAGCGCCCCGCGCGAGGCGGGGGCGGACGGGCTGATCGAGGGGCGCAACGCCGTCATGGAGGCGCTGCGCGCCGGCACGCCCATCGACAAGGTCTATCTTGCCAAGGGCGAGACCGACAAGACGCTGGGCCACATCGCGTCCACGGCGCGCGCCGCGGGCGCCGTCGTGGTGGAGGCGGACCGGCGCAAGCTGGACTATATGAGCGCGACCCACGCGCATCAGGGCGTGATCGCCCTCGCCGCCGTGCGGGAGTACGCGACGGTGGAGGACCTTCTCGCCGCCGCGCGGGACAAGGGCGAGCCGCCGCTTCTGGTCGTGTGCGACGAGATCAGCGACCCGCACAACCTCGGCGCGATCATCCGCACCGCCGAGTGCGCGGGCGCGCACGGCGTCGTGATCCCCAAGCGGCGCAGCGCGGGCCTGACGAGCATCGTCGGCAAGACGAGCGCGGGGGCGGTGAGCTTTTTGCCCGTGGCGCGGGTGGCAAACCTGAGCGCGACGCTCAAGAGCCTGCAAAAGCAGGGCGTGTGGGTCTTCGGCGCCGCCGCCGACGGGGCGGTGCCGCTCTACGAGGCGGATCTCAAGGGCCCCGCCGCCATCGTCATCGGCAGCGAGGGCGACGGCATGAGCCGCCTCGTGCGCGAGAGCTGCGACGTGCTGGTGAGCATCCCGCTGCGGGGCCGCATCCAGTCGCTCAACGCCTCGAACGCCGCGGCGGTGCTGCTGTACGAGGCGGTGCGCCAGCGTCTGGCGCAGTTCTGACGCGCGCCGCGGAAAACGGATAAAGGATAAGGAATCATGGATCGACACGAAACAGACTTGGATCTGGAAACCTCGCTCGACGACAGCAAGCTGCTGCTCGACGACGCCTCGCGCGTCGCGGACGAGGATTATGAATTCACGCTGGAGGGCATCCTTGCCGAATTCGGCGGCGGGAGGGCGGGCTCCGCCGAGGACGCCGCGCCGCCGAAGCCCGCGGTCTCCGTTTCCATGCCGCTGCCGGAGCTGACGCCCGACGCGGACGAGGAGGAGCCGGACGGCGCGGACGAGCCGGCGGAGGACGACGGCGCGATGGCGGACATCGTTCCCTCTCTGGACACGCCGCAGAGCTTCAGCCTGCAGGAGGTGCTGGCGCGGACGGTGCAGGAGGTGCTGGACGAGCAGCGCGCGGAGCCGGTGCTGGAGGATCCGCCCCGCCGGGGCCTGTTCGCGCGGCGGCGCGGCAAGGAGACCGAGGAGCTTTACGACGAGGCGGACGGCGCGCCGCGCGATAAGCGCCGCGACGCCCGCGCGGCGGAGCCGGAGGAGCCGCCCGCCGCGCCGGAGCCGCCCATCGAGGAGACCGTCGCGTCCTACCGCGACGCCATGCAGAACGCCCGGCGCGTCACGCGCTACGCCGCGCTGATCACGGCGCTGATGTGGCTGCCGCAGGCGCTCGACCGCTTCGGCGTGATGCCGGAGCTTTACGCCGAGGAAAAGCTGGTCGGCGTGCTGCCGTATTTCATCGCCCTCGCGCTGGTCTGCGTGCTGGGGCGCGAGGTGTTCGTCTACGCGGCGGAAAAGCTCGCCTCCTTCAAGCTGACCTACGAATTCCTGACGGCGCTTCTGTGCCTCGCGGCGCTGATCGACACGGCGGTGCTGTTCCTCGCACCCGCGCGCGCGGGCGGCGCCCTGCCGCTGCACTCCGTGGCGGCGCTTTCGATGACCTGCGCACTGTGGGGGCGCGCGATGCTCTTCCGCTCGCTGTACGACTCGTTCCGCGTCGCGGCGATCGGCGACCCGCCGTATATGGTCACGGTCACGGCGGGCGGCGCGGCAAAGCGCAGCGGCCGCTGCGACGGCTTTTCCACCATTGCCGAGCACGAGGACGTCTCCGGCCGCTGGCAGACGATCGTGCTGCCCGTGGTGCTCGCCGGCGCTCTGGTGTTCTCCGTGCTCTCGACGCTGCAGGTCGGCTCGTGGCTTCTGTACTTCTGGAACCTGTCCGCGATCCTCGCGGGCGCGAACGCGCTCTCGTTCCCGCTGGTCTACTCCCTGCCGCTGCGCCGGCTGACGCGGCGCTTCGCCAGGTCCGGCAGCGCGCTGGCGGGCTTCGCGGGCGCGGACATGATGCGCCGCAGCAACTGCCTGATCCTCACCGACACCGACCTGTTCCCGCCGGGAACGGTGACGCTCAACGGCCTGAAGATCTTCGGCGAGGAGAGCGGCAAGGTCTTTTCCTACGCCGCGACCATGGCGCACGCCTCGGAAACCGGACTCAGCCGCCTGTTCGACAACCTGCTCGAAGCGGAGGGCGGACACCTCGAACCCCTCTCCGACCTCAATTTCTACGAGGAGGGCGGCGTCGGCGGCACGATCCACGGCGAAACGGTGCTCTTCGGCACGTCCTCGTTCTGCCGCCGGATGGGCGTGACGCTGCCCCACGGGCTGACGCTCAAGACCGGGATGTTCCTCGCCGTGGACGGCGCGCTGATCGCGGTGTTCGCGGTGAAGTACATGGCGGCGGAGAACGTGGACTGGGCGATGCACGCGCTGCACCGCGCCCACATCACGCCCGTGCTCGCCGTGCGCGACGGCAACATCACGCCCGCGCTCCTGAAGCGCAAGTTCGGCACGGACGCGCGCGCCGTCTACCCGCAGCTCTCCACCCGCCTCGCCCTCTCGGAAAAGGACGGCGCGAAGCCCTGCGCGCTGATCTACCGCGAGGGGCTGATGCCCTACGCCGAGCTGGCGGTGGGCAGCAAGCGGCTGTGCCGCGCGGTGCGCATCGGCAACGCGCTCTCGATCCTCTCCTGCGTCGCGGGCACGCTGCTCTCGTTCTATTTGAGCTTCGTGGCGGCGTACACGCTCTTCACGCCGTTCTCGCTGCTCGCCTTCCTCGCGCTGTGGGCGCTGGCGGCGCTGATCGACGGCGCGCTCGCGGACAAGTATTAAACTGCGGACAAGCGCAAACGACCGGCAAAGGCTGTGCCTTTGCCGGTCGTTTTGTCTCGTACTGTTTTACGGCAGATAGTTCACCGGGTTCACATAGCTGCCGTTCTTCATGATGCCGAAGTGGCAGTGCGCGCCGCTGGAGACGCCGGAGGAGCCGACGCAGGCGATCTGTTGGCCCTTGTAGACGTGCTGCCCGGCGGAGCAGGTGAACGAGCTGCAATGCTCGTAATAGGTCTTGTAGCCGTTGCCGTGGTTGATGATGACCGTGTAGCCCATCGCGCCCTTGTAGCCCGTATACTCCACGGTGCCGCCGTCCGCGGCATAGATGGGCGTGCCGTAGCCGCAGGCGATGTCGATGCCCATGTGGTTCGTCGTCGCGCCGCGGATGCCCGTGTTGCGGTAGCCGAAGCCGGAGGTGATGCGGCGGCTGGAGACCGGCCAGCGGAAGCTGCCCGTCGGCATCCAGCTCGGGCGCTCCTTCGTGCCGCGGGCCATCGTCGCGGTCTTGGGCGCGGTGAGCATCACCTGGGAGAGGATCGTGCGCGAGGTCTCGACGCCGTTGACGTACTCCACGTCCGCCACCACGTCCGCCGTGCCGTACTCGCCCTTTTCGATCACGCGGGTGTCGCCCTGATACATGGTCGAATCGTCGATATAGATCACGTCGTAGTTGACCTCGTCGACGTAGTTCTGCCGCTCCGTGACCTTGACGGTCAGGTACGGCACCTCCCGGCTGAGCACCAGCTCGTCGCCGATGTTGATGCGGTCGATGTTGTAGCCGGGGTTGAGCGCCTCCAGCTCGGCGTTGTTCATGCCGTGCTCCATCGCGATCTTGCCCCAGGTGTCGCCCTTGACGACCGTATAGGTCTCCTCGCCGACCTTCGTGCTGTTGATGACCTCCGCGATATAGCCGAGGTTCACGAGGCTGTCGGTGGGGACGTAGCCCTCGCTGATGCGCACGTCCTCGACGAAGTCGACCGAGAGCGTGTCCGCGGAGGTGCTGATCTGCGTGATCTGGTCCAGCAGCGCCTCGATCGCGCCCGCGTACTGCGTCGAGCCGACCAGCTCGTCGTCGATATAGAGCGAATAGCCGTAGGTGACGAGGCCGATCTCGTCGGTCAGCTCCTTTTCCAGATCCTTCGCCTCGCCCAGCTCGCTGCGCCGGACCAGGCCGCTGGTGTACTGGATGGAGTCCTCGCCGAAGGTGAAGCCGCTGCCCAGCGCCTCGGCGGTCAGCCCCTCGACCCGCGCGGCGATGCGCTTCGCCTCGGCGGCGTCGCCCACGATCTCCAGCGTCTGCCCCTTGTAGCTGACGGTGGTGCCGGTGGTGTAGAGCGAGAAGAACGCGGCGACGGAGGCGAACACCAGCGCCGCGGCGATGAACGCCAGCGGGTGCAGGCGGTTCTGCCGCGTCGTGCGCGCCGCGACCGCCGTGTCAAAGCTCAGGCTGCGGCGGCGGCGGCGGGAAAACCGCTCCCGCAGCAGCGAGCGCCACATCGGGAAAAGCCCCGGGATCAGCAGAAACAGCTGCACCAGCCGCCGGTTCGACTCCGGGAAGCGGCCCGCGCGATGCTCGCGCAGCACCGTCCGCGTGCGCGGCACGATGCGGCGGATGCGCGCCCACAGCCGGTCGGGAAACGCGCCGAGGAACGCAAAAAACGCCGCGAAAAGGTCGGCAAGGGAAACCGGCGCCTCAGCGTCCCGGCGTTGTTCGTTTTTTCGGTTTTGACCGGATTTTGCCATGCAATCTGCCCTCAGTCACAGTATGTCCCGAAATGGTTACAAATTGTAACGAATAGCATGATACAATTTTTTCCGGTGCGCGTCAAGCCCGAATTCCCGCCGGAAATTGCCGAAAAGCGCGCTGTTGCGCGCGGTTTACCATATTTTGAAAAGCGGCGGCGGCAAAAATACCACATCTTCCGCTTTTGCGCAATATGTAGATTTTTTCAAAAAAATTTGCTTCGGCGGTTGAGGCGCGGGAAAATATGATGTATACTGTTACCATTCAGTATGCTGCGGTAAAAGCGGCATCCCAGAGTTAGGAGGAATTGCGCATATGTTTGGTTTCGGCGAAATGATCAAGGGCCTCAAGGCCAACCCCAAGACGATCGTGTTCACCGAGGGCACCGACGCCCGCATCCTGGAAGCGAGCGCGCGCCTGCTTTCGGGAACGTTTCTCAAGCCCATCCTCATCGGCAAGGAGGACGAGATCTTCGCGGCGGCGGAGGAGGCCGGCTTCAACATCCGCGGCGCGGAGACCCTCGACCCCGAGAATTATCCGGAGATGGACGCCATGGTCGCCCGCATGGTGGAGCTGCGCAAGGGCAAGATGACGGAGGATCAGTGCCGCGAGGCGCTGTCCCACGCGAACTACTTCGGCACGATGCTCGTGGCGATGGGCAAGGCGGACTGCCTGCTCGGCGGCGCGACCTACTCCACGGCGGACACCGTGCGCCCCGCGCTGCAGCTCGTCAAGACGAAGCCGGGCAACAAGATCGTTTCCTCCTGCTTCATCATGGTGCGCGAGCGCGGCTCCGGTGAAAACGAGGTCCTCGCCATGGCGGACTGCGCCATCAACATCGACCCCACCGAGGACGATCTGGTCGAGATCGCCACCGAGACCGTGCAGTGCGGCCGCGTGTTCGGCATCGACCCCAAGGTCGCGTTTTTGAGCTATTCAACCAAGGGCTCCGGCAAGGGCGAGACCGTCGACAAGATGCGCAACGCCTGCGAGAAGACGAAGCTCGCGATGCCGAACGTGCCCGTGGACGGCGAGATGCAGTTCGACGCCGCGTCCTCCCCGGTCGTGGCGCGCACGAAGCACCTTGACGGCGGCGTGGGCGGCCACGCGAACGTGTTCATCTTCCCCGACATCAACGCCGGCAACATCGGCTACAAGATCGCCCAGCGTCTCGGCGGCTTCGACGCCTACGGCCCGATCCTGCTGGGCCTGAACGCCCCGATCAACGACCTCTCCCGCGGCTGCAACGGCCAGGAGGTCTATTCCATGGCGATCATCACCGCTTCGCTCGCCTGATCGCGGCGCGGCGGAACGGGCAGACACAAAAGTAATTTTTGAAAAGGAGACGAAAACATGGCAATCGTAACGACAAAGGATATGTTCGCGAAGGCGTACAACGGCGGTTACGCCATCGGCGCGTTCAACGTCAACAATATGGAGATCATCCAGGGCATCACCGAGGCGGCGATCGAGCTCAAGGCGCCGCTGATCCTTCAGGTTTCCAAGGGCGCGCGCAACTATGCCAAGCACGTCTATCTGATGAAGCTGATCGAGGCGGCGGTGCAGGACGCGGAGCAGACCGCGGGCTTCGACCTGCCGATCTGCGTCCACCTCGACCACGGCGACAGCTTCGAGCTGTGCAAGAGCTGCATCGACGGCGGCTTCACCAGCGTGATGATCGACAAGAGCGGCGAGAGCTTTGAGGACAACATCAAGATCACCAAGCAGGTCGTCGAGTACGCGCACGACCACGGCGTCGTCGTCGAGGCGGAGCTGGGCACCCTCGCGGGCGTCGAGGACGAGGTCAAGGTCAAGGCGGAGGATTCCTCCTACACCCGTCCCGAGGACGTGCAGGAGTTCGTCGAGCGCACGGGCTGCGACTCCCTCGCCATCGCCATCGGCACGAGCCACGGCGCGTATAAGTTCACCGCCGCGCAGTGCACGCGCGACGCCAACGGCAAGCTGGTCCCCCCGCCGCTGCGCTTCGACATCCTGGAGGAGGTCTCCAAGCGCCTGCCCGGCTTCCCGATCGTGCTGCACGGCTCGTCCAGCGTGCCGCAGGAGTTCGTCGACAAGATCAACAAGTTCGGCGGCAAGATGCCCGACGCCGTCGGCATCCCCGAGGAGCAGCTGCGCAAGGCGGCGAGCATGGCGGTTTGCAAGATCAACATCGACTCCGATCTGCGCCTCGCGCTGACCGCGTGCATCCGCGAGCATTTCGCCGAGCATCCCGACCACTTCGACCCGCGCCAGTACCTCAAGCCCGGCCGCGAGGCGATCAAGGCGATGGTCGAGCATAAGCTCGTCAATGTCCTCGGCTGCGACGGCAAGGCGTAAAGAACAGCTTCCTGAAACCGCCTTTTCTCTTGCAAAAGAGGAAACGCGGTTTCAGACTTCTGCGCCGCGCCCGCGGGAGTGCGTCCTGACACCGCCTTTTCTCTTTCTCTTGCGAAAGAGAGAAATGGTTTCAGACTTCCGTAGAGAAAAAACGCTCGCGTGCGCGTGCGCGCGACGCCGCGCCGGCGTTTCCGGCGCTCCCTTTCGAGACGGCAAGCCTCGCGTTCCGCTGCCGCTGCGGTTCCCCCGTTCGGAGCGGCGTTCCCCGATCCTGCCGCGCTTGCCGCGGAAGCAGAACGCGGCGGAAAAGCGAACAGCTACCTCCCGTCTGCCGCCCAAAGGAGCGGCGAGCGGAAATACCGGCGCAGAGTATCGACGGTATCCCGCCGCGAAACAAGAGGTAACGGAGCGCATACGAGGCAAAGGCAAAGCAAGAAGCCC
>CACZCL010000025.1:18034-22558 GCA_902779695.1 Oscillospiraceae bacterium | reverse complement strand
GCGCCGGAGGAGCCGCTGTTCGACGCGCGGCAGGGCGTCGTGTTCTGCCGCGCCTGCGCGGCCGAGGCGGGACGCGCCCTGCTGCCGCTCGACCCCGGGGCGCTGGCGGCGATGCGCCACGTGCTCGGCAGCGAGCGCAAACGGATGCTGTCGTTTTCGCTGCGCGGCGATACGATGGCGCGCTTTGCCGCCGCCTGCGAGACCTTCGCGCGGGTGCAGCTGGAGCGCGGCTTCCGCACGCTGGACTTCTACAAGAGCCTGACGCGGCCGCCCTCTCTTTCCCGGGAAACCGCAAAATTCGACAACGATCGGCAATAATCGACAAAAGATATCCATATAGTATTTGCCTGTTGGGAGAATTCCATGACTGCATTGTTTGAAAAATCCATCCGCGTGCTGGAGCTGCCCCGCGTGCTGGAACTGCTGGAGCAGCGCGCGGTCAGCGCGGAGGCGAAGGAGCGCGCGCGGGCGACCGAGCCGGCGACGGAGCCGGACGAGGTGCGGCGCCTGCTGGACGAGACGGACGCGGCGCGCAGCCTGATCGCGCTCAAGGGCAGCCCCTCCTTTGGCGGCGTCAAGCCCGTGGCGGAGGCGCTGGGGCGCGCGGAGCGCGGCGGCGCGCTCAACACGCGGGAACTGCTGGACGTCGCGGGGCTTCTGACGAACGCGCGCCGCGCGCGCGAATACCTGTCCGACGATCGGCCGGCGGACGCGCCGTCGGCGCTGGATAAGCTCTTTTTCTCCCTGCATCCGAACCGCTATCTGGAGGAGAAGATCACCACCGCCATCGCCGGGGAGGACGAGATCGCGGACGCCGCCAGCCCGGAGCTGGCGGATATCCGCCGCCACAAGCGCGCGGCAATGGCGAAGGGGCGGCAGCTGCTGCAAAAGATCATCTCCTCGCCCAGCTACAAAAACGTGCTGCAGGAGGCGCTGATCACGCAGAGGGACGGGCGCTTCGTCGTGCCGGTCAAGGCGGAGTGCCGCGGCGAGCTGCCGGGGCTGGTGCACGACGTTTCCTCCAGCGGGGCGACGCTGTTCGTCGAGCCGATGGGCGTGGTGCAGGCGAATAACGAGCTTAAAGAGCTGGAGGCGAAGGAGGAGAAGGAGATCGACCGCATCCTTGCCTCGCTCTCCGCCGAGGCGGCGGGATTCTCGGAAGATATCATCTGGGACTATGACATTCTGGTACATTTGGATCTGATCTTCGCCCGGGGCGAGCTGAGCTATGAGATGGACGGCGTGCGGCCCGAGCTGCGCGCCAACGGCAGCGTGTACCTGCGCCGCGCGCGCCACCCGCTGCTGGACAAGGCGGCGGCGGTCCCCATCGACGTGGAGCTTGGCACGAGTTTCGACACGCTGGTGATCACCGGCCCGAATACCGGCGGCAAGACCGTCACCCTCAAGACGCTGGGGCTTTTGTGCCTGATGACGCAGTGCGGCCTGCACATCCCCTGCGCCGACCAGAGCGCGGTGAGCGTGTTTCGCGGCGTGCTCGCGGACATCGGCGACGAGCAGAGCATCGAGCAGAGCCTTTCCACCTTTTCGGCGCATATGACCAACATCGTCCGCATTCTGGACGAGGCGGACGACGGCAGCCTGATCCTCTTCGACGAGCTGGGCGCGGGCACCGACCCCGTGGAGGGCGCGGCGCTCGCCATCGCGATCATTGAGGAGGCGCGCAGTCGCGGCGCGCGAGTCGCCGCCACCACGCACTACGCGGAGCTCAAAACCTTCGCCATGACGACGGCGGGCGTCGAGAACGCAAGCTGCGAATTCGACGTGGAGACCCTGCGCCCGACGTACCGCCTGCTCATCGGCATTCCGGGCAAATCCAACGCCTTTGCCATCTCGCAGCGCCTCGGCCTGAGCGGGCGCGTCATCGAAAACGCGAAGCGGCAGATGAGCGGCGAGAGCGTCCGCTTCGAGGACGTTTTGACCCAGCTGGAGCAGAAGCGTCAGGCGCTGGAGCGGGAGAAGGCGGAGGCGGACCGCCTGCTGGAGCGCCGCGAGACGGACGCGCGCAAGGCGCGCGAGTTCCGCGAGCAGATGGAGCGGGCGAAGGAAAACGCGCGCTCGCGCGGCGAGGCGGAGGCGAAGCGCATCCTTGCCGACGCGAAGGCGGCGGCGGACGCCGCGTTCCGGGAGCTGGACGAGCTGCGGCGCGAGCAGAAGCGCGCGCTGGACGCGCAGGCGGTCAACGAGCGGCGCGCCGCCATCCTGCACGGCCTCAACGACGCCCGCGAGGCGGCGGGCGCGCGGGAGACGGCAAAGGAGCCGGTGCCGAAGCCCAGCCGTCCGATCGCGGCGGGCGACCTGGTCGAGATTCCCGGCACGGGCCGGCGGGCGGAGGTGCTGTCCGTGCAGGGCGGCACGCTGGAGTGTCAGGCGGGCGCGCTGCGCATGAAGGTCAAGGCGGGCGAGGTGCGGCTCATCGAGGACGACGAGCGCGCTGCGCTCTCTGCGGAGGCGAAAAAGAAGGCGGGCGGCGGTTCCCGCGTGCTGCGCGCGGCGGCGGCGCCGCGGGAGCTGGACATCCGCGGCATGGAGTCGCTGGAGGCGGAGGCGGTCGTGGAGAATTACATCGACGCCGCGGTCATGGCGCGGCTGGAGACCGTGACCATCATCCACGGCAAGGGGACGGGGGCGCTGCGCAAGGCGGTGCACGCCCTGCTCAAGCGGAACAAGAGCGTCCGCTCGTTCCGCCTGGGCGCTTTTGGCGAGGGCGAGGCGGGCGTGACCGTCGTGGAGCTGCGCTGAGGAGCCGTTAAATCAAACGAAAATTTTGGCGAGCAAACAAATTTTCTGTTAAAATTGCCGAAACGGGAAGAAATAAACAAAAAAGAGGGAAGTTTTCGGGCGGAAATATCAAGAAAAATCATTGACGAAGCGGCGGAATATGGTATAATGGGTAGCAGTCCGGTTGTGGAAGTGTTACGGAGAGAGGGGAGCTGTTCGAATGTATACGCAAAATGTGATGATTAATAATGAAGTAGGTCTGCATGCGCGCCCCGCTACGTTCTTTATCCAGAAGGCGAACGAGTTCAGAAGCGGCATCTGGGTCGAGAAGGACGAGCGCCGCGTGAATGCGAAGAGCCTGTTGGGCGTTCTTTCGCTTGGGATCGGCAAGGGCACGGAGATCACTCTGCTTGCCGACGGTTCGGACGAGAAGGAAGCCGTGGACGCGCTCTGCGAGCTGGTGTCCGGCAATTTCGGCGAATAACAGTTGACTGATCGGATGGAAAGGCGGCTTCGCTGGCGCGAAGCCGCCTTTTTCCCATGGGCGGGACAGCCGCGGGAGGTGAGAGCGTGACCAAGGACGAGCTGCGCGCCAAGGCGAACGACTTGCCGCTGGCGCCGGGCGTGTACCTGATGATGGACCGGACGGGCCGGGTCATCTACGTCGGCAAGGCAAAGAAGCTCAAAAACCGCGTGAGCCAGTATTTCCAGGAAAACAACGCCTCGCACAATGAAAAGACGCGCCGCATGGTCGCGCAGGTCGACCATTTCGACACGATTTTCGTCTCCAGCGAGTTTGAGGCGCTGATCCTCGAAAACTCGCTCATCAAGCAGCACATGCCGCGCTACAATATCTTGCTCAAGGACGACAAGGGCTACCCCTTCGTGCGGCTGGAAAAAGGGCCGTATCCAAGGTTTACCATGGTGAACAAGCCGATTGACGACGGCGCTCGCTACTTTGGCCCCTTTGGCGGGCGCAACGAAACGCGCGCCGCCATCGACGCGATCTGCGCGGCGTTCCGCCTGCCGACCTGCGCGCGCCGGTTCCCACGCGACCTCGGCAAGGAGCGGCCCTGCCTCAACCATCACATGGGCCGGTGCGACGGCTTCTGCCGCGGGACGCCGGATGAAAAAGAGTATACGGAACGGATAGAACAGGCAGTTCAATTACTATCCGGACACTATAAGCAGCTGACCCGCGCCATGGGCGAGGAGATGCGGCGCGAGGCGGAGGCGCTCCACTTCGAGCAGGCGGCGGCGCTGCGCGACCGGATCGCCGCCATCGAGTCGCTGGGCAAGCGGCAGAAGGTCATCGCCGGCATCTGCGCCGACACCGACCTCTGGGGCGTGTACCGCGGCGCGGCGAAGTGCGGCTGGGCGGTTATTCACGTCGAGGAGGGCAGCGTCACGGGGCGGGAAACGGACGTGTTCTCCCTGCCGGCGGACGAGGACGAGGCGGAAATGCTCTCGGCGCTGCTCAAGCAGTACTATCTGCCGCGCGCGGTGCTTCCGCGCGAGATTCTGCTGCCCTGCGAAACGCCGGACGCCGAGGAGCTCGCGCCCGTTTTGAGCGAGCGCGCGGGGCATAAGGTGAGCGTCCGTGTCCCGCAGCGCGGCGAACGGGCGGAGCTGCTGCGCATGGCGGAGCGCAACGCCCGCGAGGACGTGGAGCGCGTCACGACGGCGCAGGAGCGGGAGAATCGGACGCTTGCGACGCTCGCCCAGATGCTGGACCTGCCCGCCGCGCCGGAGCGCATGGAGAGCTACGACATCTCAAATACCGGC
>CACZCL010000025.1:0-18027 GCA_902779695.1 Oscillospiraceae bacterium | reverse complement strand
CAAATACCGGCGCGAGTGACATTGTGGCGTCGATGGTGGTCTACGAGGGCGCGAAGCCGAAAAAAAGCGCCTATCGCCGCTTTAAGATGAAGACCGTCACGGAGCATCCCGACGACTACGCCTCGATGGAGGAGGTGCTGACGCGGCGGCTGCGACGCTATCTGGACGGCGACGAAAAGTTCGCGCCGCTGCCCGACGTCATGCTCATCGACGGCGGCGCGACCCACGCGCAGGTGGCGGAGCGCGTCTGTGCGGCGCTAAATATCCCGCTGCCGATCTTCGGCATGGTCAAGGACGACCGCCACCACACCCGCGCGCTCGTCACCGCCGGAGGCCGGGAGATCGACCTGCACGCGAATCCCGCGGTGTTCGCCCTGATCGGTCAGATCCAGGACGAGACCCACCGCTTCGCCATCACCTTCCACCACGAAAGCCACAGCAAAAGCGCGACGCGCTCCGTGCTGGACGGGATCCCCGGCGTCGGAAAAACACGGCGCGCGGCGCTTTTGAAGGTGTTCAAGAGCGTGAAGGCGATCCGCGCGGCAAGCGAGGAGGAGCTGGCGGCGGTCGTGCCGAAGAACGCGGCGAAGGCGGTGTGGGAGTACTTCAACCGAAACGGGGAACTGTAAAACGGAGCGGCTGCCGAGAGGCAGCCGCTCCGTTTTCAGCTATGGTTTTGCGACCCTCGGCAGCATGATGGCCGTCCAGACGACCATCGGGCCGAGCGAGAGGCCCAGAAAAACGGGGAGATACCAGGCGCCGAGCGGGCGACAGAGCGAGCAGCACACGGTCGTGTAGGCGAAGCCCGCGAGCAGCGCCAGCTTCATCAGCGGGAACAGCAGCGGCGGCGCGGGGATGCGGACCTCCTGCCGCCCGAAGGAGCGAAAGCGCATCGTTTTGGCAAAGAACAGCGAAACGTAGAGCACCGCCATGATGACCGGTTGGAGGAGCAGCGTCCTCTTTCCGGCGAAGCCGCTGATCTGCCCCGCGCCGTCAAAGTGCGTGGGCACGCTGTCGGGGATGTTTTTCCAGAAAACGATCAGGAATATGACCGTGCCGAGCAGGAGCAGCAGGCACAGCGCCTCGATCAGAATACGGGTGATACGCATGGGTGCCTCCTTACTTGACGTCCAGCTCGGGCGGCCTGTCGATCTCCGTGCCGACGTATTTGCCGTCCTTTTTCCGCTGGCGCACGCATTCCGAGAGCAGATACTCGATCTGCCCGTTCACGCTGCGGAAATCGTCCTCCGCCCACGCCGCGATGGCGGCGTACAGCTTGGCGGACAATCGCAGGGGGACCTGTTTCTTTTCCTCCGCCATGTTTAGTACAGGCTGCCGGAGTTGACCACCGGCTGAGCGTTCTGGTTGCCGCAGAGCACGACCAGCAGGTTCGACACCATCGCCGCCTTGCGCTCCTCGTCGAGCTGGACGACGTTGTTCTCCTTGAGCCGGTCGAGCGCCATCTCCACCATGCCGACCGCGCCGTCCACGATCATCTTGCGCGCGTCGATGATGGCGCTCGCCTGCTGGCGCTGGAGCATGACCGCCGCGATCTCGGGCGCGTAGGCGAGGTAGGTGATGCGCGCCTCGATGATCTCCAGGCCTGCCTCGGACACCTTGCTCTGGATCTCGTCGCGGATGCGCTGCGCCACGACCTCGCTCGACCCGCGCAGGCTGCCCTCGTCCGCCACGCCGTCGCCGGTGGTGTCCACGTTCTGCGCCACGTCGTAGGGGTAGATGCGCACGATGTTGCGAAGCGCGCTGTCGCATTGAAGCGACAGGTACTCCTTATAGTTATCCACGTTGAACACCGCCTTCGCCGTGTCCACCACGCGCCACATGACCGCGATGCCGATTTCGACAGGGTTGCCGAGACAGTCGTTGACTTTCTGGCGTGAGTTGTTGAGCGTCATGATCTTGAGCGAGATCTTTTTGCCGCCCAGCTCAAGCTGCTGCCCAGCCGCGGCGGAGCCGGTCAGCGCGGCGGCGAGCGCGCTGCCCTTGCCGCTGTCCACGTCGCCGCTCTGGTTGAGCTTGGTCTTCGCCGCGGGGTTGACAGCCGAGCAGAAGGGGTTTACCCAGTAAAAGCCCTCGCCCTTGAGCGTGCCGATGTATTTGCCGAAAAGCGTCAGCACCAGCGCCTCCTGCGGCTTGAGCACCTTGAGCCCGAGGGACAGGATCCAGCCGAAGCAGAGCCAGATGAGGCAGAGCGCGACGATGATGCCGCTGGGGTCGAAGCGCGCTCTGTCGTGGATCAGGACGCCGTTGGCGTTGGGATAGACCGGTTCGAAGGCGCCGGCCGCCGTCGCGATCAGCAGGATAACGGCGGCGACATACAACACGATCGTGAGCAGCAGCACCAGCATGCCGTTCTTTTTGCCGGACAGGATTTTTTCGTTCATAACGAACTCCTCCTCAAATGTGATATCAAAGTAATATCATCATAATATTGATTTGTCAAGCAAAAAATGGAAAACAGCGTAATTATGGGATTCTTTGGCATTTTGCACAAAGAGACCCGGTATTTTGTGTTGAAAAAGCGACGGCAACGCAGGAAATAGTCGAAAATGTTGGAGAGAATCGGGCAAAACGACGGATTAAATTTACATAATACGGAATTTGCAACTTGACAAATCGCTGAAGCTGGGTTATACTGCGGAAACATTCAGAAAAGTTACAAATTGTAACCCGCGATTACAGGACTGTAACTTTTTTGCAGGGACGGCGCACGACGCCGAAAACAAAGGAGTATATCGCTTATGATAAAAGAAAAAACAAAGAGGCGCTCCTGGGCGCGACGATGGTGGCAGGCGGCGTTTGTGCTGCTGTTCGTCGGCGTGATCGCGTTCGAGACGGTGCCGGAGGTCCGCGCGAGCACGGTCTATCTGCTGACGGACGGGCTTTACACCATGGTGTCGGGCGGCGCCCGCCTCGACGACCGCATCGTGTACACGGGCGCGGGCGCGGACGGCTCGGTGCTGCTGGAGCCGGACAGGCGGGTCACGATCCGCCGCGGCGGCATGGAGCAGTACGCCACGAGCCGCGAGGGAGAGAGCGCGGCGGAGCTGTTGGCGCGCGAGGGCGTCGCCGTCGGCCCGCTGGAGCTGGTCCGGGTGGACCTCTCGGGCGACGAAGCGCTGCTGGAGATCGGCACCGACTTCACCTATTATGAAACCGTGGCGGAGGCCGCGGCGTTCCGCACGGTCTATGAGCCGGACCCCACGCTGCCGAAGGGCGAAACGCGCGTCGAGCAGGCCGGCCAGCCCGGCTGGCATGAGGTGACCTACGAGGTCGTCTACGCGGACGGCGCTTTCGTTTCGCGGCAGGCGGTCGCGGAGTCGAACGACACCTCTGTGAGCGAGGTCGTGCGCGTCGGAACGCTGGTGACGGAGGCGCAGCAGGGCGATACCATCGCCTCCGTCCTTACCAACGACGACGGCAGCGGCTACCTGATCCTGAGCTCCGGCGACTCGCTGCACTTCACCGGAACCATGAACATCCGCTGCACGGCCTACAACAAGGACGAGCCGGGACTGGGGGAGCTCACCTTCTCGGAGACGCCGGTCCACGTCGGCGTGGTCGCGGTCGACCGCTCGGTCATCCCGCTCGGCACCTGGATGTTCATTACCACGCTCGACGGTTCCTACACCTACGGCATGAGCCACGCGGAGGATACCGGCGTGCGCGGCAACACCGTCGACCTTTATATGGACAGCATCCCGGAGTGCATTCAGTTCGGCGTGCGCAGCAGCATCGCGTATTTCCTTGACAAGTAAACCCTTACTCGCCAGAAAATAGAATTAGACTAAAAGGCATCGCTCGCAAGTCGTTTGCGAGCGATGCCTTTTAGTCTATAGAAATGGCGTGAGACGCACTATCAATAATAATACTAAGTCTATCATTGGGAAACCCTTTTATCAAGAAGGATCGAGGCGCTTGCCAGGAGCAAAAATACGCCGAACGGCTTTCTGAAAATATCTCGGTCTATCAAAGATGAAAAAAGGGCGGCGGCAAGCGCGCAGAGAGTGCCGGGCAGGATCGCGGCCTTGGCAACCCCTTTGTCGAGGTAGCCGTTCTTCTTGTGGAAGAGGAGCGAGACGCCGGCGGTGGGGAGGAAGAAGAGCAGATTGATGCCCTGCGCCTCCGCCTGATCGACGCCCAGCAGCAGCGTCATGCACAGGAGCAGCAGCGTTCCGCCGCCGATGCCCCAGGCGGACAGGACGCCCGCCGCCGCGCCGAAGAGGAAGGGAAGGAGCCAGCCGGTCATAAATGCCTCCGTTGTATGCCGCGCCGTGCGCCGCGCTCAGCGGGCGGGAGAGAGATAGCGCCACGCGCCGTAGAGCAGGAACAGGGCAAAGATGTGCCGCAGCCAGACCTCCGGCACGCGCCGGAACAGCATTCCGCCCGCCGCTCCGCCCACCAGCCCGCCCGCGAGATAGGGCAGCGCGTCCGCGAGAGGAACGGCGCCGCGCAGCAGGTAGACCGCGGCGGAAACGGCGCAGAGGGGGAGAATGACCGCGATGCAGGTGGCAAAGGCGGCTTTTTCCTCCAGACGCGCCCATTTGGTGAGCAGCAGGAGCAGCGGGATGCCGCCGCCCCCGCCGAACAGCCCGTTGACTATGCCGGCGAGCGCGCCCGCGAGGCGGCTTTTTGCCGAAACGGAGGCGCCGCGCCGCGGCGCCTCCGCTTCGTTCCGCCGCTCAGGAGAGCCGCTCAAAGCTCTGGCAGTCCGTACACTGGTCCATGGCGGGGTTCGACTCGTGCGTGCCCACCTGGATCGCGTTCAGGCCGCAGTATTGCGCCTCCTGGCAGTGGTAGGCGCAGCTCGTTACGCTGCAATGGATCGAGGTATTGGGCGTGCAGGCGCCGCCGCGGTTGGTATGATCGTTCATTTCGGAGCCCTCCGTGTCAATGATTTGGCTGTTGCCGCGTTTAGTATGCGCAGCAGCGCGCGAAACATACGCTTGCGTCGGCGAAATACGCGTAAAAAAGCCGCGTTCCGCGGCTTGTCTCCGGCAAGCGCGAAACGCGGCAAAATGCGTGATATTTGTATTTTTTTCTATTTTTTCCACACGGTGGGGAACATCAGCACGAGCAGCGGCATGATCTCCAGCCTGCCGAAGAGCATCGTGACGCTGAGGACCGCCTTCGTCGCGCCCGAGAAGAAGGCGAAGTTGCGTGTCGGTCCAATCAGCGCGAAGCCGGGCCCGACGTTGGAGATCGTCGTCAGCGCCGCCGAGAGCGAGGTCGCGAGATCGACGCCCTCCAGCGACACGGCGGCGGCGCAGAGCACCAGGATCAGGATATAGGCGAAAAAGAACACCGACACGGACGAGACCGTATCCTCCCCGACGCGGGCGCCCTCCAGCGTCAGCGGGCGCACCTCCCGCGAGTGGAGGATGCGGCGCAGCTCGCGCCGCAGACCCTTGGCAAGGATCACGACGCGGCTGACCTTGACGCCGCCCGCCGTGGAGCCGGCGCAGCCGCCCACGAGCATCACGAGCAGCAGCACCGCCTTGGAAAAATGCGGCCAGAGGTCGAAATCGACGGTGGCGTAGCCGGTGGTGGTCATCAGCGTCACGACCTGGAAGGCGGCCTGGGAAACGCTCTCATAGACGCCCTGCCCCACGCGGAGGACCAGCTCGGCGGCGATCAGGGCCACCGCGGCGACGGTGATGCCCGTATAGGCGCGCAGCTCTTCGCTTTTGAGAGCGTCCTTCCACTCGCCGCGCTGCATCTGAAACAGGGCGCCGAAGTTGACCGCCGAGAGGAACATGAAAAACACGATGATCCAGTTGATCGCCTCGGACCCGTAATAGGCGATGCTCGCGTCGCGCACGGAGAAGCCGCCGGTCGAGATCGTGGTGAACGCGGTGGTGAGGCTGTCGAACAACGGCATCCCCACGACGCGCAGGAACACCGCCTCCGCCAGCGTGAGCGCGATGTAGATGAAATAGAGGGATTTCGCGGTCTCGCTGGTCTTGGGGCGCAGCTTGGAGCTGATCGGCCCCGGGCTCTCCGCTTTCATCAGGTTGACGCTGCCCTCGCCGAGGGACGGCAGCAGCGCCAGCACCATCACGAGCACGCCCATGCCGCCCATCCACTGCGTCAGCGCGCGCCAGAACTGCAGGCCGCGCGGCAGCGCGGACGGCGCCGGGACGATGGTTGCGCCGGTGGTCGTGAAGCCGGATACGGTCTCGAAAAAGCCGTCGATGTAGGAAAAGCCGCACAGGGCGTAGGGCAGCGCCCCGAAGAGCGAGAGCACGATCCAGCACAGCGCCACGGCGACAAAGCCGTCGCGCGTTTGCAGGCGGCGGCTGTCCTGCCGGACGTGGGAGAGGAAGAGGCTCGCGGCGGCGCAAAGGGCGACGGAGGCGCCGAAGGCGCGCACGTCCGGCCCCTGCGTCACCAGCGCGATCAAAAAGCTCGGCGCCATACAGAACGCCTCGATGCCGAGGATCAGACCCACGACGCGCGCAATCAGTCTACGGTTCATGGCTTACCGCTCCAAAATGTCGTTGAGATCCTGCAGGAACAGCTTGCGCGCCACGATGATGACGCGGTCGCCCTCGCGGATGCGGGAGTTGCCGTCCGGGATCGTGACCGAGCCGTCGTGCACGATGGCGGCGACGATCAGCCCGCGCTTGAGGTGCAGGTCCTTGAGCGGCGTGTCGAGGAAATGCGTCGCGCCGGAGGCGACGAACTCCACCGCCTCCATCGTGCCGTCGAGGATCTTGTGCAGGCTCTCCACCGCGCTGCCCTGCGAGTTTGCGAGGCCGCGGACGTAGCGGGAGATAAAGTTCGCCGTGATGTCCTTCGGGCTGATGACGGTCTCCAGCCCCAGCTGGCGCAGCACCTCCATGTAGTTCGGGCGCGACATCTTGGGCAGAACCTTCTTCACGCCCGCGTGCTGCGCCGTCAGCGCCATGAGCAGGTTTTCCTCGTCCCGCCCCGTGAGCGGCACAAAGGCGTCGCACTCGAAGATGCCCTCGGTGTCCAGCAGCTCGTGGTCCGTGCCGTCGCCCTGGATGACGGTCGCTTTCGGCAGCTTTTCGGCGAGCGTCAGGCAGCGCTCGGCGTCCCGCTCCACGATCGTGAGGCGCGCGCCGGTGTTTTCCAGCGCCCACGCGAGATAGAGCGCGATGCGCCCGCCGCCGAGGATGGATACGCGGCGCACCGGCGCGACCGCCTTGCCCGTGCTCTTGAGCACACGCGTCGTTTCGCTCGGCGAGCCGATCACGTAGACGAGGTCGCCCGGCAGCGGCACGAAATGGCCGTCGGGCACGATGACCTCGTCTCCGCGCTTCGCGGCGCACAGCAGGATGCTGCCGGGGTTGTGCCGGTTGTAGTCGATCAGGGACACGCCCGCCATCGCGCCGCCCTCCGTGACCTGAAAGCCGATCAGCTCGACGAGGCCGCGGGCGAGGCTTTCCACGCTGAACGCGGCGGGCACGCGCAGGATGCGGGCGATCTCCTGCGCCGCGGCGTATTCGGGGTTGATGGTCAGGTCAAGCCCGATCTCGCGCCGCAGCACGGACGCCTCGCGGAAGTATTCGGGGTTGCGGACGCGCGCGACGGTGCGCTTCGCGCCCAGCTTCTTCGCCATCAGGCAGCAGATCAGGTTCACCTCGTCGTTCTCCGTCACGGCGATGACGAGGTCCGCCCCGCGCACGCCCGCCTGCAGCAGCGCGGTGACGCCCGCGCCGTTGCCCTCGACGAACATCGCGTCGATGGAGTTTTCCGCGCGCCGCAGCGCCTCCACGTTCGCGTCGACGAGCGTGAGGTCGTGATTTTCGCCCTCCAGCTGCTGGGCGATGGCATAGCCGACCTTGCCGAGGCCGACGATCAGTATTTTCATAGTGGGTTCCTCCCGCGCCTGCGCGCGACGTTGGATTTGGGGGAAAAGCGGACGGTCATCGCTTTGCGGCCGCGCCAAGCTCCAGCAATACGCCGTTGAACTCCGCGCCCAGGATCAGCGCCGCCGCCGTGAGATAGAGCCACAGCAGCACGACGATGACGCCGCCGATCGAGCCGTAGATCAGCGAATAGCGCGCGGCGCGCTCGACGTAGAGCGAAAACAGCAGCGAAAGCGCGATCCACGCCGCGAGCGAGGCGAGCGCGCCCGGCAGGATGCCGCGCCGCAGGCTCCGCGCGTCAAGCGCCAGCACGTAGAGCAGCGCGATCATCACAAGCAGCAGCGCGCCGAGGAGAACGAAGCGGCACGACGTCCAGAGGCGGACGAAGGCGTCGCTGAGATAGATATAGTCCGCGAGAAAGGCGAGCGCGCGCCGTCCGACCGCCGACAGAAAGAGCGAGAGCGCCAGCGCGGCGATCATCAGCACCGTGTAGAGCAGCACGCGGAGCTGGTAGCCGAGAAAGCGCGCAGGGACGCCGTCTCCGTACGCCTTGCGCACGGAGAGGAACAGCGCGTTCGCCGCGCGATAGGGAAAGTAGATCGTGAACACCAGGCTGAACCAGAGCAGCGCACGGCTCGATACGCGGGAGACGTAGGCGAGATACTGCTCCAGCAGGTCCACGACCTCCCGCGGCACGAAGCGCGCGAGCTGCGAGAGCGGGATCGCGGCGTCGTAGGCGAGCAGCCCGATGAGGTTGTTGAGAAAGATCAGCAGCGGAAAGAGCGCAAAGAGCAGGTAATAGGTCAGCGCGGCGCTGTCGTGCGCGACGTGGTGGTCGAAATAGCGCCGCGCCAGAAGCGCGCAGCCCTTTGCGAACCGGTGCCGTTCCAGATACTCGGACAAGCGTGTGCGCTCCTTTCCGGACGGATGCCGAAACCGTCCTAGAGTATACCACGCGGGATAAGAAAAGGAAAGAGTGAAAAAATCCCCGCCGGGGCGGGGATTTTCAGAAATCTTGTGAGGCTCAGGCCGCCGAAGCGGGGTGGGCGGCGAACCAGGCGGCGGTTCGCGCCGCGACATTTTCGCGGATATTGTAATAGAAGAAGCTGTAGTCGTTGTTGTGATAGCTCCGCTCGCCGTAGTAGGCGGAGAGCTGCGGGTTCGTCTGGGAGATGTAGGAAAGACCCTCGCCCGAGGAGATCACCACGCCGCGCTCCACGTCCAGCCGCGCGTCCGCAAGACCGGGAACCGAATCGTAAACTATCCTTGTTTTCGGGTTTACAATGTGGGAACCCAGGTTTTCAGAAGCAGGAGCATAGGTGGCGTCACGCCGCCAGTTGAGCGGGTTGATCGCCAACGCGCCGGGCAGCACGCAGAGGTTCCCATCGTTGCCGGCGCCTTCGGTATTCCACGACACGATCACGCCGACGTCGTCCGCGCCCTCCGCGAATTTGAGGTTCGGGTTGACCAACATGTCCTCATTGGTAATGGAATAACCTAGAACGTATGCCGCAATCATCCGATCATAATATTCGGGGTGCGCCGCCATATATTCGCGCAGCACGAGCTTGAGCAGCATGGAGCCCTGCGCGTGACCCGCAAGGATGAATGGACGCCCGTTATTATAATGTGTGAAGTAGTAGTCCAGCGCGGCGTAGACGTCGGTGCGCGGCTCACGGCCGACGGCCTCCAGCGCCTCGTCGCCCGAGAGGCCGGACAACGCGTTGAGGCTGCTCTGCCGGTAATAGGGGACAAAGACGTTGGTCGCTTCGGAAAACACGCCGCAGTTGAGGTCGACGTTCGCCAGCGCCTCGCCGCGCATTGCCGCGTCGTCGACGGGAACAATATCCGGCACGTCCGCGCCGACGCCGCTCGCCGTGGGATAGAAGTAGATCGTGTCGACCGCCTTGACCGCGTCGGGCAGCTTCGCCCAGTTCCGCGTGTCGGCATAGTCCGTGGGCGTACCGACCAGCGGACGGATCGTTCCGTCGGAGACGCTGACGGCCCTCGCGACCGGCTCGGCGGGCGCCGGAGCGGGAAGCGGCGCCGCCTCGGCGACGACCGGTTCAGCCTCGACGGCGGGCGCGGCCTCGGCGGCGGTCGACGCCGCTTCGGCAGCCGCGACGCTCTTGCCGTCCGGGATCGCAAACACCTGATCGGGATAGATCAGATTCGGGTCGCGGATCTGGCTGCGGTTGGCGTCGTAGATCTCTCCCCAGCGCATCCCGCTGCCGAGCTCCGTGCGGGCGATCTTCCACAGGCAGTCGCCCTTTTTCACCGTGTAGTCCGACGCGAAAACGGGAGTCGACAGGGCGAGGCACAGCGCGAGCGTCAGCCCCGGTATTAAATAATTGCGATGCTCCTTCATCTTGTGCCCCTTTCCCGACGGCGTACGCGCCGACAGCCCGGAACGCCGCTGATCATCAGGCGTTGAGACGCTTTACCCGGACAATAGTATACCTAATTTTCCAGTAGTATAACACAGGGCGTATGCGGATTGCAAGTGTTTTTTATGTAAATCTTTCTGCTTTTTGCGGTTTTTTCCGCGAGGGACGCCGCATCGCCCTGCTTTTCGCGGCGTTTCGCGCCGCGCGCAGGGTTGACAGCCAGGAGGAAAACGCATAAAATAGCAGGGCGATTTGCAAACGCGGGGCGTTTGCCTCCGTTTGCGAACGGTTGCGGCCCGGAGGGAGGTGTCCGTATGGCGGATTTTGAAGAGCAGCGCGAGGAGCTGCGCGAGCGGTTGGATGAGCTGCTGACCAAAAAGCAGTACGCGGCGCTGCGCGACGAGCTTGTGCAGCTGGAGCCCGCGGACATCGCGGCGCTGTTCGCCGACCTGCCCGAGCAGCAGCTTCCCATCCTGTTCCGCCTGCTGCCGAAGGAGCCGGCGGCGGAGGTGTTCGTCGAGCTTGACCACGACCAGCAGGAGCTTCTGATCCGCGGCTTTTCGAACACCGAGCTCAAAGAGGTGCTCGACGAGCTGTATGTCGACGATGCGGCGGATCTGGTGGAGGAGATGCCGGCGAACGTCGTCAAGCGCATCCTGCGCCACGCCGATCCCGAAACGCGCAAGAGCATCAACGAGATACTGAAATATCCCGAGGACTCCGCCGGTTCGCTGATGACGACGGAGCTGCTCGACCTCAAGCGCACGATGACCGTGGCGGACGCGTTCAAGCGCATCCGGCGCACCGCGGCGGATATGGAGACGATCAGCGTCTGTTACGTCACCGACGAGGGGCGGCATCTGCTCGGCGTCGTGACGATCCGCGATCTGCTGCTCGCCGAGGAGGAGGACATCGTCGGCGACATCATGGACCCGAACGTCATCTCAGTCAGCACGCTGGACGATAAGGAGGAGGTCGCGCAGGCGTTCAGCCGCTACGACTTCGTCGCGCTGCCCGTCGTGGACGCGGAGAGCCGACTCGTCGGCATCGTCACGGTCGACGACGCCATCGACGTCATGGAAGAGGAGGCGACGGAGGATATCGAAAAGATGGCGGCTATGCTGCCCTCCGACAAGCCTTACCTCAAAACCGGCGTGTGGGAAACGTGGAAAGCGCGCATCCCGTGGCTGCTGCTGCTGATGGTCTCCGCCACCTTTACCGGGCAGATCATCGCGGGCTTTGAAAGCGCGCTCGCCGCCGTGGCGATCCTGACGGCTTATATCCCGATGCTGATGGACACGGGCGGGAACTGCGGCGGACAGGCGAGCGTCACGGTCATCCGCGGCATCTCGCTCGACGAGATCGAATTCGGTGACCTGCCGCGCGTGATCTGGAAGGAGATCCGCGTCGGCGTGATCTGCGGGGCGACGCTTTCGGCGGCGAACTTCCTCAAGATCATGCTCATCGACCGGCTGGTGTTCCAGAACCCGATCACCGTCACGATCGCGGCGGTCATCTGCGTCACGATGCTCCTGACGGTGGTGTGCGCGAAGATCATCGGCTGCGTGCTGCCGCTGCTGGCGAAGAAGCTGGGCTTCGACCCGGCGGTGATGTCCTCGCCGTTCATCACGACGCTGGTGGACGCGGTGTCGCTGCTGATCTACTTCAACTTTGCAAGAATGTTATTGAATATATAGGAAAGTCATGGAACGTATGGAACAAAAGATACAAGAATACGCGCGCCTGCTGATCGACGTGGGGCTGAACCTGCGGCGCGGACAGACGCTGGTCATCTCCGCCAGTGTGGAGTGCGCGGCCTTTGCGCGCCTGTGCGCCGCCGCCGCCTACGAGCGCGGCTGCCGCGAGGTCGTGATGAACTGGGGCGACGATTTCCTTTCGCGCGAGCGCTATCTTCACGCGGACGGCGCCGTGTTCGACGACGTGCCCGCGTGGCGACGGCACTTTTACAACGATTACGCCGCCGAGGGCGCGGCGCGCCTCGCCATCGACGCCGCCGATCCCGAGACGCTCTCCGGCGTGGAGACGGAGCGCGTCGTGCGCGCCCAGCGCGCCGCCGGCGAGGCGCTGGACCCGTTCTACCGCGCGCAGATGAACAACGAGTTCCCCTGGTGCGTCGCCTCCGTCCCGATCCCGAGCTGGGCGCGTAAGGTATTCCCCGGCGAGGCGGAGGACGCGGCGATGCAGAAGCTCTGGGACGCGATCCTCGCCACCGTCCGCGTCACCGGCGACGGCACGGCGGCGGAGAAGTGGCGCGCCCACCTCGCGACGCTGGAGGCGCGGCGGGACAGGCTCAACGCCCTGCGCCTGCGCACGCTGCGCTATCGCAACGGCCTCGGCACCGACCTGACCGTCGCTCTGCCGGAGGGCTGCCTTTGGTCGAGCGGGCGCAGCGTTACCCCGGCGGGGCAGGCGTTCGTCGCCAATATGCCGACGGAGGAGATCTTCACCGCGCCGCACCGACTCGGCGTCGACGGCGTCGTATACGCGGCGATGCCGCTGGTGGACAACGGCAACGTCATCGACGGGTTTCACTTCGTCGTGCGGGGCGGAAGGATCGTCGAGGCGCACGCCGAACGCGGAGAGGAGTTCCTGAAGGCGGCGTATACGGTGGACGAGGGCGCGTCGTACTTCGGCGAGGTCGCGCTCGTACCCTACGATTCCCCGATCTCCCGGCAGGGGCTTTTGTACTACAACACGCTTTTTGACGAGAACGCTCGCTGCCACTTCGCCTTCGGCGAGGCGTACCCCGAGTGCATCGAGGGCGGCACCGCCATGACGCGCGCGGAGCTGCGGGAGCGGGGACTGAACCGCTCGATCAATCACGTCGATTTCATGGTCGGCACGCCCGACCTCTCCATCGTCGGCACGACGCGCGACGGGCGCGAGGTGCCCGTGTTCGTCGACGGAAATTTTGCGTTGTGATGCGACCTTTCCGAAGGGAGGCCTGCCCATGATCCCGATCGCAAACGTCGTCTGGCTTTGCGTCGCCGCGGCGTGGGGCCTGCTTCTGCCCGTGGGGCTTTTGATCTGGTGGCGCAAAACCCACCGCGCGCGCTTGACGCCCTTCTTTGCGGGGGCGCTGGTATTCGTCGTGTTCGCGCTGGTGCTGGAATCTCTGCTGCATCGGGTCGTGATCCTGGGCGACAATCCGGTCGCCCGTGCGATCAACGCCGATCCCTATCTCTATATGCTCTACGGCGCGCTGGCCGCGGGCGTGTTTGAGGAGACGGGGCGCTACGCCGCGTTCCGCTGGCTGCTGACGAAGCGGCGCTATCCCGGGCGCGATACCGCCGTGACCTACGGCATCGGACACGGCGGGGTGGAGGCGATGGCGACGGTGGGCGTCAGCTTCGCGCTCTACGCGGCGGTGGCGATCCTCCTGCGCAGCGGCGATCCCGCGTCAGCCGCGGCGCTCGCCGGCGGCGACGCGGGCGTTTTGCAGGTGCTGGGCGCCTTGGGGCAGATGACGCCCGGCTTCTGTCTGTTGACGATGCTGGAGCGGCTCGCCGCGATCCTGCTTCATATCGCGCTTTCGATCTACGTTTTCCTTGCCGCGCGCGACCGGCGGCAGTGGTCGTACTATCCCTTTGCCGTCGCGCTGCACGCCATCGCGGACATGCCGGCGGCGCTCTACCAGCGCGGGCTGCTGCCGATGTGGGCGGTGGAGCTTTGGCTCTGCGTGGTGGCGCTCTACGCGCTGCGCTCGGCGCGCAAGTGTTATCTGGAGCAAATGGACTCATAGAAATTGGAGATAATCAATAAGTCAGGCTCAAATATTTACTTATTAACAGTAGAAACAAACGATAAGTCTATACAGAGAGGAAAAGGTGATCAAAATGGCTTATATTGCGGTGGCAGGGGGCGTGAACGTCGACATCGGAGCGCGTCCGTTCCAGAAGCTCCGGGCGAAGGATTCCAACCCCGGCCGCGTACAGACCAGCTTCGGCGGCGTGGGGCGCAACATCGCGCACAATCTGCACCTGCTCGGCGTAAAGACCGAGTTGTTGACCGCCATGGGCATCGACAGCTACGCCCACGCGCTGACAAAATCCTGCGAGGCGCTTGGCATCGGTATCAGCCACACCCTGCGCGTGCCGGAGATCGGCACGTCGATCTACCTCTACGTCTGCGACGAGCAGGGGGAGATGAACCTTGCCGTGTCGGATATGGCGATCTGCGAGCGCATTTCGCCGGACTATCTCGCCTCGGAGCTGGACGTGCTCAACGGCGCGGCGCTGGTCGTCGCGGACGCGAATCTGCCGGCGGAGTCGCTCGCCTATCTCGCGGAGCACGTCACCGTGCCGCTGTTCGCCGACCCGGTCTCGGCGGCGAAGGCGGAGAAGCTTCCGGCGATCCTGCCGCGTATCCACACGCTCAAGCCCAACGCGCTGGAGGCGGAGCTGCTCTCCGGCGTGCCGGTCGTCGACCGGGAGAGCGCGCGCCGCGCGGCGCGGAAGCTGATCGACCTCGGCGTGAAGCGGGTGTTTTTGTCCCTCGGCAGGGAGGGCGTGCTAGCCGCGGCGGAGGACGAGACCGTCTGGCAGCCGGCGATCCCGTCGGAGCGGAAGAATACCACGGGGGCGGGCGACGCGCTGATGGCGGCGGTTGCGTGGGCGTGGATGCGGGGCGAGAGCCTTTCGCGCACCGCGGCGCTGGGCGCCGCCGCCGCCTCGATCGCGACCGAGAGCGAAACGGCGATCAATCCCCTGCTTTCGGCGGAGTCGGTGACGGCGCGTGCGCTGTGAGCTGACGCGCCCCTATCCGCGGGTCGAAACGGAAACGGAGCTGTCCTGCGGCGGCAGCCAGAACTGGTTTGCGGACCGGAATTTCCGCCTGTGCGGCTGCGGCGTCGTCGCCTGCGCCGATACGCTGCTGTATCTGCGCGGGCGCGAGGGGCTGCCGCAGACGGAGTATATTGATTATGTAAACTCGCTTCGGCGCTATTTCCCGCTGATCCCGCACCGCGGCATCGACGGCGTGCGCCTTGCTGTCGGAATGAACCTGTGCCTGCGCCGCGCGGGACTCCCCGTGCGCGCCGGCTGGCGCGTCTCGCGGCGCGGATTTTGGGAGCGTCTTGCGCGGATGCTGGCGGACGATCTGCCGGCGATCGTTTCGATCGGGCCGAATTTCCCGCGCGTCTGGGGGAAGGAGCGTCTGACGCTCTACCGGCGGACGGAGGAGGGCGGGTACGAGGCCGCGGCGTCCACGAAGGCGCATTTTCTCACCGTGCTCGCGCTGGACGACGAGTGGATGGAGGTTTCGTCCTGGGGCCGGCGGCTGTGGATCCGGCGCGCCGATTACGAGCGGTACATGCGCGCGCAGGGCGCGCTGCTGACGAATCTGCTGTATCTGGAGCGCCGGTAGAGACCGGCGGAAAAGAGAAAAAACCGCGGAACGGGAGCGCCCGTTCCGCGGTTTTTTCGCATATTCGTGCTTACCACGCGTGAGCCGCGAACGACTGCTGCGGCGTCATGGCGAAGTAGGACAGGTCGATATAGCCCGTCTGGTCGCCCCAGGTCGTGTCGATGTGGTACTCCGTGCCGTCGAGCGTCGCGACCGTCCAGATGTGCGTGGCGTTGTTCAGGGCGCTGCACTCGATGCCCTCCAGCTTCAAAAAGAGGTTGTACGCGCCGGTATAGCCGTCGCAGACCGCCTTGCCTTCGACCAGCGCGCGGTAGGCGATGTGGCTGAGGGAATACTCGTCGTTTACGGCGGCGTTGTCATATTCGCAGTGCTCGCACAGCCAGGCATAATAGACCCGCGCGATCTCAAGCTGGCTCATGTCGGCGCCGAGCTGCCCCGACTCCCAGAGCGCGTCGTGGACCTCGACGGCGCGCGCCATCGCCGCCTCGCGATACGCGGCAAGCCGCGCCGACGCCTCCTCCCAGCGCTGTTCGCGGGCCGGAAGGGTATCCGCGTCTCCGGCTTCGGGCAGGCAGGCGGTGGCGGTGAAGCGAAGGATCGCCGTGCCGTCCGAGAAGGTCTGGCAGAAGGTATAGTTGTACATCTGCTCGCAGTAGGTCTTGACGCGGTCGTTGAAGCGAGTGGCAAGGGCGGACGCGTCCGCGTACGCGAGCGGGAAGCCGTAGCGCAGCAGGAGCACGTTTTCACCGGCGGCGAGCATCCGGCGCAGCAGCGCGTCAATGGCGTCGCCGTCGTCGTACGACGGGGCGGGGACGGTGCTCTCCGGCGCCCGTACCAGATCCGCGAGCGTCGTGCCCTCGGCGGACCAGGGGCTTGCCACGCGCCAGTCCAGCGTGATGCGCAGGGAGGGGTCGACCATGCGAAGGAGCAGGGCGGCGGTCTCGGCGCGCGTGGTGACGGCGTCCGGACGATAGCTGCCGTTTGCGTCCGCCCCCGCCAGCAGGCCCTGCCGGTAGAGCCACAGGATATCCTCGCGATACGCCGTGTCGGCGGTCACGTCGGCAATATAGCCGCCCGAGGCGACCGCCTCCGTGACGAGAGCGGCGTTCCGCCCGTCATAGCACGGTTCGGGCAGGGAGCGGGCAAAGACGCCGGCGAGCTGCGCGCGCGTCGCGCTCGCGTCATAGTCCGCGTCCGGCACGGCGTCGAGGCCGCGCGCGCGAAGGAACGCGACGTAGGGCAGATACCACGCCTCGCCCGCCCCGGCGGCGGGGATCGTTTCCCCCTCGTAAGCGGCGCGGACGCGGGCGGAGAGCGCCAAAAGCTCCGCCACGGTGACGTCCGCCTCGGGCGCGAAGCCGCTGCCGCGCCCGTTGAGCAGGCCGTATTCGTAGGCGGCGGCGACGTAGCCGGCATACCACGCCTCCCCGCTCACGTCGGGGAACTGCCCCTCGTAAGCGCGCAGCCGGGGCAGAAGAGGCGCGTCCGCCGCGGGGGAGCTTGTGCCCGGCGTGTCGGAAACGGAGTCGGTCACGGCCGCCTGCGCGCTGCCCGCGAGCAGCAGCGCCAGCAGCAGAGCGAGAAGCCGGCGTTTCATTGCGTTTCCCTCCTTTGTTCATGGGACGAGGATGTCCAGCTCGTCCGCGGTGATGGGCATATCGTAGGGGTTGAGCGCCTCGTTGACGAGGGCGAGGGTCGCTTCGGGGTCGAGCACATAGACGGATTCGCCGCGGTAACAGCCGCCGCCGTCGCCCGGCAGCGTGTGAAAGCGCAGATTCTCAGCCCCGATGTCCAGCGCTTTGCCGCCGAGCCAGACGAGATTGCCGGCGGTGAGGTCGGTGCGGACGCAGCCGAGGAACGCGCGCGCCAGCGCCGGAAGATTCCCGAGGCTTGCCGCCTGCGCGGCGGCGGCGCGCAAAAACGCCTGCTGCGTCGCGATACGTCCGAGGTCGGCGTCGGCGTAGCCGCCGCCGTCGTTGTTCCTGCGCCAGCGCACGACCTCCAGCGCCTGCCTCCCGTTGAGGCGCTGCCGCCCCTTTGCGAAGTGGATGTGCAGCCCCTGCGCGTCGTCGTCATAGTCCATATCCGCGGGAACGTCGAACGTCACGCCGCCGATGCGGTCCACGAAGGCGGAAAAGCCGTCGAGGCCGACGGTGACGCAGTAGTCCACCGGCACGCCCAGCAGGTTTTCCACCTCGCCGCGCAGGCGCTGTGTGCCGCCGCTCGCATAGGCGTAATTGAGCCGGTTGCTGTACCAATCGCGGTGGAGCAGCGTGTCGCGCGGCAGGCTGACGAGGTCGATGCGCCGCGCCGCCGCGTCAAAGCGCATGAGCAGGTTCGTGTCGCTTCCGCCGCCCGCCGCGTCGAGGCCGGAGAGCAGGATGTTGTAGCAGCCGCCG
>CACZCL010000024.1 GCA_902779695.1 Oscillospiraceae bacterium | reverse complement strand
TAATCCGGCTCAAAATCGTTTTCGATGTCGACGCCGAGCTTGCTCTTCGGCAGGTCGCGCAGATGCCCCATGCTCGCCGTGACGGTATAATCCTTCCCCAGATATTTTCCGATGGTCTTCGCCTTTGCCGGGGACTCGACGATGACCAGATGCTTTTTTGCCATGTCCGCTTATTCCTCCACTAATTCAACATTGAGGGAAAAACGCTTGCCGCCGCTCTGCGCGACGTAGCCCTCGATCTCCAGCACTGTCAGCGCGGAGAGCACGCGCCGCGTGGGCAGCTCCACCGCCTCGATCAGATCGTCCACCTGCATTTCGCCCTCGCGCAGCCGGCGCAGGATGCGGAGCTGGTCGTCGGTCAGCTCCGGGTGTTCCCCGCGCAGGTCAAGCGCCGGGAGCTTCTCCGTCTGTTCCGCCGCCCGCGCGGCGGCAGCCTCCTGCCGCGCCTGATAGCCCAGCGTCTTCGGCAGCTCGACGCGCTCGCAGCGCAGCTTATGCGGATACTGCGCCTCATACTCCCACAGGACGTCCCGGCTGTCGCACACGAGCGCCGCCGCGCCGTCCGCGATCAGGCGGTTGCACCCGCGGCTCGCCGGCGCGTTGATCGCGCCCGGCACCGCGAACACGCCGCGCCCCTGCTCCAGCGCGGTGCGCGCCGTGATGAGCGCGCCGCTGCGCTCCGGCGCCTCGACCACGACGGTCGCGAGGCACAGGCCGCTGATGATGCGGTTGCGCACCGGGAAGTGCGCGCCGAGCGCGCTCGTCCCGGGCGGATACTCCGACACCAGCGCGCCGCAGGCGGCGATGTCCTGATAGAGCCGCGCGTTCTCGCGCGGAAAGACGACGTCCACGCCGCCGCCCAGCACCGCGACGGTCCTCGCGCCCGCGCGCAGCGCCCCGCGGTGGGCGGCGGAGTCGATGCCGCTCGCCGCGCCGGAAACGATCAGCGCGCCCTGCTTCGCCATCGCGTAGGCAAGCGTTTCCGCCGTCTCGATGCCGTAGGGCGTCGCGCCGCGCGTGCCGACCATCGCGATCGCCGCCTCCTCGTCGATCACGCCGAGGCGGCCGCGAACGTACAGCAGGCAGGGCGGCTCGTAGATATTGCGCAGGCGCACGGGATAGTCCGCGTCCTGCATGGTGAGGATCCGCAGCCCGAGCCGTTCGCACTCGCCCAGGATACGGTCCGCCTCCGCGGTGCTCTTGTCGGCGAGCGATCCCGCCAGCTTCGGCGTGATCCCCTCGACGTGGAGATAGTCCTCCCCGTCGGCGTAAAAAATATTCTCCGGCGTTCCGAAATGCTCCAGAAGCCGCAGCTTCGCCCAAGCCGGAAGCCCCTTGCATTCGCTCAGCCACACCCAGTATTTGGTTCCCGCCATACGCTCCCTCCCAGCGGTTTCTATCGGTACATCGTCCAGAGCACGATCGCCGCGGCGGTCGCCGCGTTGAGCGATTCGCAGCGCTCGCTCATGGGGATGCGCAGCGTCCGCTCGCACAGCGCCAGCACCTCCGCGCCCAGGCCCCGCCCCTCGCTGCCGATCGCCACGGCGGCGCGGGAAAGCTCCGCCTCGCGCAGCGAAACGGTGTCGCCGCGCAGCGCCGTGCCGAACAGGGGCAGATCGCTCGCGCGCAGCACGGCGGCAAGCATTTCCGCCGCGCACGTCCACACCGGCTGGCGGAACACCGCCCCCATCGTCGCGCGCACGGTTTTGGGATTGTAAAGGTCGGCGCAGCCGTTCACGAGGAACACGCCGTCGCAGTCAAACGCGTCCGCCGTGCGGAGGATCGTGCCGACGTTGCCGGGGTCCTGCACGCCGTCGAGCACGAGGTAGCGCGTCCCGGAGAGCCGCTCCGGCGGCGCCGGACGCTCCAGCCGCGCCGTGAACAGCGCGCCCTGCGGCGTTTCCGACGGGCTGACGGAGCGCATCAGCTCCGCGCTCACGCGCACGGCGCGCACGCCCTCCGGCAGCGCGGGAAGCTCGATCCCCTCGGAAAAAACGACCGCTCGAAGCGGCGCGCCGGAGCGCAGCGCCTCCTCCAGCAGCTTCGTCCCGTCGCCGAGATACTCGCCGCACTCGTCGCGGTAAGCGCGGGAGGCGGCGAGCTTTCGCAGATGCGTCACAAACGGGTTGTGCCTGCTTGCGATCGTCTCCGCATCCATGCTCCCGCCCCCCTACCTATTAAAAATGAATTTAAGCAAGGCAACAATAGCACAAGCGGATTCCAAATGCAAGGAAAAAAGAAGCGGGCCTTCGGCCCGCTTCCCCGTTTGGCTCAAAGCATATTCAGCACAAGCGTCAGCACGATGAACACCGCGCCGACCCACTTCGTCGCGCGCGCGAGCTTCGCGTCGAGCGACTTCGCCTTGTTCTTCGACATAAAGCTGTCCGCCACGCCGCCGATGGCGCCGGAAAGGCCGGCGGACTTGCCGGACTGGAACAGCACGACGCCGATCACGAACAAACCGCACAGCACCTGCAGGATCATCACAAACGTATACATGGTAATTCCTCCGTTATCCTCTCACGCGCGGGGCGCGCCCGCGTCTTGTCAATCGCGGAAGATAGTATATCACGCCTCCTCGCGAAATGCAAGAGAGAATTTTCACCGCCGCGCGATCTGATCCCGCGCCGCTTATGTCTCCGGCTTCTCGCCGCCCTCGAAGAACGCCTCCGCCTTTTCCGCGAACTTCTCAAGCCCCTCGTTTACCAGCTCATGCGCCGTTTCGCCGTCCGCGGGCTTCGCGCTCTCCTCGATCAGCGCCTCCGCCTTCTCCGCGAATTGCTCCACGCCCTCGTCCACCAGCTCGTGCGCCGAGACCTCGCGGCTGCTTTTCGCCTCCTTGAGCGCGGCGATCTTCTCCTGCGAGGCGCGGATCGCCTTCACGATGTCCGCCGCCCCCTCGGGCACGTCGTCGCCGCACTGCGCGGCATACCACTCGCCCAATGCCTGATAGCTCTTTTCCAGGCCGCGCCGCTCGCTCGCCAGCGCAAAGCTCGCCTTGGCGCTCTCCATGATCGTGTTCGCCTTTTCGCTCGCGAGGTCGAACAGCGAGCCTGCCTTACCGCCGGCAAACTGCCGGACCGCGCCCGCCTTTTCGCCCGCGTAGCCGCGGAAAACCTCCGCCTTGCCGCCCGCGTAGCCCTTGAACGCGTTCGCTTTTTCGCCGGCATAGTCCATGAACGCGCCCGCTTTCTCGCCCGCGTACTCCTTGAACGCGTTCGCCTTCTCGCCGGCGTAGCCCAGAAACGCCTCCGCCTTGCCGCCCGCGTACTCGCGCAGCTCCTCCGCCTTCTCGCCCGCGCGGTCCATCAGCTCCTCCGCCTTGCCGCCGTTTGCCGCCGCGGCCTCCTGCGCCTTTTCCGTCGCCGTGTACACCGCGTTTTGCGCCTTGCGCTTGACATCCTCCAGATCCGCCATGTTCGCTGCTCCTTTCGTATGTGATTGATTATTCTTCCGCCGCCCAGCCGCGCGCGCGTTCGACGGCGCGCCGCCAGCCGCGGTAAAGCTCTTGGCATACGTTCTGCTCCCGTTGGGGCGCAAACACCCGCGCGCTCTCGCGCAGGGCCGCGATCTCGTCCGTGCCGCTCCACACGCCCGCCGCGAGGCCCGCCAGCGCCGCCGCGCCGAACGCGGTCGTCTCGACCATTGCGGGCCGGTCGACCGGGATGCGAAGAAGATCCGCCTGGAATTGCAGCAGCGGGTCGCTGACGCTCGCGCCGCCGTCGACGCGCAAAACGGAAATGTCGCAGCCCGCGTCCCGCCGCATCGCCTCCATCAGATCGGCGACCTGATAGGCGATGGACTCCAGCACCGCGCGGGCGATGTGCGCGCGCGAGGTGCCCCGCGTCATGCCGACGATGCAGCCGCGCGCGTACATATCCCAGTACGGCGCGCCCAGCCCCGTGAAGGCCGGTACGAGATAGACGCCGCCGGTATCCGGCACGCTCTTTGCCAAATCATCGCACTCGGGCGCGCTCGAAATCAAGCGCATTTCGTCGCGCAGCCACTGGATCGCGCTGCCGGCGTTGAACACGCTGCCCTCCAGCGCGTACGCCGTCCGCCCGCCGAGGCGCCACGCAACGGAGGTGAGAAGCCCCGCGCGCGGACGCGCCGGCGCGCCGCCCACGTTCATCAGCGTGAAGCAGCCCGTGCCGTAGGTGTTTTTCGCCTGTCCGCGCGCAAAGCAGCCCTGCCCGAACAGCGCCGCCTGCTGGTCGCCCGCCGCGCCGCAGACCGGCACGCCCGCGAGCGCCTCCAGCCCCTCGACGCCCTCGGCGACGACGCCGTATTGCTCGGAATTCCCCACGGGGCGCGGCAGCATCGCCATTGGAATATCCAGCAGCCGGCACAGCTCCTCGTCCCATGCGAGCGTGTGAATGTTGAAGAGCATCGTGCGCGAGGCGTTGGAGCAGTCCGTGACGTGCGCCCGCCCGCCGGTCAGCCTCCAGATCAGCCACGTTTCCACCGTGCCGAACAGCAGCTCGCCCCGCGCCGCGCGCTCCCGCGCGCCTGGCACGCTGTCGAGCAGCCACTTGAGCTTCGTGGCGGAAAAATACGCGTCGAGCCGCAGCCCGGTCTTTTCCGCGATCCGCTCCTCCAGCCCCGGCTGCTCGCGCCGCAGCGCGTCGCACAGCTCCGCCGTGCGGCGGCACTGCCAGACGATGGCGTTGTGGACGGGCCTGCCCGTCGCCTTCTCCCAGACGATCGTGGTCTCCCGCTGGTTCGTGATGCCGACGCAGGCAATCTCTCCCGCAAGCCCCGACTCCTCCAGCGCCCGCGCCGCCGCCGCGCGCTCGGTCTCCCAGATCGTCAGCGGGTCATGCTCGACCCAGCCGGGCTTTGGATAGATCTGCGCGAACTCCCGCTGCGCACGCGCGGCGATATGCCCCGCCCGGTCAAACACGATCGCGCGGGAGCTGGTCGTCCCCTGATCGAGAGCGAGAACGTAGGAGCGCATCGAATTTCCCCCTGTTCAAGCGTGAAAAAAGGTGGTATGATGGTTGGCGCAGCGGCTATGATACCGCAGGCGCGCAGCGCCGCTGCGGTATACGCGGTTTCATCAATACAACAGCCGCTTTGCGGCTATTGTACCATATCGGAGCGCGGATTGCTATGGCTGAACGCAAAGAATTTTATTTTCCCTCCTCCGACGGGAAAACCTCCGTCCACGCGGTCGAGTGGCTGCCGGAGGGCGAGGCCGCCGGCGTCCTCCAGCTTGCCCACGGCGTGGCGGAATACGCGCTGCGCTATGAGGCGTTCGCCTCGTTTCTGGCGGCGCACGGCTTCGCCGTCTTCGCAAACGACCACATCGGCCACGGGCAGTCGGTCGCGCCCGGCGCCGCGCCGCTCTATTTCGGCGAGCGGGACGGCTGGACGCACGTCGTGGACGATATGCGCGCGCTGCGTACCCTTGCCGCGCAGCGCCGCCCCGGACTGCCGTACTTCCTGTTCGGGCACTCGATGGGCTCCTTCCTCGCGCGCACCTATCTCATCCGCTATCCCGGCACGGTGGACGGCGCCGTTCTGATGGGCACGGGGCAGCAGCCCGCCGCGCTGCTTGCCGGCGGCAGGCTCGCCGCGAACGTGATCGGGCGGCTGCGCGGCTTCGACCGCTTCAGCCCCTTCGTCAATTCCCTCGCCTTCGGCGCGTACAACAAGCCCTTCGCGCCGGCGCGCACGAACTACGACTGGCTCAGCGCCGATCCGGAAAATGTGGACGCTTACATCGCCGACCCGCTCTGCGGCGCTCAGGCGACGGTCGGCCTGTTCCGCGATATGCTCGGCGGCATCGCCTTTCTCGAAGCGCCCGCCCGCCTCGCGCGCATGGACAAAGGCACGCCGGTCTTCTTCCTCTCCGGCGCGATGGACCCCGTCGGCAATCTCGGCGAGGGGGTCAAAAGTGCCTGCGAAAGCTTCCGCCGCGCGGGCGTCCGGGACGTTTCGCTCCGGCTCTATCCCGGTCTGCGCCACGAGCTTTTGCACGAGAAGGAGCGCGGGCAGGTATTTGCCGACATTCTGGCATGGCTGGAAGCGCATTTGGGAAAATCATAGCCGCCGCTTGCGCGGCGAAAAATTCATCTGCGACGTATGTCGCCCGTCGGCGCCACGACAGGACAAGAGCCGCGCGGCGGCGCAAAACGAAACGGGAGGGCTCAAGCCATGAAAGACAGTTGGGAAGCCTTGGCGCAGGAGTGCCGAAGCTGCCGCGAATGCTCGCTGTGCGAGACGCGGAAAAACGTCGTGTTCGGCGTGGGGAGCCAAAACGCGGAGGTGCTGTTCATCGGCGAGGGCCCCGGCGCGAACGAGGACGAGCAGGGCGTACCCTTCGTCGGGCGCGCCGGAAAGCTGCTCGACGACATGCTGGCGATCATCGGCCTCACGCGCGAGCAGGTCTACATCGCCAACATCGTCAAGTGCCGCCCGCCGGACAACCGCGACCCGCTGGGCGTCGAGCAGGACGCCTGCATCGGCTATCTGCGCCGGCAGGTCGCGCTGCTGCGCCCGAAGATCATCGTCTGCCTCGGGCGCATCGCCGCCATGCGCATCATTCGGGAGGATTTCAAGATCAGCCGCGAGCACGGCCAATGGTTCCAAAAGGCGGGCGTGGAGGTAATGGCGATCTACCACCCCGCCGCGCTGCTGCGCGATCCGCGCCGCCGCCCCGAGGCGTTCGACGACCTCAAGGGCTTGCAGGCGAAGATCAACGAGCTGTGCGAGCACACGCGGGCGGAGTGAGAAAACCGCGGGTGGGAAGCAGCCGCCCGCGGTTTTCTCTTTTTTATTCGTTGATCACGTCGATCTGGCAGGATCTCATCGTCTCCAGCGCGGCGCGGTGGCGCTCCGGCGTCACGCCGGCGCAGCAGGACGCGTCCACCGTGATCGGCGCCTCCGGCATCGCCGCCTTGAACAGCAGCGCGTTCGACACCACGCAGATATCGGTGCACAGGCCCACCAGCTCGATCTCCATCGCCATCTGCGCCCGCTCGACCATCAGCATGCTCGCAAGCTGGCTTGAACCGAAGGTCGGCTTGTCGACGACGACCGCCTTGCCCGCCGCCTCGGCGACCTCGGCGCGCAGCTGCCAGCCCCAGGTGTCCTTGATGCAGTGCTTGACGGGCAGTCTGCGCCCCTCCTGCGTCTCCAGATAATTCTCATAGTGCGTGTCGCGGGTGAGGAAGATGTTCCACGGGTCGTATCCCTTCATCTTCTCCACGACCTTCGGCACGATGGCGACCGCCTCCGCCGTTCCGAGGGAGCCGTCGATAAAGTCGTTCTGCATGTCGATCACGACCAAGACCTTGCGCATTTCCCGCTCCTCTCCGCGCTATCCGCGCTTCCACTTCGCGCCGTTGGGGATATCGGTCAGCTCGACGCCCTGCGCCTTCAGCTCGTCGCGGATGCGGTCCGCCTCCGCGAAATCCTTCGCCCTCTTCGCCTCGGCGCGCGCGCGGATCAGCGCCTCGACCGCCGCGTCGCCAACGCCGTCCTCGGCGACGATCGTAAATGCCGCGCCGCCCGACGCGGCCGCCTTCGCGTTCTTTTCCCGCAGCGCGTCCGCCTTCTCCAGCAGGCGCAGGCCCAGCACCGCGTCAAGCGCCGCAAGGATCGCGCGCTTCGTCGCGCCGTTCGCCGGCGCCTTGAGGACGTCGTAAAGCGCCGTCACGCCGTTGGGCGTGTTGAGATCGTTGTCCATCTGGGCGACGAACTTCTCCCTGTACTGCGCCAGCGCCGCCTCGTCCACCGCGCCGTCGTCCGGCGCGAGCGCCGCGATCCTTGCGATCAGCTTCTCGAACGCCTTCTGCGCGTTGTCCAGATGCTCCCACGTGAACACCAGGCTCTTGCGGTAGTGGGACTGGAGGCAGAAAAAGCGGTAGGCGATGGGGTCGTAGCCCTTCTCCTCCAAAAGCGACACCGTCAGAAATTCGCCCTTGGACTTCGACATCTTGCCGTCCGCGGTGTTGAGGTGTGCGACGTGTACCCAGTAATTCGTCCACTTGTGCCCGAGATAGCTCTCGCTCTGCGCGATCTCGTTGGTGTGGTGCGGGAACATATTGTCCACGCCGCCGCAGTGGATGTCGAGATCCTCGCCCAGATGCTTCATCGAAATGCCGGAGCATTCGATGTGCCAGCCCGGATAGCCCACGCCCCAGGGGGAGTCCCATTTGAGCGCCTGATCCTCGAACTTCGACTTCGTGAACCAAAGCACGAAGTCGTTTTTGTTGCGCTTGTTCGCGTCCTCCTCGACGCCCTCGCGCACGCCGACGGCGAGATCCTCCTCGTTGTGGTCGTTGAAGATATAGTAGCGCTTGAGCTTCGAGGTGTCGAAGTACACGTTGCCGCCGGCAAGGTAGGCATATCCGGTGTCGATGAGCTTCGTGATGATCTTGATATACTCGTCGATGCAGTTCGTCGCCGGCTCCACCACGTCGGGTCGCTTGATGTTCAGCTTGCGGCAGTCGTCGAAAAACGCGTCGGTGTAAAACCGCGCGATCTCCATGACGCTCTTGTGCTCGCGCTTCGCGCCCTTGAGCATCTTGTCCTCGCCGGTGTCGGCGTCGCTGGAAAGGTGCCCGACGTCGGTGATGTTCATCACGCGCTTGACGTGGTAGCCGAGAAAGCGCAGGTACTTTTCCAGCACGTCCTCCATGATGTAGCTGCGCAGGTTCCCGATGTGCGCGTAGTGATACACGGTCGGCCCGCAGGTGTACATTTTGACGATATCGGGGTGGTTGGGGACGAATTCTTCCTTCTTGTGGCTGGCGGAATTATAGAGGTACATAAGCAAGGCTCCTTAATCGGCGTTTTTGAAAACGTCGCGGTTTTTGATGAAATACTCGGCGCCGGAATAGAGCGTCGTGGCGGCGATGATCACGCTGCTGAGGATGCCGACGTAGTCCGGCGCGGAATCCGGCGCGCCGAGCAGCAGCATCAGGCACAGGCACACCATCGTGGCGGCGGTCTTGACCTTGCCCGACCAGCCGGCGGCGATCACGCGCCCCTGCTCCACGGCGACGAGGCGCATACCGGACACCGCGAACTCGCGCAGCAGCACCAGCGCGAGCACCCAGCCGGGCATCCGCCCCTCCTCCACGAACCAGCACATCGCCGCCATGACCAGCACCTTGTCCGCCAGCGGGTCCATGAACTTGCCGAAATTCGTGATCTGGTTGTAGTGCCGCGCGATGTAGCCGTCCAGCAGATCGGTCAGGCTCGCGGCGGCGAACACGCCCAGCGCGACATAGCGCGCGCCGGGAAAGCCCGCATACAGAACGCCGAGAAAAACCGGGATCAGCGCCATGCGCAGCAGCGTCAGCTTGTTTGCGGTCGTCATACGGCGTCCCCCTCCCCCACGGCCTCGCCGGTCAGCTCGCCGTCCATCACGCCGGTGATGCGTACGTTGACGAACTCGCCCGCGGCAAGATCGCGCTCCGACGAGAAGTAAATCTTTCCGTCGATCTCCACGGACTCGGCGTAGCTGCGCCCGACGTAGCCCATGGAGGCGGCGTCGAAGCCCTCGCACAGCACCTCGACGGTCTCGCCCTGCATCCTCTCGTTGTATTCGTCCATCACGCGGCTTTGCACGTCGACCAGCAGCTCCGCGCGGCGGCGCGCCTCGTCCTCGTCGACGCGGTTCTCCATCCTTGCCGCGGCGGTCCCCTCCTCCGGCGAGTAGGGGAACACGCCCGCGCGCTCGATCTTCGCCCAACGCAGGAAATCGCACAGCTCGTCGAACTCCGCCTCGCCCTCGCCGGGCAGGCCCGTGATGATGCTGGTGCGCAGCACCAGCCCGGGAATGCGTTCCCGCAGCTTCCGCAACAGCTCCGTCAGGTACGCCTTGTCCCCGCGCCGGTTCATCGCGCGCAGGATCGCGTCGTTGCAGTGCTGGATCGGAATGTCGAGATACTTGAGCACCTTCGGCTCCGACGCGACCGCGTCGATCAGCGCGTCGTCGAATTCGTCGGGATAGAGGTAGTGCAGGCGGATCCAATGGAAATCAAGTTTACATAATTCATGTATCAGCTCCGGCAGACGGCGCCGCCCGTAGTTGTCGGCGCCGTAGCGCGTGATGTCCTGCGCGATGACGATCAGCTCCTTCACGCCCCGCGCCGCGAGGCGCTCCGCCTCGCCCAGCACGCTCTCCCAGCTCCGGCTGCGGTAGCGCCCGCGCAGGGACGGGATCACGCAAAACGCGCAGCGGTTGTCGCAGCCCTCCGCGATGCGGAGATATGCCGTGTAGGGCGGCGTGGTGATCACGCGGTCCAGCTCCTCGACAGGCGCGTGGATGCTGCCGAAGCGCCGCGGCGTACCGTTCGCGAGCGCCTCGTCGATCGCGCTCACGATCTCCGAATAGCTGCCCGTGCCCAAAATGCCGTCCACCTCGGGCATCGAATCCAATATCTCGTCTTGGTAGCGCTGGGAAAGGCAGCCGGCGACCAATATCTTTTTGAGTCTGCGCCGCTTCTTCAGCTCGCCCATGGCGAGGATATTGTCGATCGCCTCCTCCTTGGCGGAGTCGATAAAGCCGCAGGTGTTGATCACCACCACGTCCGCGCCCTCCGGCTCCTCCGCGAGCGTATGGCCGGCGTCGCGGCACAGCGCCATCATCTGCTCGGTGTTGACCAGATTCTTCGCGCAGCCGAGGGATATGAACGCCACCCTGCTCATCGTCGGCATCTCCTTCCTTCTCCCGCGAAAAGCGGGTCAGTCCTCCGAAACGTCCGCGCCCAGCGCGGCAAGCGCCTGCTTCACGTCGCCCCAGGCAAAGCCCCGGCGCAGCAGCAGGGCGGAGAGCTTTTTGCGCTCCCCCTCGTCGACGGCGCAACCCTTGGTCCGTGCCGCGATCACGCGCTCGATCGTTTCCGCCGGGGGCGGCGCCTCGGAAAGCGCCTCGTCCCACAGCTCGCGCGGGACGCCGCGGCGGCGCAGCTCGTCGCGCAGCCTTGCCTCGCCGTAGCCGGAGGCGCTGTAGTGGCGCACGACCGCGCGCGCATAGGCAAGATCGTCCAGCGCGCCGATCTCCTCCAGCCAGTCGGCGGCGGCGCGCGCGTCGTCCTCCGCCGCGCCTGCGTCGCGCAGGCGCTTTTGCGTCTCCGCCTTGGAGAGCGCCCGCGCCGAGACCATGTTCGCCGCGCGCAGGCGCGTTTCGCTCCGCGCGGCGCGCTTTTGTAATTCTACCACAGTCTCGGGGCCGATGTCCAGCCCCGCATACAAGTCGAAACGCAGGAGCTCGTCCTCGGTGATCCGAAGGAGGTCTCCCCCCTCCAGATACACGAGGATGCGCCCCTGCCTGCGCTTCGATCGTTCGATCCTCTCGATCCGCATTTTTCCCGCCGCTTTTGACGGTTATCCCTCGAAATCGTCCGCCGAAACGTCCACGGCGCGGCCCGCCGCCCTTGCGGCGACGCGCTGCTGCCCGGTCATCAGCTTGTCGAAATTCGCGCGGATGTCCGCCTCCAGCTTGTCGGCGATCTCGGGATTGTCCCTGAGATACTGCTTGGCGGCGTCACGCCCCTGCCCGATGCGCGTCTCGCCCATCGCGTACCACGAGCCGCTCTTCTGCACGAAGTCCAGCTTGACGCCGAGGTCGATCAGCTCGCCGAGCAGGGAGATCCCCTCGCCGTACATGATGTCGAACTCCGCCTCGCGGAACGGGGGCGCCATCTTGTTTTTCACGACCTTCGCGCGCGTGCGGTTGCCGATCATCTCTCCGCCGTTTTTGAGCGTTTCGATGCGCCGCACGTCGATGCGCACGGAGGCGTAGAACTTCAGCGCGCGCCCGCCGGTCGTCACCTCGGGGTTCCCGTACATGACGCCGACCTTCTCGCGCAGCTGGTTGATGAAGATGACGATGGTGTTCGTCTTGTTGATCGCGCCCGTGAGCTTGCGCAGCGCCTGCGACATGAGGCGCGCGTGCAGGCCGACGAAGCTGTCGCCCATCTCGCCCTCGATCTCCGCGCGCGGCACCAGCGCCGCCACCGAGTCGACCACGATGACGTCGATCGCGCCGGAACGCACCAACGCCTCGCAGATCTCCAGCGCCTGCTCGCCGGTGTCCGGCTGGGAGATCAGCATCTCCTCGATGTTCACGCCGAGCGCCCGCGCATAGGTCACGTCCAGCGCGTGCTCCGCGTCGATAAACGCGACCTCGCCGCCCTGCTTCTGCGCCTGCGCCAGCACGTGCAGCGCCAGCGTCGTCTTGCCCGAGGATTCGGGGCCGTAGATCTCGACGATGCGCCCGCGCGGAAGCCCGCCGACGCCCAGCGCCAGATCAAGCGCCAGCGAACCGGTGGAGATCGCCTCGACGTTCGTCGCCGCGTTGCCGTCGCCGTAGCGCATGATGGAGCCCTTGCCGTAGGTGCGCTCGATCTGCTGCATCGCCGTTTCGATGGCGCGCTTCTTTTCCTCCGACGGCCCCGCCGCCTTGGTCGCGTTCTTCTCTGCCATGTTCGTTTCCTCCGTATATTATGTTAACCTTTTTTGCGTTATGTCAACAGATTTGATGTTATGTTAACTCAAATCTCATCCCACAGCGTCCCGTATACCACGCGGGGAATATCGCCCGTATCCTTGCGGATCTGCACGTCCCCGAAGCCGTGCGAGCGCATCAGCCGCAGCACCGCGTCCGCCTGCCCGGCGCCGACCTCGAAGAGCAGCTTGCCGAAGGGGTGCAGCGCGCCGCGCCACTTCTCGCACACGGCGCGGAAGAAATCCAGGCCGTCCTCCCCGCCGTCCAGCGCGAGATGCGGCTCGTAGCCGCGCACGGAGACATCCAGCGTTTCGATCTCCCGCGTCGGGATATACGGCGGGTTGCAGGCGATGACGTGAAATTCGCCCAGTTGGCGCGAGGGCTTCTCCAGCGCGTCGGCGCATACCGCGCTCACGCGCGCGGACAGCGCGTTGCGGCGGATGTTCTGCCGGCAGATCTTGAGCGCCTCCTCATCCAGCTCGCCCAGCACCACGCGCGCGTTCGGCACGTGCTTTGCGATCGCAAGCCCGACGCAGCCGCTGCCCGCGCAGAGGTCGAGCACCCGCGGCTCCGCGAAGCCCTCCGCCGCCTCGATGGCGCGCGCGGCAAGCACCTCGGTGTCGGGGCGCGGGATCAGCACCGCGCGCGAGATGTCCAGCGGCAGGCCGTAAAACTCCCACTCGCCGATCAGATACGCCACCGGCTCCCCCGCAAGGTGCCGCCGCGCGAGGTCGTCCGCGGCGCGCTCCGCCTCCGGCGGCATATAGAGCCGCCCGTCGCGCACCAGTTCCTCGCGCGTTTTGCCGCAGGCGGCGCACAGCAGCTCCCGCGCCGCGCGGTCCGGGTCGAACACGCCCGCGCGGCGAAAGCGCGTGCGAAGGTCCAGATACAGGTCGTTATACGTCGTCGCCATCGCTCACCACGCATCCTTGCCTTTTTCCGCGGGAATCACCAGCTCGATCGCCTTGATGGCGACCTCCAGCATACTGTCGTCCGGCTCGTTGGTCGTGAAATTCTGGAGCCAAAGCCCCGGGCGCGACAAGAAACGCGTCACGGGCGTATCGTGTCCGCCGACGTAGCGGTTGAACTCATAGGCGACGCCGACGATCGGGATCAGCAGCAGCAGATGCAGCGCGAAGCGCACCCACAGGTTGCGCCACTCGACGAAGCTGAACACGACACTGGAGATCAAAATCGAGATCACCACGACCACCAGCAGAAAGCTCGTGCCGCAGCGCGGGTGGAAACGCTTCTGGATCCGGCAGTTCTCCACCGTCAGCGGCAGCCCCGCCTCATAGCAGAAGATCGTCTTGTGCTCGGCGCCGTGATACTGGAACACGCGCTGGATATCCTTCTGGCGCGAGATGAGCAGCATATACGCGAAGAAGATCAGCAGCTTGATGGCGGACTCCACCAGATTGTGCACCGCCGCGCTTTTGATATACGGATCGACAAAGCCCGCCAAAAACGTCGGCAGCAGGAAGAAAAGCCCGATCGTCAGCCCCAGCGACAAAACGACCGCAAGCGCGGTGACGAGCTTTTGCGCCTTCTCCCCGCTGAAATGCTTCTCGATCCACAAATCGAACTTCGAGGGCTGCGCCAGATCGTCCTCCGGAAAGTAATCCGCCGAGAACATCAGCGCCTTGATTCCGCGCACCATCGAATCCATGAACGTCACCACCCCGCGGAGGATCGGCAGGCCGAGGATCGGGTACTTCTCGCGCGTGAGCTTGATGTCCTCTTCCCGGATCACAAGCCCGTCCGGCGAGCGCACGACGATCGCCTGCCTGCCGGGGCCGCGCATCAATATCCCCTCGATCAGCGCCTGTCCGCCGATGCTGGTCCGGAACCGGGGGGTGCAGTTGGTATTTTCCGCCATCTTGACAAGACTCCTTACGCCTGCTGAAACAGCATAGCACAGTTTTTTCTAAAATGCAACAGTTGTTCTAGTTATTTTTCCCTTTTTCCGTTTCGCCCGTCACGGCGATCGGAATGCGGATCGTCACGACCGCGCCGCCGGCGCCGTCATCGGCGTTCGCGATGTCAAACGTGCCGCCGTGCAGCCGGACGATCTCGTCGCAGACGGCAAGCCCGATGCCGCTGCCGCGCGCCTTGGACGAGCCCTTGTAGAATTTCTGCTTGACGAAGGGCAGCTCCTCGGGCGGGATGCCCGGGCCGTAGTCGCGCACGCGGATGACGGCGTCGCCGCCCGCGCGCTCCGCCGACACGTCGATGCGTTTGCCCGCGCCGCCGTGCTTGCTCGCGTTGTCCAGCACGTTGGAAAAGACCTGCTTCATGCGCTCGCCGTCCGCCGCGACGGGCGGGATATCCTCGTCGCCGGACGTATAGGACACCTCGATGCCCTCCTGACGAAACAGCTCGCGGTAGGTGTAGATCGTATCCTCCAGCTCGGAGGCAAGATCGACCGTGTCGATGCGCAGCGTGAAGCGCCCGTCCTGGATCTTCGTAAAGTCCAGCAGCTCCTCCACCATCGTCGTGAGGCGGCGCGACTCCTTGCCGATGATCGCGAGGCCGCGCCTCGTCTGCTCGGGCTTTCCGACGGGGTCCGCCTCCAGCGTCTCCGCCCAGCCGTTGATGGCGGTGAGCGGCGTGCGCAGCTCGTGCGACACGGAGGAGACGAACTCCTGCTGGATCTGCTCCGCCTGCGAGATCTTCAGCGACATATCGTTGATGTTGTCCACCAGCTCGCCCAGCTCGTCACGGTAGCGGTTTTCGATGCGGATGCCGTAGCTCCCGCCGGAAATGCGGCGCGCCGCGTCGGACACGACGGCGACCGGCTCGACGACGTTGTTGATGAAGATCGCGTTGGAAAGCACGGTCAGCACGACCACCAGCAGCGCCAGCGCCGCCGAGACCATGAAGTTCAGCAGGATCTGATGCTCCACGGCGCGCAGGCTGGTCACATAGCGCAGCACGCCCACGACGCGGGCGTTGAAAAACAGCGGCGAGGAAACGGAGAGGATGTTTTCGCCCGTCTGCGGGTCACGTCCCTGGAAATAGGCCATCGTGCCGCCGATCGCCGAGGCGATGTCGGCGGTGCCGGGCGAGGTGCCCGCGGTCAGCCCGTAGGACGAAACCTGCACGCGCCCGTTCGCGTTGATGAATTGCAGCTCAAGCTGGTCCTTTTCCTCAAAGGTCTCCACCGAGTAGGAGGCGAGGCGGTAATACTCGCTGTAGCTCTTGACGCCGTAGCCCGTGAAGGTGTCCGCCGCGATGCGGGCGCGCGTTTCCAGCCCCGCGCGCATGCTGTTGTAATAGTATCGGGCTGAGGCGATGGTAAACACCGCCGCCGCAAGCATAACGAGAAGGATCACCGGCAGCACCGCGTTCACGAGCCACCGCTGCCGCAAGCCGCGGATGCGCAGGGTCCGCCGTATGCTCTTGGGAATGACCGACATCGCGCGCCTCCTTCCCGCGCCGCGCGAAGCGGCGCCTGTGTCGCGCTCCCGCGCCGCGCGTCACGCAACGTTCCATTTGTAGCCGTAGCCCCACACCGTGAGGATGTATTGCGGCTCCTGCGCGTCGTCCTCCAGCTTGATGCGCAGGCGCCGCACGTTGACGTCCACGATCTTCGGCTCGCCGAAGTAGCCGTGCCCCCATACCGTGTCGAGGATCTCCTCGCGCGAGAGCGCCTTGCCCCGGTTTTCCATGAAGAGCTTCACAATGGCGTACTCCACCTGCGTCAAGCGCACGCGCGCGCCGTTCTTTTCCAGCGTCCGGTTCGCCGTGTTCAGGCGGAACGGCGGCTGCGACAGCTCGCCGCCCGTCTCCGCCGCCGGAGCGGGGGGCGCGTCGCCCGTGCGGCGCAGCAGCGCGTCCACGCGCGCCGTCAGCTCCGCGGGAGAAAAGGGCTTTGTGATATAATCGTCCGCGCCGGTCATCAGCCCCGTGACCTTGTCCATCTCCTGCGAGCGCGCCGAGAGCATGATGACGCCGATGCGCTGGTCGGTCAGCCGGATGCGGCGGCAGACCTCGATCCCGTCGATGCCGGGCAGCATGATGTCCAGCAGCACGGCGCGCGTATCCGGGTTTGCGGCGAGCTTTTCCAGCGCCTCCTCCCCCGTTTCCGCCTCGATCACCTCATAGCCCGCGCGCTCCAGATTGATGACGATGAAGCTGCGGATACTGGATTCGTCCTCCAGAACCAAGACCTTTTTCATTACTCAGTACTCCCCCGTCGTCCATTCCGCCACGATCAGATTGAAGCTCTCCCGCAGCGTCTGCTCGTCGATCATGCCCGCGCCGCCGTCGTAAAGCTCCGCCGCGTAGGTCACCTCCGCCTGCTTGGACAGCGCGATGCGCCCGACGCGCGACGAAAGCGCCGTACGGTTGTAGCCCGTGAAGGCATAGACCGTTAAAAACGGCACTGTCTCCTGCCCGCCGATGCGGGAAAAGGTCACCGCGCTTCCCTCCGCGCCGCTCGTGCGGCTGACGGCGACGTCCGCTTCCCAGCCTGCCGGAAGGGTCAGGCTCCAGCCGCCCTGCGTGTCCTGATAGGTCTCGCGCACGACGGCGGAACTGCCGGCGGCGTCGTACTGCCGCCAGCGGATGCGGTAATAGACCGTGCCCTCGGGGTCGAGCTGCGCAAAGGGCAGCGGCTCCGGCACCTCGGTCACGCCGTCGCCGTTGACGTCGGCGGGATAGAGGTCGAGGAAGCGGAACATCTCGCCCGCCGCGCCGCCCGTGACGTTGCGCAGGGCGCCGCCGTCCAGCGTGAGCACGTCCGTGATCGCCGTTCCCTCCTCGGTCACGGACGTGACGAACAGCGCGTTTTCACCGCCGGACAGGGTCCCCGCCGACAGCCGCCCCAGCTCCGAGAGCGTGCCGGACAGCCGCAGGGAAGCGCCGAGCGCCAGCTCCGCCCCGTCCCACGCGTAGTGATCGGCGACCACGCGGTTTTCCTCGTCGCTTCGCAGCACGACCAGCTCCTGCCGCCCGTCGCCGTCCATGTCGCGCGCGGCATAGCGGGAATAGCCCGTGAGCAGCAGCTGGCGCGGCTGCGCCGAGGCGACGGACCAGACCGATAGGTTCTGCACGTCCAGATCGCCGCGGATGCCCACCAGAAGCTCCCGCCAGCCGTCGCCGTTGAGATCGGTGTAGCTGATGCTGTAGATCGAGCTGGACGTGCCCTCGATCAGGCAGTCTCTTTCGTAGCTGTCGCCCACGGCGCGAAACACGTAGATCTTCATCGGCTTTTCGTCGCCCGCGCGGCGGAAGAAGGCGACCGCCTCCTCCGCGCCGTCCCCGTTCAGGTCGACCATCTGCACGCTCTGCAGATTGCCGCCCGAGGTGGGCGCGGCATACTCCGCGCCGGAGGCGGTCAGCTCGTCGATCAGCTTTTCCAGCGACTCGTACTCCGCCGGCAGCTTCGGCAGGCGATAGAGCGACTCGTCGAAGGCGCCCGGCATACAGCCGGTCAGCAGCGCGGCGCACAGCAGCGCGCACAGCAGCGCGCCCGTCCGCCGGACGCCCCCGCTCCTTCTCACGCCGCTCGCCTCCCCCGCGCGGCCCGCGCCGAAAACGCGATCCGCATAATAATACGGATATAGTATAGCACAAGCCGCGCGGAATGAAAAGCGGGCTTTTTCTCTGAATTTAGCTTGACTTCCCGCCTTTTTCGTGGTATAATCCCGCTCTGCGTGGTGTGTCCGCGCAAAAACAATAAGAAAGGAGATCAGGAATGCCTACTTTTAACCAGCTGGTGCGCAAGGGCAGGGAAAAGGGCAGCTACAAGTCCACCGCTCCGGCGCTGCAGTACGGCCTGAACACCCTCAAGAACCGCCAGACCGACCTCAGCTCCCCGCAGAAGCGCGGCGTCTGCACCGCGGTCCGTACCGCGACGCCCAAGAAGCCGAACTCCGCCCTTCGTAAGATCGCCCGCGTGCGTCTTACCAACGGCTACGAGGTGACCGCCTATAGCCCCGGCGTCGGCCACTCCCTGCAGGAGCACTCCGTGGTGATGATCCGCGGCGGGCGTGTCAAGGACCTCCCCGGCGTGCGCTACCACATCATCCGCGGCACGCTTGACGCCCAGGGCGTC
>CACZCL010000023.1 GCA_902779695.1 Oscillospiraceae bacterium | reverse complement strand
CCGAGGTCGCCGCGCTCCTCCAGACACTCCATGATGAGGCGGTGCGCAACGCCGTGGGAGCAGCCGGGGCAGTAGCTGGTGTCGACGGGCAGCATGCCCGCGGTGGGCTTGAATACGGTTTTCACTGCGCGGTTACCTCCTTTAAGAGCTGTTCGGCGCGGTCCGCGATCTCAATGGACGAGGGCACGATGCCGCCGGTGCGGTGAATCAGCTTTACGGGCCAGCGGTTCTGTGCCGCGACCTTGACGTCGTAGAGCATCTGGCCCATCGAAAGCTCGGTGGAAATGACGAGCTTCGCCTTCGGCCCGATCTCGTCGAACGCCTTGTCGGGGAAGGGCCAGAGGCTGATGGGCCGGATCAGCCCCGCCTTGACGCCGCGCTGCGCGAGCAGCTCCATCGTCTCCGCGCAGAGGCGGGACATCGTGCCGAACGCGACGAACACGATCTCGGCGTCCTCCAGTCCGACTGTGTTGTAGCGCACCAGCTCGCGCTCCGCCCGCGCGTACTTTTCAAACATCTTCTCCACGTGCTTTTCCAGCACGTCCGGCTGCATCCGCAGCGAATAGATGACGTTGCGGCCTTCGTGCTGGCCCGTCCCGGTGATCGCCCAGGGCTTTTCCTTCGGAATGTCCGCGACGGGGGTGATCTCCTTCTTGGGCGGCAGCTCGACGGGCTCCATCATCTGGCCGAGCATCGCGTCGGCGAGAATCATGACGGGGTTGCGGTACTTCTCGGCGATGTCGAAGCACTCGTAGATCAGATCGACGCACTCCTGAATGGTCGCCGGCGCGAACACGGGGATCTTGGCGTCGCCGTTGTAGCCGCCGCGTGTGACCTGCAGATAGTCCGCCTGCCCGGGCTGGATGCCGCCGACGCCGGGGCCGCCGCGGGATACGTTCAGCGCGACGAGCGGCACCTCGGTGGAGCAGATGAAGCCCAGTCCCTCCTGCATCAGCGCAAGGCCGGGCGAGCTGGTGGAAATGAACACGCGCCCGCCGCTGGCGGCGGCGCCGAACGCCATGTTGATCGCCGCAAGCTCGCTTTCCGCCTGCAAAAACGCGCCGCCTGCCTTGGGAAGCTCGTGGCTCATGTACTCGGGGACCTCGTTCTGCGGGGTGATCGGGTAGCCGAAATAGCACTTGACGCCCGCGCGGATGGCGGCCTCGCCGAAGGCTTCGTTGCCCTTCATCAGGATCTTGCTCATGTCTCGCCCTCCTCCAGCTCGTAGATGGTGATGCAGCAGTCGGGACACATCAGCGCGCAGCTGGTGCAGCCGATGCACTGCGTCTCGTCCGTGATGCAGGCGGGGTGGTAGCCCTTGGCGTTCACCGCCGCGTCCATGGCAAGGATGTGCTTGGGACATACGCTGACGCATATCTCGCAGCCCTTGCATTTGTCGGCGTTGAACGAGAGCCGGAATCGTCTGTTCATGGGTTGCCTCCTATCATAAATTTTATCGGATCACAATTTGTTCCTGATGATTTTGCCGCTGATGGTCTTGGGCAGCTCGTCGCGGAACTCGACGATGCGCGGATACTTGTACGGCGCGGTGCGCTTCTTGACGTAATCCTGGATCTCCTTTTTGAGCGCGTCGGTCCCTTCGGTGCCCTTGGTGAGCATGATGCACGCCTTGACGACCTGACCGCGGATCTCGTCCGGCGCGGCGCAGACGCCGCATTCAAGGACGTAGGGGAGCTCCATGATGACGCTTTCGATCTCGAACGGCCCGATGCGGTAGCCGGAGGACTTGATCACGTCGTCCGCGCGGCCGACGTACCAGAAATAGCCGTCCTCGTCCTGCCACGCAAGGTCGCCGGTGTGATACCAGTCGTCGTGCCAATGCTCCGCCGTCGTCTCGGGCGCCTCATAGTAGCCCTTGAACAGCCCGCACGGATCGCCCGCGCCGGTATAGATCACAATCTCGCCGGTATCGCCGGTGCCGACGGGCTTGCCGTCCGCGCCCATCAGCTCGACGGAGTACATCGGGTTGGGTTTGCCCATCGAGCCGGGCTTGGGCGTCGAGCCGACGAAGTTGCCGATCACGAGCGTGGTCTCGGTCTGTCCGAAGCCCTCCATGATCGAAAGGCCCGTGATCTTCTTGAACTGCTCGTAGACCTCGGGGTTCATCGCCTCGCCGGCGATGGTGGCGTGCCGGATGGAGGAGAGGTCGTAGCGGCTGAGGTCTTCCTTGATGAAGAAGCGGTACATCGTCGGCGGCGCGCAGAAGGTCGTGATCTGGTACTTGGCAAACAGCGGCAGGATATCCTCCGCGGAGAAGCGGTCAAAGTCGTAGACAAAGGTGGCGCTGCCGTTCATCCACTGGCCGTAGAGCTTGCCCCAGAGCGCCTTGCCCCAGCCGGTGTCGGAAATGGTGAGGTGGATGCCGTCCGGGTCGACGCAGTGCCAGTAGCGCGCCGTGACGTAGTGGCCCAGCGGGTACTTGCAGCTGTGCTCGACCGCCTTGGGATAGCCGGACGTGCCGGAGGAGAACAGCATGAGCATGGTGTCGTCGCCGCAGATGCTCTCCTCGGAGCGGTGGAAACGGCTGGAGTACATATCGTACTCGTCGTCAAAGCTGTGCCAGCCCTCGCGCGTGCCGCCGCTGATGACCCGCAGCCTGACCGTCGGACAGCGGACCATCGCCTTTTCCGCCTCCGCCGCGCTGCCGCCGTGGGCGGCGCAGACGACCGCGGAGACGCCGGCGGTCTGGAAACGGTACTCAGAGACCTTCTCAACGAGCTGATCCGTCGCGGGGATCGCGACCGCGCCCAGCTTGTGCAGCCCCACGATGACGGGCCAGAATTCCCAGTTGCGGCGCATGACCAGCATCACGCGGTCGCCGCGCCGGATGCCGAGGGCGCGGAAGTAGTTCGCCGCGCGGTTGCTCATCTTGCGCATCTGCTCGAACGTGAAGCGGCGCTCGTGCTTCTCCCGGTCGAGATGCACCATCGCAAGCCGGTTCGGCTCCTTTTCGGCGATCGCGTCGACCACGTCGAAGGCGAAGTTGAACCGCTCGGTGTTGTGGAACTCGACGGAGAGGGGATAGCCGGTCTCGTCCTCGGTGGCCGTGACGAAATCCGCCATATACGCCGGCGCGGGCTTGAGCAGCGAAACCGCCTTTTTCTCCTGCCCCTCACCGGTCTGCACGATATGCCCGTGCTCCCACTGCACCTCGTCCTCCGCGAGAATGACCGCGAGGAACACGCAGTCCGCGCCGTCCACGGCGATGATGCCGTGCGGGGTGGAGGAATTGTAGAAGATGCTGTCGCCGGGGCCGAGGGTCTCGGTGTGCTCGCCGATCTTGATCTTCATCCGCCCTTCGAGGATCAGGTCGAATTCCTGCCCCTCATGCCTGACCTGCTGGATCGGGCGGCGCTGCTCCTCTTCGGAGTAGCTGTAGCGGCACCAGTACGGCTCCGCCTTGCGGTTTTTGAACAGCGGCGCGATGCTGCGGATCTCGATGCCCGGCTCCTGCGCGGTGACGGGGCCGGCACCGCGGCGCGTCACGGCGTAGCCGGACAGCCTCGGCGCGTCGCCCTCAAGCAGCTCCATGATCTCGACGCCGAAGGTCAGCGCACACTTGTGGATGAACGTGAACGGAAGGTCGGATTCGCCCTGCTCGTAGGCGAGATAGTCCGCCGTGTCCACGCCGGTGTATTGCGCCATCTCCTGCTCGGTATAGCCGCTCAGGATGCGCAGCTCCCGGATGCGCTCCGCCACCTCCAAAAGGGCGCCGGTTGCCGTGTTTACCATATTGATGACCTCCCTGAAAAAATGAAAAACGCTCGTCTCAAAGGTTCTTTGAGACGAGCGTAACATACACCCGCGGTACCACTCAAATTGCGCTCTCGCGCCGCTCAACGGGCTCCAACAAGCCCTTGGCCTTTACGCAGCCTTCACGGGGGAAGCTTACCCGACCCGCCCGCAGGCGTTCGCTCGGCACCCCGGCTCGGAAGTGATGGGTCTGTTGGGAAACGCTTTGCTCCGGCTCTCAGCAGCCGCCGGCTCTCTGTCGCCAAAACGATCCCGACCGTCTTCGTCACAGCCTTTTTGATTGTACGATAATTTTACGCTTTCGCGCGGGATTTCGTCAATAGTGTCGTTTACACAAAAACGCCGCCCACTTTTCGGCGGATATAGGGGAAAATGTGCAAATCGGCGTCAAAGCGGGGAACGGAGGTTGACGCGCGGGACGGGAAAAAATAGAATGAGCGCAACGAAGCAGGCGGAGGCATACGATGGAAACCTTTCTGGAACAGATGAAAAACGGCCCGCGCATCATCGCCGTCACGGGGCATTTCGGCAGCGGGAAGACGGAGGTGTGCGTTTCGCTCGCCTTTGCGCTCTCGCGCCTGGCGGCGGAGGAGGCGAGCGGCGGCAAAGCGCGGGAGCGGCTTGCCCTCGCCGATCTCGACATCGAAAACCCCTTTTTCCGCTCCCGCGAGCGGCAGGACGCGCTGGAGGCGGCGGGCGTGCGGGTGTATTCCGACCCCTTCAATGGGCGCAACGGCTCGGAGCTGCAAACCATCTCCGGCGCGATCCGCGCGCCGCTGGAGGACGAGGGCTGCCGCGTCCTGCTGGACACCGGCGGCGACGCGACCGGCGCGATGATCCTCAACCAGTTCGGCAAATATTTCCGCGGGGAACACCGGCTGCTGTGCGTCGTCAACCCCTACCGCCCAGGCAGCGACACGGTCGAAAAAGCGGAGGAGCATATCCGCGGTATCGAAGGCGCGACGGGGCTTCGCGTGACGGGGCTGGTCGCGAACGGACACCTGATCCGCCAGACGACGCCGGACGAGGTGCTGTACGGCTGGGAATTCACGCGGCGCCTCGCCGATCGGACAGGCATCCCAGCTCTGTGCGCCTGCTGTATGGAGTCCCTTGCGCCGCAGGTGGCGGGACGCGGCTTCGACGTGTTTCCCATCGGCATGTACATGCGCGAGAGCTATCTTGACAGGCCGGTGTAGCGCCGAACCGCCTTGGCAATACCTTTATGGGCTTTATAAAATCGGTATAAAGGCGGCGCGATTCTTTGTGCCGCCTTATCGAAACAGCTTCTCCTTTTGGCGGCGGCTGAACGGTCTTCCATGCGATAATCAGAGGCGGAGAGATCCAAATCAGCCAGGAGAAAAGGAGAAGATGATCAATGGATGTTCCGAAAACGGTAGCGCTGCGCAGCGGCGAGCGCGTGCTTTGGGAGGGGAAAACGGAGCCGTTCGGCGTGCTGTCCGGTCCGGCGGGGCGCGCGATTCTCAGGCAGTGGCTCATCGGCGCGGGGATGATCGCCGCGATCCTTGCCCTGTACGTCACGGACACGCGATACCTCAGCGCCGTGCCCATCGTCACGCTCTGCCTGACCATGGCGGCGATGCTCGTCATCCCGTTTCTGGAGCGCGCCCGGCTTCTGCGCCGGCGCTATTACATCACGAACGAACGCGCTATCGTCGCCTCGGGCAGCCGCGCGGCTTCCATGGAACGCGCCGCGATCGACGAATACCGCCTGTGCGAGGGACGGGACGGCGCAAAATCCGTCGTGCTCGGCAGCGCTCTGCGCCATGAGCCGGACAAGGAGCTCCGATACCTCGGGCTGTACCCAGAGGTGAACAGAGAACCGGGACAAGCGCCCTTTATCGACGGCATGGTGTTTTACGGCGTGGAGGACGCGGAGGCGGCGGAACACGCCCTTGCGCGGTGAGCGAATAGAAGGCGTCGGCGGGACGGCACTCGTGCCGTTCCGCTTTCCTTTGGCATCGGACTTCCCGTTTTCCGCATAAGCTGAAGGGAAGGCAGGTGACAGCATGGACCAGCGCTTTACCGAGCTCCGCTGCAAGGAGGTCATCAACATCAACGACGGCTGCCGCCTCGGCTACGTCGGCGACCTCGACCTGCGCATTCCGGAGGGCGAGGTCACCGCGCTCATCGTGCCGGGGCCGCTCAAATTCTTCGGGTTGTTCGGCAGGGGAGAGGAATACTACATACCGTGGCGCTGCATCAAGCGCATCGGGGACGACGTGATCCTCATCGAGCACTCCTTCCCGCGGCGGGAGGGAGAACCGCCGCGGGGCAGAAAGAGAAAATTTTAGCGGAAATACGGCAAAAAGCTCTTGCATTTCCCAAAACAGTATGGTAAATTATCAGGGCATTCCGCACGGAGCCGGACTTTTCGCCTGTGCCCGCAAGGGTCGGCGGAGGGGTGGAGGGCGCCGGAGGCAACAACAAAAACAAAAGGAGAAACAACAAACCATGGCAAACGTCGTATCCATGAAAGCCCTGCTGGAAGCAGGCGTCCACTTCGGACATCAGACCCGCCGCTGGAACCCCAAAATGGCGCCCTATATCTACACTGAGCGCAACGGCATTTATATCATCGACCTGCAAAAGACGGTCAAGAAGCTCGAAGAAGCCTACAACTTCGTGCGCGGCATCTCCGAGGAGGGCAAGACCCTTCTGTTCGTCGGCACCAAGAAGCAGGCGCAGGAGGCGATCCGCGACGAGGCTCTGCGCTGCAATATGTACTATGTCAACGCGCGCTGGCTCGGCGGCATGATGACCAACTTCAAGACCATGCGCAGCCGCATCGACCGCCTCAACCAGCTCAAGCAGATGCAGGAGAACGGCACGTTCGATATGCTGCCCAAGAAGGAAGTCATGAAGCATCTCGGCGAGATCGAGAAGCTTGAGAAGTATCTCGGCGGCGTGAAGGAGATGAACCGCCTTCCCGGCGCGCTGTTCATCGTCGACACCCGCAAGGAGCGCAACGCCATTGCCGAGGCGCACAAGCTCGGCATCCCCGTCGTCGCCATCGCGGACACCAACTGCGATCCCGACGAGATCGACTACCCGATTCCCGGCAACGACGACGCCATCCGCGCCATCAAGCTGATCGCCTCCGTCATGGCGAACGCCATGATCGAGGGCAAGCAGGGCGAGGTCATGGAGGACGCCCTTGCCGAGAAGGCCGAGGGCGAAGCCGAGTCCGAGGCGTAAACGGAGATCTTTACGGGGCGGGGCTGAGCCTCGCTCCGTTTTCACGATTCAGATAATAACAGGGAGGATATGAACATGGCATTTACCGCTCAGGACGTAAAGGCGCTGCGTGAGATGACCGGCGTCGGCATGATGGACTGCAAGAAGGCGCTTACCGAGTCGAACGGCGACATGGACAAGGCCGTCGAGTGGCTGCGCGAAAAGGGCATGGCGGCTTCCGCGAAGAAGGCGGGCCGCATCGCTGCCGAGGGCATGGCGTACGCCGCCGTGATCGACGGCGTGGGCGTCGCGGTCGAGGTCAACGCCGAGACCGACTTCGTCGGCAAGAACGAAAAGTTTCAGGACTTCGTCAAGGGTGTCGCGGCGACGGTCGCGAAGGAGAACCCCGCCGACCTCGACGCGCTGTTCGCGCTCAAGTTCAACGGCGGCGAGCGCACCGTGCAGGAGCAGCAGAACGAAATGGTCCTCGTCATCGGCGAGAACATCAAGGTCCGCCGCTTCGCGCGCTTCGCGGAGAACACCTCCGTTCCCTATATCCACGCCGGCGGCAAGATCGGCGTGCTCGTCAACCTCAAGGTCGAGGGCGGGATCGACGCCACCGAGATCGGCAAGGACGTCGCCATGCAGATCGCGGCGCTCAATCCGCGCTTCTGGGACAAGTCCCAGGTCACGGACGCCGTGATCGAGGAGGAGAAGAAGATCATGCTCGCCCAGATGGACAACGACCCGAAGATGGCGGCCAAGCCCCAGCAGGTCAAGGAGAACATTGTCAAGGGCAAGCTCAACAAGTTCTATGCCGAAAACTGCCTTCTCCAGCAGGCGTTCGTCAAGGACGGCGACGTGACGGTCGAGCAGTATATGGAAAAGGCCGCCAAGACGCTCGGCGGCAAGGTGACGCTGGTCGACGCCGTCCGCTTTGAAAAGGGCGAGGGCATCGAGAAGAAGCAGGAGGACTTCGCGGCGGAGATCGCGAGCCTGACCGGAAAGAAGTAAGACAAAACGCACGGCGAAAGCCCGCGGCAGTTCTGCCGCGGGCTTTTTGTGTCAGCCTTGCACGAAAATGCAGGGGAAATTGCAAAACCCGCTTGTAAAAGAGGCGGGAAACTGGTATAATACTTTAGCTAAAATATCATGGGCGACGGTGCGATTTTTGCATCATTGCACGGGAGAAGCTGCGTGGACGCCTTTCGGGACTATTTTTCATCATTGGACACCGCCGCGATGCTTCGCGCGGCGCTGCGGCTCGTCGCGGTGCTGCTGTGCCTGACGGTGCATGAGACCTGCCACGGGCTTGCCGCGCTGGCGCTGGGCGACCCGACGGCGAAATCGGAGCGCCGGCTGAGCCTCAATCCGCTGCACCATGTCGACTGGATGGGGCTTGCGGCGATGCTGCTGCTCGGCTTCGGCTGGGCAAAGCCGGTGCCGGTGGACATGCGGTACTTCAAAAATCCGAAGCGCGGCATGGCGCTGACCGCGCTGGCAGGCCCCGCGTCGAATCTTGCGTTTGCGTTTCTCGCGCTGCTGGGCGTGCGCGCCGTGCTGTACCATGCGCCGGACGCGGCGGCATGGGAATGGGTCTACGTCTTTTTGCTGCTGCTTGCGCGCATGAACGTGGGACTGGGCGTTTTCAATCTGCTGCCGATCTCCCCGCTCGACGGCTCCAAGGTGCTCTTCGCGCTGCTGCCTGACGCGGCGTACGAGCGGCTGATGCGCGTCGAGCGCTACGGATTTTTCCTGCTCTACGCGCTGCTCTTCTTCGGCGCGTTGGACGGCTTTCTCGGCAGGGCCGTATCCGCTGTGTTCACGGCGATGGCGGAGCTGATTTTCTGACAGGGGAACGAGTATGGACAACCCTATTTTTAAGCTGGAGGGCGTTGTACAGGAGCGAAACGAGGAGGCGCTTCAGGATTTTGAAGGGCCGCTCGATCTGATCCTGTTCCTGCTGTCCAAGAATAAAATCGAGATCCAGAACATTCCAATCGCGCTGATCCTCGACCAGTATCTCGCCTATCTGGAGCAGCGCAAGCGGCTCGATCTTGAGGTTGCCAGCGATTTCATCACCATGGCGGCGCATCTGATGTACATTAAAACGCGGATGCTGCTCTCGCTGGAGGAGGACGAGGAGGCGCAGAGCGAGGTGGACGCGCTGATCCGTTCCCTGCAGGAGCGGCAGCAGCGGGACACCTATCTCCGCGTCAAGCTGCTGACCGATACGATGGGAGCAATGGCGGAATTCGGGCGCAACACCATGACGCGCCCGCCGGAGCCGGCGGAACACGGAACGGTGTACGACTACGACCACGAGATCGAGGACCTGATCGCCGCGATGGAGTCCATCTCGGACCGCTCGGAGCGGATGGCGCCGCCCGACCGCGCGGCGTTCAGCGAGATCGTCCGCCGCGAGCCGTACTCCGTGGCGACGAAGGCGCACGAGATCATCGACCGGCTCAAAAGCTTCGGCATCACGCGTTTTCTGCTCCTGTTCCGCGGCAGCCGCTCGCGCAGCGAGGTCGTCGCGACCTTTATCGCCGTTTTGGAGCTTTGCCGCGCGCGTGTGATCCGGCTTGCCGGCTCGGATACCGACTGCACGGTGGATTACGAGAAGGACGCGCCGGAAACGCTGGCGTTATGAGACGAGCCGCGGCGCGGGCGCGCCCGCTTTGGCAAGAGACGAGCAACGGGGGAACGCTATGGCATTGGACATTCACGAGCTGGAATCGGCGATCGAGGGGATATTGTTCGCCTCCGGCGAGCCGATCAATATTGAGCGCATCTGCCTCGCGCTGGATCTGGACCGGGACACGGCGGAAACGCTGCTGCAAAAGCTGGAGGACTACTACGCCTATGAGCGCCGCGGGATGCGCCTGATCCGCATGGAGGACAATTATCAGCTCTGCTCGGCGCCGGACTACGCCGACGCGATCCGCAAGGCGCTGGAGATCCGCAAAAGCGCGAAGCTGAGCCAGCCAGCCCTTGAGGTGCTGACCATCATCGCCTATTCGGACAAGCCGGTCACGCGCGCCTACGTCGATCAGGTGCGGGGGGTGGACAGCTCGTACACGATGGGCCTTTTGCTGGAGCGCGGACTGATCCGCGAATGCGGCAGGCTGCAGGTGCCCGGCCGTCCCCGCCAATACTGCACGACGCAGGAGTTTTTGCGCGTGTTCCATCTGCGCTCGCTGGAGGATCTGCCTGAAATGCCCGGTATCGAGCAGGAGGGGCAAATGCGCATCGGCGACGACGGCAATCTGCTCTTTTCGCCGGACGATGAGGCGCCGGGGGCGTCCGGCTCCTCCACGCCCACGGACTGAGGGGGTGGTCGCTTGACGGCGCTCAAGATACTCGGCGTCCTGCTGCTGGTTTTCCTGCTGTTGGGTTTTCTGCGCGTCGGCGCGCTCGTCTCATTTGGGGACGAGCTGCGCGTCCGTCTGCGCGCCGGTCCCTTCCGATTGACGATCCTGCCGAAAAAAGAGAAAAAAGGAAGGAAAAAGCCGGAGAAAAAGCCGAAGGAGGCGCGTCCCGACGCAGAAAAAAAGAAAAAGCAGCACAAGCTCCCAAAGCCGACGCTTCCGGAGCTTTTCGACCTGATCGAAACGGCGCTTTCCGCGCTCGGCGCAACGGCGCGGCGCGCCTGCCTGCGGCTGTGCGTCGACCCGCTGGAGGCGACGGTCGTGTTCGGCGGGAACGACCCGGCGCAGGTCGCGATGGCGTACGGCGCGGCAAGCAGCGCGCTCTTTACGCTCATGCCGAAGGCGGAGGAGTGCTTCCACATCCCGGATCCCTCGCTGCACCTGCGTATGGATTACGGCGCGGAACGCACGACGGCACAGGGCAAAGCCGGCTTTTCCCTGCGTGTATGCGACCTGTTTGCGATCGCTTTTACGCTGCTTCCGCCGCTCGTCAAGTGGTTCTTGCGGTTCAAAAAAGCGCACCGGAAGGACGCGGCAGAGCGGAAGGCTCCCGCTCCAGAGGCGGAGGAGCCGCGGGAGAAGAACGAGCAAATCGCTTAGCGTTACGAAAGATAGCACAGAAAGGATGCTGAACCATGGAGAATCTTGAAAAGAAAACGCCCCTGAGCGACCTCATGGAAACGACGATGCTCAAGATCCGCGAGATGGTCGATTCCAATTCCATCATCGGCGAGCCGATCACGACGCCCGACGGCGTGACGGTCATTCCCGTCTCCCGCATCAGCTTCGGCTTCGGAACGGGCGGAAGCGATTACGGCAAGACGACCGATAAATTCGGCGGCGGCGGAGGCGCCGGCGTTCGGATCGACCCGGTGTCCTTCCTGATCATCAAGGACGGCGTGACCCGCGTCGTTCCGGTGGCGCTGCCCGCCATCGGCGCGATCGACCGCATCCTCGACATGGTGCCGGAGGTCGTGGACCGGGTCGAGAGCTTTGCCGCCAGAAAAAAAGAAGAAAAAGGCATGTTCTGAGACGGCGCGGCGCGGGCATACTAAGACCACTCTGAAAAGCAGGAGGTCGAAAATGCCCCGTCTACTCAGAACCATTCTCGCCCTTGTCCTTGTTTTGGCGTTTCCGCTGCGCGCGGCGCCCTGCTGCGCGGCGCCCTGCTGCGCGGCGGCGCCGGACGTGTCCGCCTCCGCCTTCGTCCTGATGGACGCGGACAGCGGGCGCGTGCTGCTCGCGCGCAACGAAACGGACGAGCTGCCGATCGCGAGCACGACGAAGATCATGACCGCGCTGGTGGCGCTGGAGCACGGCAGCTCCTCGGAGCTTGCGACCGTCCGGCGCGAGCATCTGCGCGAGGGCTCGTCCATGTATCTTGCCGAGGGCGAAACGCTGACGGTGGAGGCGCTGCTGTACGGGCTGATGCTTCCGTCCGGCAACGACGCGGCGGAATGCCTCGCCGGCCACTGCGCCGGCGGGACGGAGCAATTTGTCGCGTGGATGAACGAGACCGCGCACGCGCTCGGCATGGAGCACACCGCGTTCGCCAACCCCAGCGGGCTCGACGCGGCGGGGCACTATTCCTGCGCGCTCGATATGGCGCGCCTGATGGCGCGCGCCATGCGGGAGCCCACGTTTGCCCGCCTCGCCTCCACCACGACCGCCGCGGCGGGCGGGCGGACGATGACAAACCACAACAAGCTGCTCGGCACGCTCTCGGGCTGCATCGGCGGCAAGACCGGCTACACGGGCGCGGCGGGGCGCACGCTCGTCACCTGCGCGGAGCGCGGCGCGACGCGTCTGATCGCGGTGACGCTGCGCGACGGGAACGACTGGGCGGATCACACGGCGCTCTATGAATACGGATTCTCCGCCTATCGGAACGAAACGGCGCTCACGCGCGGGAACGGATACGCGCTGTGCGCGGTCCGCGGCGGTGCGGCTCCCGGCGTGAGGCTTGCCGCGGCGGAGAGCTTTTCCTATCCCGTGGCGGAGGGCGAGTCGCTGACGCTGCGCTTTGATCTGCCGGACGCCGTGTACGCGCCGGTCAAAAAGGGCGCGCCGCTCGGCGAAGCCGCTGTGCTGCTGGACGGCGCGGAGGTCGGGCGGATCGCGCTCGTTGCCGCCGAGACCGTCGATGCGGCGGAGAGCGGCAGGCGTCCGGCGCTTTCGGATCGGCTGCGCGCGGCGCTCTCCCTGCGCGGCGAAAGCTAAGAGAACAGGAGCGGTGCGGTGGAACAGCGGCTGCAAAAACTGATCGCGTCGGCGGGGCTTTGCTCCCGCCGTACGGCGGAGGAATGGATCAGGGCGGGACGCGTCAGCGTGAACGGCGCTACCGCAGCGCTCGGGCAGAGCGCGGACCCGGCGTCCGACGAGATATTGGTCGACGGCGCGCCGCTCCTGCCCGCGGAGCAGCGGTGCTACCTGATGCTCAACAAGCCGCGCGGCTATGTCTGCACGCTCTCCGACGAGCGGGGGAGGCCCGCCGTCGCGGAGCTGGTGCGGGACTGCGGCGCGCGCGTCGTGCCGGTCGGCAGGCTGGATCTGGATTCCGACGGCTTGCTGCTGCTCACCAACGACGGGGCGTGGATGCAGCGGATCCTGCACCCAAGCTTTGAAATCGAAAAAACCTACCGCCTGAGCGTCGCTGGCGACGTGCAAAACGCCGGAGAGCGTCTTGCGGCTCTCCGCGCGATAGACGGCGAGCCGATCCGTCCCGCCCGCGTCACGACGCTGCGCACGGGACGGGAGACGGCGGAGCTGGAAATCACGATCCACGAGGGGAAAAACCGCCAGATCCGCCGGATGTGCAAGGCGTGCGGACTGTATGTAAAGCGGCTGCAGCGCATCGCGGAGCACACGCTCTCGCTCGGCGCTCTGCCATTGGGCAAATGGCGTTTTCTGACCTCGGAAGAGGTTGCAAGCTTTGAGAAACAGAGGAAATGAGCCATGGCAAAAAATATTCTACATACGATCGAAAAGAACATGATCAGCTTTTCCAAGGGGCAGAAGCTGATCGCGCGGTATATTCTTGATAACTATGACAAGGCGGCGTTCATGACCGCGAGCCGCCTTGGTAAGACCGTGCAGGTGAGCGAGTCGACCGTCGTCCGCTTTGCGACGCAGCTCGGATACGACGGGTATCCGAGTATGCAGCGCGCATTGCAGGAGATGATCCGCGGCAAGCTGACATCGATCCAGCGCATTCAGGCATCCGACGGCGTGCTGGGCGGCTCCGACCTGGTGACGACCGTTTTGCACCGCGATATGGAGCGCATCCGCATGACGATCGACCAAGCGGACGCGTCGGAATTTGAGCGCACGGTCGACGCGCTGGTGGGCGCGAAGCGCATCTATATCGTCGGGTTCCGCTCCTCCTCCTTCCTGGGGGGATATCTGAACTTCTATTTCCGGCTGATCTTCGACAATGTCACGTTCGTGCAGAGCGGCGCCGCCGGCACCTTCGACCAGATCTTCCGCGTCGGTCCGGGCGACGTGGTCTTTGCGATCTGCTTCCCGCGCTACTCGGAGCTTGCGATCAAGACGCTCCGGTTCGCAAAGGAGCGCGGCGCGACGATCCTCGGCCTGACGGACAGCGAGATGTCGCCGGTCGCCCGGATGTCGGAGAGCGCGCTGCTGGTCCACAACGAGATGATCTCTTTCGTCGACTCCCTCGCCGCGCCGATGAGTATGCTCAACGCGCTGATCCTTGCCGCCGCGCGCAAGAAGGGGACCGACGTTTCCGCAAGCTTTACCGAGCTGGAGCATATTTGGGAGCGGTTTTCGATCTTTGGACAGGCCGAGGACGAGTGAAGCGGCTGAAATCGTATGCGTAGCGTATTGGTCATCGGCGGCGGCGCCGCCGGAATGATGGCGGCGATCTCCGCCGCGCGCGCGGGCGCCGCCGTCACCCTGCTGGAGCCGAACGAGCGGTTGGGGAAAAAACTCAACATCACCGGCAAAGGCCGCTGCAATGTGACGAACGAGAGCGGCTGCGCGGAGCTGATCGCGCACGTTCTGCGTAATGGAAAATTCCTTTACAGTGTATTTTCTTCTTGGGACGGACGAGATACAATGTCCTTCTTTACCTCGCTGGGCGTGCCGCTGAAGGTCGAGCGCGGCAGGCGGGTCTACCCGGTGTCGGATCGCGCGTTCGACGTCAGTGCCGCGCTGGAGCGGGAGCTCAAACGCCTGCGCGTCCGGCTGGTGCGGGACCGCGCCTGCGCGCTCGTTTTCCGGGACGGACGCGTCGCGGGCGCAAAAGGCGAGGCAGGCTCCTACGACGCGGACGCGGTGATCGTCGCCACCGGCGGCGTTTCCTATCCGGCGACGGGCAGCACCGGCGACGGGTACCGCCTTGCAAGGCAGGCGGGGCATACGATCCGGCCGCCGTGCGGCTCTCTGGTGCCGCTCGTGAGCGACGATCCCGACTGCGCGGCAATGCAGGGGCTGTCGCTTCGCAACGTGACGCTGACGGTCCGAAACGGCAAGGGAAAAGTGATTTTTTCGGAGCTCGGCGAGCTGCTGTTCACCCACTTCGGCGTCAGCGGCCCGCTGGTGCTCTCCGCGAGCGCGCATATGCACGATTTTTCGGGGGAGCGCTGGCGCCTCGTGATCGACCTCAAGCCGGCGCTGGACGAAAAGAAGCTGGACGCGCGGCTGCTGCGGGACTTTTCCGAGCGCAGCAACCAGACGCTCGGCAACGTGCTCGGCGGACTCGTGCCGCGCAGCATGATTCCCGTCGTGGCGCGCCGCGCGGGAATCGACACGGAGAGCCGGGCAAACGCGGTCACGAAGGAACAGCGCCGCCGGCTGCTGCAAACGCTCAAGTCGTTCGAGGTTCCCGTCACGGGAGCGCGCGGCGTGGAGGAGGCGATCGTCACCTCCGGCGGCGTTTCGGTGCGCGAGATCGAGCCCGGCACGATGGCGTCAAAGCTGGCTGACGGGCTGTTTTTCGCGGGCGAGGTGATCGACGTGGACGCCTATACGGGCGGGTTCAATTTGCAGATCGCATGGGCGACGGGCAAGGCCGCGGGCGAGGCTGCCGCGGCGGAGGAGGACAAAGGTATGGAAGAGAAGCGTTACGCCGTCGCGCTGGACGGGCCGTCCGGCGCGGGCAAGAGCACGCTGGCGAAGGCCGCCGCGCAGGCGCTGCGCATTACTTACGTCGATACCGGCGCGATCTATCGCGTGATCGGACTCGCGGCGCGCCGCGCCGGCGTCGAGCCGCGCGACGCTGCGGCGGTGACGGCGCTGCTGCCCGGCGTCGACGTCGGCATGGCGCACGGCGCGGACGGACAGCAGCGTATGTATCTGAACGGGGAGGACGTGAGCGACGAGATCCGCCTGCCCGAGATCTCCATGTACGCCTCCGCCGTTTCCGCGCTGCCGGAGGTGCGCGCGTTCCTGCTGGAAATGCAGCGAAAGCTCGCGCGCGAGCAGAGCGTCATCATGGACGGGCGGGACATCGGCACCGTCGTCCTGCCGGACGCGGAGGTGAAGATTTTCCTCACCGCCGCCCCGGAGGTGCGCGCGAAGCGGCGCTTTCTGGAGCTGGAGCAGCGGGGGACGCCCAAGCCCTTCGAGGAGGTGCTCGCCGAGCTGAAGGAGCGGGACTACAACGATACGCACCGTGAGATCGCTCCGCTGCGGCAGGCGGAGGACGCGGTGCTGGTCGACACCTCGGCGCTTGATTTCGAGCAGAGCAAGGCGCTGATTCTGGACACGATACGGGAGAAGGCCGGACTATGACGCGGTTTTACAGAGTAATGCATGTGATCCTTTACCCGATCCTGTGGCTGCTGTTCCCGTTCAAGGCGCACGGAGTGGAAAACGTGCCGACGGATCGCGCCGTCGTGCTGTGTGCCAATCATTCCCACGCCATCGACCCGTTTTTGGTCTGTCTTGCGCTGCCGCGGCGCGTGCCGGTACGCATCATGGGGAAAAAGGAGCTGTTCGGCATTCCGCTGCTCGGCTGGTTCCTCACGAAGCTGGGCGGCTTTCCCGTCGAGCGCGGCGGCAGCGATCTGGGCGCGGTAAAAGCCTCCATCAAGTCCGTTCGCGACGGGCAGAATCTTCTCGTATTCCCGGAGGGTACGCGCGTCAAGCACGAGGGCGACGTCCGGCCCAAGGGCGGCGTGGCGATGATCGCGCTGCGCACCGGCGCGCCGCTTTTGCCGGTCTATGCCGGCAAAAGCCATAAGCTGTTCCATCTCACGCACATCGTCTTCGGCGCGCCCTACGCGCCGAAGACCGCGACGCGGCACGGTACGGCGGAGGAATTTCAGGAATATGCCGACGAGATCGTGCGCCGCGCCTACGAATTGGGCAGGGAATGGGAGAAGAAGGCATGAGGATCCTCGTCGCCGAAACCGCCGGCTTTTGCTACGGCGTGGAGCGCGCGGTGGAGCTGGCGGAGCAGACGGCGCGCCGCAGCGGCGGCGCCATGCTGGGCAGCCTGATCCACAACGACAACGTGATCCGCGCTCTGGAGGCGCTCGGTATGCGCCGGATCGCCGCGCCCGGGGAGGCGGCCGCCGGGGAGGCGGTGCTGATCCGCTCGCACGGGGAGCGTCCGGAAACGCTGGAGGAACTCGAGGCGCGCGGCGCGGTGATTGTGGACGCGACCTGTCCCAACGTGCGGCGCACGCAGCGTCTCGTCGCCGACGCGGAGCGCGAGGGGCGGCAGGCCGTCGTCATCGGGGAAGCGCAGCATCCGGAGGTCATCGCGATCGCCGGACACAGCCGAGGCGCCGTGGTCGGGGATTCGCCGGAGTCGCTTGCGGACAGCCTCCGCAGCGGCGCGCTCGACGCGCAAAAGCCCGTTTTGGTCGTGGCGCAGACGACCTGCATCCGCTCGGTTTGGGAAAAGTGCTTAAATTTTCTAAAAAAAGAGTGTACAAATCTAAAAGTTTGTGATACAATATGCAACGCTACGCAGAAACGTCAGGCAGAAGCGGCGTCGATCGCCGCGGAAGCGGACATTATGGTGGTAGTCGGAGACCGCAAAAGCGCTAACACGAGACATTTGACAGAGATTTGCAAAGAGGCTTGTCCCCGGGTCGTTCAGATCGAATCGGCGGACGAGCTCTCGCCGGACGTCTTTTTTGGTTGCATTACTGCGGGACTTACCGCCGGCGCCTCAACGCCTGCGAGCATCATTAAGGAGGTATATGCAACCATGTCGGAAGAAGTCAAGAACGAAACCAAGGCGGCCGAAGGCGAGTCCTTCGAGGAAATGCTCGAAAAATCCTTTAAGACACTGAACACGGGCGATAAGGTCACCGGCGTCGTCACGTCGATCGGCGCGACGGAAATCCAGGTCGATCTCGGCTGCAAGCAGGCGGGCTATATCCCCATTTCCGAGCTGAGCGCCGATCCCGACGCCAAGGTCGAGGATATCGTTCACGTCGGCGACGAGATCGAGACCTACATCGTCCGCGTCAACGACGTCGAGGGCTATGCGACGCTCTCGAAGAAGCGTCTGGACGCGGTCAAGGTTTGGGAAGACATCGAAAAGGCGGTCGAGGACAAGACCGTGCTTGAGGGCACCGTTTCCGAGGTGAACAAGGGCGGCATCGTCGTTTCCGTCAAGGGCGTGCGCGTGTTCGTGCCCGCGTCCCAGAGCGGCCAGCCCCGCGACGCCGACCTCAGCGCGATGGTCAAGCAGAGCGTCAAGCTGCGCGTGACGGAGGTCAACCGTGCCCGCCGCCGCGTCGTCGGCTCCATCCGCAGCGTGCTGAGCGAAGCGCGCCAGGCGGCGCAGGCCGAGGTGTGGAACAACATCGAGGTCGGCAAGCATTACGACGGCACGGTGAAGTCCATGACCAGCTACGGCGTGTTCGTCGACATCGGCGGCGTGGACGGCATGGTGCATATTTCCGAGCTTTCGTGGAGCCGCATCAAGCATCCCTCCGAGGTCGTCAAGGTCGGCGACAAGCTGGACGTCTATGTGATCTCCTTCGATCCCGAAAAGCGCAAGATCTCCCTCGGCGTGAAGGATCGCACCCAGAATCCGTGGGACGTCTTTATGAAGACCTATCAGGTCGGCGACATTGCCAACGTCCGCATTGTGAAGCTGATGACTTTCGGCGCGTTTGCCGAGGTTGTGCCCGGCGTCGACGGGCTGATCCATATTTCGCAGATCGCGGACCGCCGCATCGAAAAGCCCGGCGACGTTTTGTCCGAGGGGCAGATGGTCGACGCAAAGATCACCGCCGTCGACGAGGAGAAGCAGAAGATTTC
>CACZCL010000022.1 GCA_902779695.1 Oscillospiraceae bacterium | reverse complement strand
GCATGGCGCGCGCCATGCTTTTTTATCGGTATGGATGCCTCATTCGGCGGCGGTCTTCGCCTCGATGACCTTAACGGTACGACCGTTGTAGGTACCGCACTCCGGGCACATTCTGTGGCTCTGGCGCAGCGCGCCGCACTTCGGGCACACGACCAGCGCCGGAGCCGCCAGCTTCCAATGAGAGCTGCGCCTCTTATCGCGTCTCGCGCGGGATACTTTCCCCTTAGGGACTGCCATGATGACACCTCCTTGATCGAAAGCGGCATTCCCGCCGCAAAAATTATAAAAGCTGCCGCAGCGCCGCCCAGCGCGGGTCCGTCTCCCTTTTGCAGCGGCAGGGCTCAAGATTGAGGTTTGCCCCGCATCCGGAACACAGGCCCCTGCAATCCTCGCGGCACAGGGTCTTTGTGTCCATATTGAGGATGAACGCCTCCCTCGCAAGCTCGTCCAGATCGAACGCGCCGTCGTCCAGAAGCAATATCTCGTCGTTCTCCTCGTCCTCCAGCTCGGTTGCGAGCATTCGCTCAAGCGAAACGTGGAAGGGCTTTTCAAACGGCGCGCCGCAGCGGTCGCACACGCACGAGAGCGTCGTGTCCACATCCGCCGTCAACCAGAGCATCCCCGCGATGTTCCGCACCGCCCCTACCACTGAAACGGGCCGAACCGCAGGACGCACGCCGCCGAAGTCCACATCGGAAAGATCCAATTCCTCGTTGAATGCAATTCCGTCTCCGGGGGTGTTAATGATCCCTTTGACATCCAGACGCATGACACACCTCACAATGACACGAGTAGTATTATAGTGAACCCGCCCCCGCTTGTCAAACATTTTTTTGCATTTCCGTTGAAATTTTTCAATCGCCGCCGTACAATGACAGCGTATCGGGAGACGCCGTCCCGCGTCGCCGGTTCAAATGCGATCGGAGGAAACCGCCATGCGCGAATTCACCGTAGGCAAAAACGACGCCGGACAGCGGCTCGACCGCTTTCTGGCAAAGGCTGTCCCGCTGCTCCCCGCCTCGCTCGCGCAGAAGTACATCCGCCTCAGGCGCATCAAGGTCAACGGCGCGCGCGCCCAACGCGACCAGCGGCTGCGCGAGGGCGACGTGCTGCAATGCTACGTCAACGACGAGTTTTTTGACGCGCCGGACGGGAACAACGCCTATCTGACCATTGCCGCGCCGCGGCTGCGCGTCGTTTACGAGGATGAAAACCTGCTGCTGCTCGACAAGCCCGCGGGGCAGCTCTGCCACGCGGGCGAGGACGGCGGCGGCGTCACGCTCGTCGACCATCTGCTCGCCTATCTCTATCAAAAGCGCGCGTGGCGCCCGCGGGAGGAAAACGCCTTCACGCCCGCGCTCTGCAACCGGATCGACCGCAACACCTCCGGGCTGGTGATCGCGGCGAAAAACGCCGAGGCGCTGCGCATCCTCAACGAGAAGATACGTGCTCGCGAGATCGCAAAGTATTATCTCTGCGTCTGTTTGGGACGTCCCGAGCCGCCGGAGGGCAGGCTGGAGCGGTTCCTCCGCCGCGACGAGCGCACGGGCCGCGTGTCCGTCTACCGCCATCCCGTCCCCGACGGGCGCAGCGCGGTCACGCTTTACAAAACGCTGGAAACGCGCGGCGGACTCTCGCTTCTGGAGGCGGAGCTGCTCACGGGCCGCACGCACCAGATCCGCGCCTGCTTCGCCGACATCGGGCATCCCCTGCTCGGCGACGGCAAGTACGGCAGCGGCGAAGCGAACCGGCGCTACGGCGAAACAGGGCAGCTTCTCTGCGCCTGCCGGGCGCGCTTTGACTTTCCCACCGACGCGGGCGCGCTGAACTATCTTCGCGGCCGGGAATTCTCGGTGGACAGCGTGCCGTTTCGGGAGAAGTATTTCCCCCACGACAAGCCCTGATGCACGGATTCGACAAAACGGAGGCGAAATTTCGCCCCCGTTTTTCTTATTTGTAGAAAGTTTGATATACTAAACAAATTGTTTGATTTACTGTTGCTTTTTTTGATCGTTTCGTGTATCATAGCAGCGGTTAAATTTGCAAAACAAAAAGTTTAGTATATCGAACAGGAGGCATTGCATGGACATCGGCGGCAAAATCAAAAAGCTGCGAACGCAAAAGGGCCTCACGCTGGAGGAGCTCGCCAGCCGGAGCGAGCTGACCAAGGGCTTTCTCTCCCAGCTGGAGCGCAACCTCACCTCGCCGTCCATCGACTCGCTGGACGACATCCTTGAGGCGCTTGGCACCAGCCTCGCGGAATTCTTCAAGGAGGACACGGCGGAACAGTACGTCTTTCGCGAGCAGGACTTCTTCGTGGACGAGCGCGAAACGTGTACGATCCACTGGATCGTGCCCAACACGCAGAAAAACCGGATGGAGCCGATCCTGCTGACGCTGCCCGCCGGCGGGCGTTCCTTCGAGGTCGCGCCCCACGGCGGCGAGGAGTTCGGCTGCGTCGTCGAGGGGACCGTCACCCTTGCGTGCGACGGCAAGGAGGAAACGCTGCGCCGGGGCGAGACCTTTTACCTCAACGGGCGGACGTTCCACCTGTTAAAAAACGACCGCAAGAGCGTCGCGCGCGTCCTGTGGGTCTCCACCCCTCCCCTGTTCTGAACAACTCTTTATTGCTAAAGGAGCGAGAAAATCATGGCGGAAGAAGTCAAAAAGCTGATCCAGTTCAAGAATATCGTCAAAAGCTTTGAGGACGGGCAGGTCGTCCTCAAGGGCGTATCCCTCGACATCTATGAAAACGAGTTCGTCACGCTGCTCGGCCCCTCCGGCTGCGGCAAAACGACGCTGCTGCGCATCCTCGGCGGCTTTTTGCAGCCGACCGAGGGTAAGGTGCTTTTCGACGGCGAGGATATCGTGAACGTCCCGCCCTACAAGCGCGAGATCAACACCGTGTTCCAAAAGTACGCGCTGTTCCCGCACATGAACGTCTACGACAACATCGCCTTCGGGCTGACGATCAAAAAGGAGCCCAAGGACGTTATCGAGCAGAAGGTGCTGCGTATGCTGCGCCTCGTGAATCTGGAGGGGTACGCGAAGCGCAACGTCACGGAGCTTTCCGGCGGACAGCAGCAGCGCATCGCCATCGCCCGCGCTCTCGTCAACGAGCCGAGCGTCCTGCTGCTCGACGAGCCGCTCGGCGCCCTCGACCTCAAGCTGCGCAAGGAGATGCAGCACGAGCTCAAGAGCATCCAGCAGGAGGTCGGCATCACGTTCATCTTCGTCACGCACGACCAGGAGGAGGCGCTGACGATGTCCGACAAGATCGTGGTGATGAACGCCGGCGAGATCCAGCAGATCGGCACGCCCACCGAGATCTACCGCCGCCCGGTCAACGAGTTCGTGGCGAATTTCATCGGCGAGACGAACATCATCGACGGCGTGATGCTCGAAGACGACCTCGTCGTGTTCGAGGACAAGCGCTTCCCCTGCTCCGCGCGCGGCTTTGAGAAAAACGAAAAGGTCGACGTGGTCATCCGTCCCGAGCATCTGGATATCGTGCCGCGCGATCAGGGTATGCTCAAGGGCGTGGTCAAGTCGCAGCTGTTCAAGGGGATGCACTACGACACCGTCGTCGAGACCCGCGCCGGCACCTCCATCACCGTCAAGATGCAGGTCTCGCAGGACAAGCCCGTCATCAACGCCGAGGCGGGCGAGAAGATCAGCGCAAGCGGCTTCCTTCTGGACGTGGAGGACGCGGGCGAGCTGACCGACGCCAAGGTCATCGCGCTCGCCTCCGCCGAGGCATGGGACGCCGAAACCGAGGAGAGCGTCTCCATCAAGACCGTCGAGTACGACATCCGGCCCGAGACCGGCGAATACAGTGTCACCTTCTCCACCGCCGCCGGCACCTCCATCACGGTGCGCGCGCTGGTCGTGCAGGAAAACCGCGTGGAGAGCACGGTCTATCAGGAGGAGATCTACGCGATGAATTTCTTCAAGAAGGTCGAGGATATTCAGGAGAGCATCGCGCTGGACACCGACCTCAAGATGTGGGCGACCGCGTCCGCGTGGAGCCTGGAGGACGAAAACGAGCAGGTCGAGATCACCGACGTCAAGTACGACTTCGATCCCGAGACCATCACCCCCGGCGTCTATGAGGTCACCTTCGCCACCGAGGGCTACGAATACAAGGTATCCGCCACCCGCGCCGCGGAGGAGGGCTCCGAGGTGGGGCTGATCTTTCGTCCCGAGGATATCCATGTGATGAGAAAGGGAGGCCGCCGGTGAAACAGTTTCGTTCCATGACCTACCCTTACGTCGCGTGGATCGCGGTCATGATCGTCCTGCCGATGCTGCTGATCGTGCTGTACGCCTTCACCGAGTCGGGCAACGACGTGCTGACCTTCCGCTTCACGTTTGACAACTTCGTCCGCTTCGTGACCGACAGGGTGTTTCTCTCCGTGCTCTGGCGCTCGCTCTACATCGCGCTGATCACAACGGTCATCTGCGTACTGCTGGGCTATCCCATCGCCTACGCCATCGCGCAGCTGCCCGGCCGCGGCAACACCATCATGATCCTGCTGATCACCATGCCGACGTGGGTCAACATGCTGGTGCGCACCTACGCGTGGATGGGCATTTTGCAGGACGAGGGCGTGCTCAACGGCTTTCTCGGCCTGTTCGGGATCGGACCCGTGCCGATGATCCACACCAGCTTCGCCGTGATCCTCGGCATGGTCTACAACTTCATTCCCTTCATGATCCTCCAGATCCACACCTCGCTCGACAAGATGGACAAAAACCTGCTCAACGCCGCAAGCGACCTCGGCGCGGACCGGGTGCAGGCGTTCCTTCGCGTGACGCTGCCGCTGTCCCTTCCGGGCGTCATCTCCGGCATCACGCTGGTGTTCCTCCCCGCGGTGTCGAGCTTCTTCATTCCGAAGCTGCTCGGCGGCGGGCAGTACGTCCTCGTCGGCAACGTGATCGAATCGCAGTTCCTGACCTCCGGCGACTGGAACTTTGGCAGCGCGATCTCGATGATCATGGCGATCATCATTATGCTCTCGATGTATCTCACTCGCAAGGCGGACGTCTCCGTCGCCTCGAACGGAAAGGAGTGAGCGGACCGTGGACGAAAGAAAACCGCGCGGCGTCGGCGGGCGCCTCATTCTCGCCCTGACGCTGCTGTTCTTCTACTTCCCCATCTTCTATATCATCCTTTTCTCTTTCAACGACTCGCGCTCGCTGACCCGCTTCAGCGGCTTCTCCCTGCGCTGGTACGAGAAGATGTTCGCGGACTCCACGATGATGGAGGCCGTGCTGTACACGGTGCTCATCGCGCTGCTTGCCACCGTGATCTCAACCGTCGTGGGGACGGTCACGGCAATCGGGCTTTCCAAGTCGAGCCGCGTGCTCTCCGCGATGGTGGAGCGCATCAACGATCTGCCGGTCATGAACCCGGATATCGTGACGGCGATCAGCCTTCTGATGTTCTTCAGCGTGCTCGCCGTGCGCAAGGGCTTCGCCACGATGCTGCTCGCGCACATCATGTTCTGCATTCCCTACGTCATGCTCTCGGTGACGCCGAAGCTGCGCTCGCTCGACCCCAATCTGATCGAAGCGGCGATGGATCTCGGCGCGACGCCGTTTCAGGCTCTCACGCGCGTCATCGTGCCGCAGATCCGCCCTGGCATCGTCTCCGGCGCGCTGATCGCGTTCACGATGAGCTTTGACGACTTCGTCATCTCCTATTTCACCACCGGCAACGGCGTCAATAACATCTCCATCCTCGTCTACACGATGTCAAAGCGCGTCAACCCGTCGATCAACGCGCTCTCGGCCATTGTGATCCTGCTCATCACGCTGGCGCTGGGCGTCGTGAACCTGGTGCCGATCCTGCGGGAGAAGAACGGCCGCGCCGCGGCAAAGCAGCCGAACCGCAGGCTGCTCGCGGCGGCAGCCGCCGTGCTGGCGCTGGCGATCCTGATCGCCGCGGTCGCCGGCAGCGGCGCGCAGCGCCGCAGGCAGAAGGACGCGGTGGAAAAGTACGGCTCCGCCGTGCTCAAGCTCTACCTTCCCGGCGAATATCTGGGCGAGAATGTGATCTCCGACTTTGAAAGCCAGTACGGCGTCAGCGTCATCGTGGAGAATTTCGACTCCAACGAAATGATGTACACCAAGCTGCAGGCGGGCGACTCCTACGACGTGCTGATCCCCTCCGACTACATGATCGAGCGGCTGATCGCCGGGAACTATTTGCAGCCCATCGACAAGAGCCTGATCCCCAACCTCGACAATCTGTCGGAGGCCGTGACCGGTCTTGACTACGACGTGGACGGTGTCTGGTCCGTGCCCTACTTCTGGGGCAGCGTGGGACTCGTGTACAACCACGAAAACGTCGATCCCGCCGTCATGGAGGCGGAGGGCTGGTCGATCCTGCACGACACGGATTACGCCGGGCGCATCTACGTCTACGACTCGGAGCGCGACTCGTTCATGATGGCGTTCAAGGCGCTGGGCTGCTCGATGAATACCGACGACCCCGCCGAGATCGAGGCGGCGTACGAGTGGCTGCGGCAGATGAACAACACCATGTCCCCCATTTACGTCACCGACGAGGTCATCGACTCGATGATCAACGGCTATATGGACGTCGCGGTGGTCTACAGCGGCGACGCGACTGTCATTCTCGACGAAAACGAGGACATGAGCTTCTTCATGCCCGAGGAGGGCACCAATATCTGGTGCGACGCGATGGTCATTCCCGCGAACGCGGAAAACCCGCTGCTCGCCCACGAGTTCCTCAACTATATGCTCACCTACGAGGCGGCGTTCGACAACTCCGAGACCGTCGGCTACGCCTCCCCCAACGCGGAGGTGCTGGAGGAGATGAGCACGCAGGAGGACCTGTACGCTGAAAACGAGGCGTACCTCCCCCGCAGCGACGGCGAGAACGACGAGATGTTCCACGACAACATCACCCTCCAGCGCGAGCTGAGCAAGTATTGGATCCGCGTCAAGGCGGAAAACTGAGCGCTTGCACGCACAGCACCGGCGCGGCAGATGCCGCGCCGGCGCTTTTTGTCCCTTGCCCCGCCCTTCCAGACTTTCCCGCTCTTGTGCGGCGGCTTGTTTTGTGGTAGACTGGGAACGATCAAAAAAGGAGGTCTTGCCATGCAGATCGGAGATTTTTATGAAGTGACGGACGCCGTGAGCGAGAAGAACACCGCCGCCAGCCTCGGCAGCGGGGCGCTGCCCGTGTTCGGGACGCCCTACCTCGTCGCGATGATGGAAAACGCCGCGCTGCTGCTGATGCAGCGGGACCTGCCGGAGGGCAAGAGCAGCGTCGGCGTCAAAATGGACGTCGAGCACGTATCCCCCACCCCCATCGGTATGCAGGTCCGCGTCCGCGCCGAGGTCACGGCGATCTCGGAAAACGGCAAGCTGGTGGATTTCAAGGTCACCGGCTGGGATGAGGCGGGGCTGATCGGCGAGGGCACGCACCGGCGCGCCTCCGTCACGGTCGAGCGCTTCCTCGCCAAATGCCAAAGCAAGCTTGGCAAGTGAGGAGGCGGCTATGCACTATTCCGGCAGCGTTTACCGCCCGCCCAGCGAGGCGCACAGCCTGATCGTCCAGTGTACGCTCGGGTGCAGCCACAACAAATGCGCGTTTTGCATCATGTACAAGGAAAAGCGGTTTTCCATCAACCCGCTGGAGCAGGTGCTCGGCGATCTTGCCGAGGCACGCGCCTACTACCCGCGCATCGAGCGCATCTTCCTCGCCGACGGCGACGCGCTCGTGCTGCCGATGGACTATCTGCTCGCCGTGCTCGACTTCATCCGGGACAGCTTCCCGGAGTGCGAGCGCGTGAGCGCCTACGCCACGGCAAAGGCGCTGATGCGCAAGAGCGACGGGGATCTGGAAACGCTCCGCGCGCACGGGCTCGCGCTGGTCTACGTCGGGCTGGAGAGCGGCAACGAGGCGTTGCTCGCCAAATACGACAAGGGCGTCACCGCCGAGGAGATCATCGCCCAGTCGCTGCGCGCGAAGGCGGCTGGCATGACGCTTTCGATCACGGCGATCAACGGCATGGGCGGGAAGGAGCAAAGCGAGCGCCACGCGCTGGACACCGCCGCCGCCCTCTCGCGCATCAAGGCGGACTTCGTCGCGATGCTGACGCTGCGCGTCTACAGTGGGACGCCGCTGCACGATTGGATCGAGCGCGGCGAGCTGACGATGCTCGGCCCGCGGGAGCTGGCGATGGAAAACCGCGTCATTTTGCAGCACATCGACAGCGACGGCAGCGTCTTCCGCTCCAACCACGCCAGCAACTATCTGCCGCTCAAGGGCACGCTCAACCGCGACCGGGACGCCCTGATCGCGCAGATCGACAAGGCGCTCGCCGGCGAGGTGCGTTTCCGGCGCGCCGTCGAGCTGGGGCTCTAAACAAATCAAACGCAAAGGAAGCTTCCATGAAACAAACCAATCGCTTGATGACCGCCGCCCTCCTGCTTGCCTGCCTGCTGGCGCAGGCGGTCTTTCCCGTCCCCGCCCGCGCGTATGACGACATGACGGCGGGAGACGCCTGCCTTTCGCTGATCCGCCGCTATGAGACCTTTTCCCGCGAGATGTATTACGCGAACGGGCACTGGTACGTCGGCTACGGCTCTCAGGTCGCGGAGGGCGCCTATCCCGACGGCGTGAGCGAGGAGGAGGCGGAGACGCTGGTGCGCGAGGATCTGCGCACGATTGAAGCCGTGCTCAACGCCTTCTTCGCGCGCAGCCGCCTCTCCCCCACGCAAGCGCAGTTCGACGCGCTGGTCGACTTCACCTATACGCTCGGCCCCTCCTGGCTGGCCGGCACAAGCCAGCTTCTCAAGCTCGTGCGCGGCAACGTGGAGCTGTCGCGCCGCGAGACGGCGCGCGCGTTCGGCGTGTGGAGCCACGTCGGCGGCGTCGTGCTGCCCGGCCTCGCCCGCCGCCGGCTGGAGGAGGCGGCGCTCTATCTGGACGGCAGCACGGCGGGCGCGGACGAATTCGCCTATCTCGCCATCGCGCGGGAGAGCGGCGTTGCCTGCGCGACCGACTTTGCCGTATACGAGCGCGGCGGCGTTTACGACGAATTCCCGGTGATGCTGCGCCTCGGCTATACCCTCTCCGCCCTGCGCGCCGCGGACGGCACGCTGCTCCGCCCCGGCGACCCGGTCGAGGGCAGCCGCAGCGTCAGCGCCGTGTGGGAGAAAAACGCCTACACCGTTTCAAGCTACCGCGACGTCGGCGAAAGCCAGTGGTTCTATGATTACGTCATGGAGCTGAGCGAGGATGGCGTCGTCGGCGGGCGCGGAAACGGCGCTTTCGACCCCGACACGCCCGTCACGGTCGGCGAAGCGCTCAAGCTGGTGCTGCTCGCCGCCGGTCACGAACAGCTTGAGCCGCTGGAAGGCGGGCATTGGGCAAGCGGCTACGCGCGCTTCGCCGCGGAACGCTTCTGGCTCCCCGCAGCGCTGGAAAGCGCCTTGGATCAGCCTATCACCCGCCTCGCCGTCGCGCGCCTCGCGGCGGGCGCCATCGGCTTCGGGCAATCTTTCGCGGAATCCCCGTTCGCCGACGTGGACAACGGCTATGTGACCGCGCTTGCCGAAATCGGCGTCCTGACCGGCACGACCGCGCACGGAGACGACGTCTACTACCCTGACGAGTCGCTGACGCGCGCGGAGGCGTCCGCGATCATCTGGCGGCTGCGCAGCGCCGTCGCGCTCGGCACGCGGCAAACGGTGCGCTACGCCTCGCGCGACTTTGAGGTCGCCTCCGGCGTCCCGCTCAACCGCTACGACAAATCGCTTTTCTCCGGCGAGGGCAAGACCATGACCTATGCGGAGCCGGGCGTCACGGTGCTGCGCGGCGTCGATATCTCGCGCTGGCAGGAGGCGGTCGACTGGAACGCCCTCGCGGCGGAGGGCGTCGACTTTGCAATCCTCCGCGTCGGCGGCAGGCTGCAAAACTCCGGAAACATCTTTGAGGACGCGCGCTTCGCGCAAAACTTTTCCGGCGCGAAGGCGGCGGGCCTTCGCGTCGGCGTCTACTTCTACTCGCAGGCGATCGACGTCGCCGAAGCGCTGGAGGAGGCGGACTACGTGCTCAGCCGCCTGCGCGGGAGGGACGTCGACGGCCCGGTCGTTTTCGACTGGGAAAGCGCCGGCAGCGACAACCCGGAGGGGCGCTCGAACGATATCCCCGTTTCCGTCGTGTGCGACTGCGCCGTCGCCTTCTGCGAGCGCGTGCGCGACGCGGGCTACGCACCGATGGTCTACATGAACACCTACGACGGCTATCTCAAATACGATCTGACCCGCCTCGCCGGTTACGACATCTGGTACGCCGGGCAGTACAACGGCAGCTTCCCGACCTTCGTGTACGATTTCCAGATGTGGCAGTACACCTCCTCCGCCCAGCTGAACGGCGTGGACGGCGGCGTGGACATGGATCTCTGGTTCCTGCGGTGAACGCCGCCGATACGGGAAATAGGGCTTGACAAAACGCTTTCACTTTATTAAAATATTTGAAGAAATCGTTCGTTTTCTTTTATAGAGAGAGTGAAAGAAGGCGCTCATGGAGATTCGAAACCTCACCACGTTCCTGAAGGTAACGGAGCTGAAAAGCTTTTCCAAAGCGGCGGAGGCGCTGGATTATTCCCAATCCGCCGTTACCGTACAGATCCAGCAGTTGGAGCGCGAGCTCGGCGTGCAGCTGTTCGACCGGATTGGGAAGAACGTTTCGATCACGCAATACGGCAAGGATTTCGTCAGCTATGCCCGCGACGTGGTGAGCGCGGTCACCCGCGCCAGCTCGTTCGCCACAGCCAGCTCCGAGTTGACGGGCGTCGTCCGCGTCGGCACGCTCGACTCCCTGATGACCGCGTCGTTCGCGGATATCATGCCGGCGTTCCACCGGCGTTTCCCCCACGTTCTCGCCAACATCCACGGCGACAGCGTTTCGCGCCTTCGGGAGATGCTGGTCAAAAACGAGCTGGATCTGATCTACACGCTGGATGATCAGCTGCTCGACACGCAGTTTATCAAGGTGTTCGAGGCGGAGGAGGATATCGTCATCGTCACGAACACCGAAAACCCGCTCTGCCGGCGGCAGGACGTCAAGCTCGCCGACCTGATCGGCCAGCCTTTCGTGCTGATGAACCGCAACAACGCCTATCGCGACCAGTTCGACCGCGAGCTTGCCCGCCAGGGGCTCTCCGTCGAGCCGTTCTGCGAGCTGGAAAGCGACGTGCTTGCCCTGCGCCTGATCTGGGAAAATCCCGAATACCTCTCCGTGCTGCCCCGTTACACGGTGCAAAAGAGCATCCACGAGGAGCATCTGGCGGTCGTCTCCGTTCAGGGATGCGAAATGCGCCAGTATCGGCAGCTTCTCTATCACAAGAACAAGGTGCTTACGCCGCAGATCCAGGGGATGCTGGATACGATCCTGGAAACCGCGAAAAAGCCGTTTTGACGGCAGCTTCCGCATTCAGATCAAAAAAGCATTGCCGCGCAGGCGGCAATGCTTTTTTGTCCCTTATGGAAAGCCCTTCGACCGTCAGTCCTCATCCTCGGCGTTCTCAAGATCCGCCGCGTCGAACTCCAGCTGCGCGCCGCAGTTGGGACAGGTGAGCTTGCCGTCGTCCAGATAGTCCTCGTCGAAATAGATCTGCTCCTCGCACTCGGGGCAGGTCGTGGCGTAAACGGTCTCGTCGTCGTCTTCCTCGTCCTCGTCGTCGTAGACCAGCTCCTCGACGTCCGCAAGATCGTCGCTGATCACGTCGAGCCCGTCGCCGACCTCCATGACCTCGTCGGTCAGGTCCTCGATCTCAAGCGAGACCTCGTCGAGCACGTCGATGATCGCCTTGAACATCTTGCCGTTATCGGACTCCGCGTCGATCTTGAGTCCCTCCATCAGCCCCTTGAGATACGCGACTTTTTCGGAAACACCCATGTCAAATTCTCCTTTCTTCCGTTGGGTCGAGGCTGCCCCCCACCCGTGGGAAGCAGCCCCGCTTTTGTTGTAGTATGCTTACTTTGCGCGGCCGATATACTCGCCGGTGCGCGTGTCGATCTGGATCTTGTCGCCCTCGTTGATGAACAGGGGGACCTTGACCTCCGCGCCGGTTTCGACCGTGGCGGGCTTGAGCGTATTGGTGGCGGTGTTGCCGGCAAGGCCCGGCTCGGTCTTGGTGACCTCAAGATCCATGAAGTTCGGGCACTCGACGCCGAACACGCTGCCCTTATAGCTCAGGATCTTGCAGACCGTGTTCTCCGTCACAAAGCGGAACGCGTCGCCCAGCAGCTCCTTGTTCAGCGGCACGTCGTCGTAGGTCTCCTGATCCATGAAGTGATACAGGTCTCCGTCGCTGTAGCTGTACGCCATGTCCCGGCGGTCAATGGTCGCCTCCTCGAACTTCGCGGTCGGGTTGAAGCTGGTCTCGGTGACGCCGCCCGTGATGACGTTGCGCATCTTGGTGCGGACGAACGCGGCGCCCTTGCCGGGCTTGACATGCTGGAACTCGACGACCTGATAGACCTTGCCCTCCATCTCGAAGGTTTTGCCGTTGCGGAAATCGCCGGCAGTGATCGTTGCCATAGTATGCTCCTCCTGTTCACGAGGAAATCGGCAGCGACTTCCTCAAATCTCACAAAAAATGGTTCTTAACCTAAAATATTGTACCCTATCCCGCGTCTGAATGCAAGCCTTTTTCACGGTTTGCCGCAAAAAAAGCGTCTCTTTTCCCTGCAATCGTGCGCGGCAGCGCGCTTGAACGGCTCCTGCAGGGCGTGCAGCACGTGGTTCCACGCGCCGTACGGCCCGCCCTTCGGCTCGACCATCAGCATCAGCAGCCCGCTGCGCTTCGCGCCCAGCGTATCGGTCAGCAGCTTGTCGCCGAGCATCGCGGTCTCCCCCGGCGCGGCGCCGTGCCGGCGCATCGCCTCGGCAAAGCCACGCACGGCGGGCTTTCCCGCGTGTCCGACAAAGCGGATGCCAAGTCCGCCGCAAAAGCGTTCCACGCGCGCGGAGCTGCGGTTGTTGGAAAGGATCGCCAGCGTCACGCCGCCCGCGCGCAGCGCCTCCGTCCACGCGCGCAGAGCGTCGTCCGGCTCCGGCACGCGCTTCGGCGCAAGGGTGTAATCCAGATCGGCGAGCAGCAGCCGGATCCCGCGCGCGCGCAGGAACGCGGGCGTGATCGCGCTGTAGTCGTCAAAAACGTAATCCGGCTTCAAGGAAACGGACATGGTATCCCCCTGATCGGCATAGAATGAAAGCGGTTATGATTGTATCACGCGGCAGCGCGCGGCGCAAGGGGGCGAAGGCATGGAAACGCGGTTTCTGGTCGGCAGCGCGGTCTCCGGCGGCTCGCTGCGGGAGCTGCTGGAGAGCGCGGCAAAAGCCTGTGGCGCCGGACGGATCGTCTTCGGCGTTGAATCCGTCGCCATGGATTTTCCGCTCCCCTGCCCCTCCGGCGTCGGTGTGCGCCTCGCGCCGCCGGAGTTGGAAGCCCTGCGGCGCCAATGCGGCGCGCCGGTGTATTTTTCCGAGGCGCTGTGCGCGAAATATTTTACCTGCCGCCGGAACGGACGCGCTCACTTCATACTCTTTGACGACGAGGAAACGCTTCGTTGCAAGCAGGAGCTGGCGCGCTCGCTCGGCATCCGCGAGATCCTCCGCCTCTATCCCGGGATGCTGTAGCTCGGAAAACGCGCCCGAGCGCAAAAAAGAGGAAGCGCCTTGCCGGTGCTTCCTCTCTTTCTCAATAAAAACGCTTGTTGCGGTTCTTGCGCGCGGCCTCGCTCTTCTTGCGGCGCTTCACGCTGGGACTCTCATACGCCTCACGGCGACGAACCTCCGCGACGATGCCGGCCTTGGCGCAGCTTCTCTTAAAGCGCTTGAGCGCGCTGTCCAGAGACTCGCCTTCCTTGACATGAACTTCGGACATCTGTATCTTCCCTCCCTCCGATACGCCCGGCTGTTTCCTGGGCGCTCAGTAGAGCCACATGATATGACCTGCCACAACTGGCGAAAAGCATTATATGAGAATTCGGAGGGCTTGTCAATAAATTTTTCCGCAAAATTCGCAAAAAAATCGAAATTTTTTGCTCACTCCGGCTTCACGATCAGGTTGACCAGCTTGTTTTTGACCAGAATCGTCTTGACGATGCGCATTCCCTCCAGCGAGCGGGCGACCTTTTCGTTCGCCTTCGCCGCGGCGACGACGGTTTCCTCGTCGCTGTCCGCGGCGACGCTGATCGTGCCGCGCAGCTTGCCCTGCACCTGCACCGCCATCTCGACGGTGCTCTCGACGGTCTTGCTCTCGTCGTAGACGGGCCACGGGTTCTGCATCGCCATTTTGCCGGTCGCCTTTGCGAAGCCCGCCTGCTCCCACATCTCCTCGACCATGTGCGGCGCGAAGGGGCTGAGCATCAGCAGCAGCGCCTTGAGATCGCCCCGGGAGAGTCCGTTCGCGTAGAACTCGTTGACCATCGCCATCAGCGACGCGATCGCCGTGTTCATCTTCAGCTCGTCGATATCGCCCGTGACCTTGCGGATGGTCTTGTGGACCGTGGCGGCGTTCTTCTCGGAGATCTCCTCCCCCTCGCCCGCCATTTCCATCAGGTTCCAGCAGCGGTCCAGGAAACGCTTGGAGCCCTTCACCGCCTCGTCCGACCAGGTCGCCGTCTTTTCAAAATCGCCGATGAACATGATGTACAGGCGCATCGTATCCGCGCCGTAAGCCTTCACCACGTCGTCGGGATTGACGACGTTGCCGAGCGATTTGGACATCTTGACGGCGGGGCGTAGCGCCTGATTGCCGTACTTGTCGATCAGCGCCTGCTTCTCCTCCTCGGTCTTGGCGTTGCCGACGTAGTGCGGGTTCTGGCCCAGGATCATGCCGTGGCTCGTGCGCTTGGCGTACGGCTCTTTCGTGTGGACGACGCCGATGTCGTAGAGGAACTTGTGCCAGAACCGGCTGTAGAGCAGATGCAGCGTGGTATGCTCCATTCCGCCGTTGTACCAGTCCACCTGTCCCCAGTACTCCAGCGCCTCCCTGGAGGCCAGCGCTTCGGTGTTGTGGGGATCCATATACCGGAGGAAGTACCAGCTGGAACCGGCCCACTGGGGCATGGTGTCGGTCTCCCGCTTGGCGGGGCCGCCGCACTTGGGGCAGGAACAGTTGACCCAGTCAGTCATGGAAGCCAGAGGACTCTCGCCGTCGTCGGTGGGCTCATAGCTCTCCACCTCCGGCAGCACCAGCGGAAGCTCGTTCTCCGGAAGCGGTACCGTGCCGCAGGCGGGGCAGTGAACGATCGGGATGGGCTCGCCCCAGTAGCGCTGACGGGAGAATACCCAGTCCCGGAGCTTGTAGTTGACCTTGGCCGCGCCGATCCCCTGCTCCTCCAGCCATTTGGTCATGGCAGGGATGGCGTCCTTCACACTCAGGCCGTTGAGGAATCCGGAATTCACGAGGATCGCGTTTTCGTCCTTGTCGGTAAACGCGGCCTCTTCCACATTTCCGCCGGAGACCACTTCTGTGATCTCGCAGCCGAACTTCTTCGCGAAGGCCCAGTCTCTCGAGTCATGGGCGGGAACGGCCATAATGGCGCCGGTGCCGTAGGTGGCCAGAACGTAGTCGGAAATGAAGATGGGGATCTCTTTGCCGTTGACAGGATTGACTGCGCGGACGCCCTGAAGCATCACGCCGGTCTTTTCCTTGTCGGCGGCCAGCTCCGTCCGTTCAAAGTCGGATTTCCGGGCCGCTTCGTCCACATAGGCCTGGACCTCGTCCTGGTTCTCCAGCAGCGGCATCCACTGCTGTACATACCGGTGCTCCGGTGAAATGACCATGTAGGTCGCGCCGAAGAGGGTGTCGGGGCGGGTGGTAAAAACCACGATATCGTCGCCAGTTGTGGCACGGAAGGTGACCTCCGCGCCGGTGGAGCGGCCGATCCAGTTCTTCTGCTGGGTCTTGACCCGCTCGATGAAGTCCACGTTATCCAGGCCGTCGATCAGCTTTTGCGCGTACTCGGTGATCTTCAGCATCCACTGGGATTTCTCTTTCCGGACAACAGGCGCGCCGCAGCGCTCGCATACGCCCTCCACGACCTCCTCGTTGGCCAGCACGCACTTGCAGGAGGTACACCAGTTCACGGGCATGGTGGCCTTGTATGCCAGGCCGTGTTTGTAGAGCTGCAGGAAGATCCACTGGGTCCACTTGTAGTAGTTCGGGTCCGTGGTATCGATGCAGCGGTCCCAGTCAAAGGAATAACCCAGCATATGCAGCTGACGGGTGAAATTCTCGATGTTCTGCTTTGTTACCACCGCGGGATGGATGTGGTTCTTGATGGCGAAATTCTCCGTGGGAAGGCCGAAGGCGTCATATCCGATGGGGAACAGCACGTTATACCCCTCCATCCGCTTTTTCCGGGCGATGGCGTCCATGGCGGTGTAGGGTCTGGGATGTCCCACGTGGAGTCCCGCGCCGGAGGGATAGGGAAACTCCACCAGCGCATAGAATTTCTTTTTGTCGGATCCGTTCTCAGCTTTAAAAAGCTTTTTGTCCGCCCAGATCTTCTGCCACTTCGGTTCGATGGCGGCAAAATCATATTTCATGTTACTCACCTTGTTTCCTCAAAATATCATCATGCCTGGGGATTCAGAATCGGATCCAGATCCACGATCGGGGCGTCGCCCCAGAGTCGTTCCAGGTCATAGAACTTACGCTGTTCTTCCGTAAACACGTGCACGATCACGCCGCAGAAGTCCATCACGATCCAGGTGTCGCCGCGATAGCCCTCCCGGTGCCAGACCTGTTCGCCGGCTTCCTCCATTTTCTTCTCCACCTCGTCGCACAGCGCCCGAAGATGGGTATCGGAGGTGCCGGTGGACAGGATCATGTACTCCGCCAGAGTTGTTACGCCCTTGACCTCCAGCATCATCAAATTCCTGGCCTTTTTGCTGTCGAGTGCCTTTGCCGCAATGACGGCGGCTTCTTTTGCTGATAACAATATTATTCCTCCTGTTGCGGGATTTCTTCAACGGGCTCGCCCAGCTCCCGGGCGATAAAATCTCTGGCCTCTCTGGAGTCCTTGCAGACGTTTTTGTTCTCCCGGACCAGTTCCTCAATGCACATGGTAAAGGCCAGCAGCATGGCCCGGTCCAGATCTGTCCAGGCAAGCTCCCGCAGCTTTTCGACGCCGGGAAAATCCCGGGTTGGTTCCATGTAGTCCGCCAGATAGATGATCTTCTCCATCAGGCTCATGTCGGCTTTTCCTGTGGTGTGCCAGAAAATCGCCTTCTGGATCTCCTCCGACTCGCCGAACACGTATTTTGCCACATATGCGCCGGTTTTTGCGTGGAGCAGCTTGGGATGGCTCCGCTCAAAATCACTGATGAGTATATCATACTTGTCCACCAATAGCAACTGGTCTTCCCCGTCGATGGCCTTGGTCACATCGTGGAGAAGTCCAGCCCGGTAGGCCGCGGTCTCATCCGCGCCGTACAGCCGGGCCAGCTTCCTTGCCGTGTCCGCGCATCCCAGCACATGATTGACGCGGGACTCCTTGAGAAGGCCCACCGCCACGCGGCGCAGCTCCTCCTCCGGAAGGTTCCGGTAGTCCTGATCTGTATTGTAGAGGCCCCGGGTCCGGATGATCGAAAGCACCGGCTCCGGAACATACTTCTCCGCGCCGCCCAGGATCAAAAGGCGCCGGACTCTGGAGGATGAGATCTCCAGCACCCGGTTTTCAACCAGCTCCACTCTGGCTCCGAACTGCTTTTCCAGACGATTCTTCTGGGCCTGGAACGCTCCGTCCCTGTCTCCTTCCGCCCGCCGCAGTCCGACGATTACTGCATACCGGCAGATCTCCTCAGGATGATACCACTGATGCAGGCTCAGGAACATATCCGTACCGGTGATCAGATACAGCGTATCGTCCGGAAAGCGGTCCCGGAGCAGCCGGAGCGTATCGGCCGTATAGCTCTTCCCCTCCCGGCGAAGCTCCATGTCGTCCGCCTCTGCAAAGGGAAGCTCCCCGATCGCGGCCTGCACCAGCTCCAGCCTGGTCCGGCCGTCCGGCGTACCGTCCGGCACCTGCTTGTGGGGCGGTTCCCGGTCCGGGATAAACAGAACCCGGTCCAGCTCCAACGCCCGGGCGACCTCCTCCGCCGCCTGAAGATGCCCCCTGTGGGGCGGGTTGAATGTTCCTCCGAATACGCCGATTCTTGCCATGCTGTTTTCCCCTCCCGATGGTCGCTTTTCTCTCAGCCGAAACTGTTATTTTTTCTCTCTGCGCTCCTTTTCCCGCTGCTGCCGGAAGAACTCATCCCGGCGCTCCTTGTCCTTCTTTGCCTTTGCGCGGCGTTTCTGGATTCCGGCCCGGACGGGATTGACCTTCTTCGCCGCCCGTTCCTTCGCCTTTTCCTGAGCCCGCTGCGCCTCCAGCTTTTTGGATTTCCGGTAGATCACGAAGGTGTTTCCCACGCAGGATACTCCCTCCGCGCCGGTCATGGCGCACAGGGCGTCGCTGGCCTCCCGCGCCGTCAGTCCGGCCGTCTCCAGGACCCGGCCTTTGATCAGTTCCCGGTTCTCCAGCTGCCCGGAGGCGGTCTCCGCCGTGCCGCCGGAGATCCCCTCTTTCCCGATCATCAGCGTCACCTCAAGGCCGTTGGCTTTGGCCCGAAGCTCTGCCCGCTGTTTACTTGTCAGCATGTTCGTTCTCCTTCATCAGTTTCTCAACAAAGCGCCTCAGCGCCTCAGCCCGGTGGGAGATCTGATTCTTCCGTTCCGGGGAAAGCTGCGCCATGGTGCAGCCCTCCGACGGGATGTAAAACAGCGGATCGTAGCCGAAGCCGCCGTCTCCCTCCGCCTGCCGGAGGATCTTGCCCGGAAGTTCTCCCCGGGCGGAGACCGTGCTGCCGTCCGGGCGGATCATCGTGATCACCGAGACAAATCTGGCGCCCCGCTTCTCGT
>CACZCL010000021.1 GCA_902779695.1 Oscillospiraceae bacterium | reverse complement strand
GACGACGGCGGAGGAAGCGCCGGTGCACGGCTTTGAGGACAAAAACGTGTTCGAGGGCTGTATGCCGGTGGAGGTCATGGCGCGCCGCGGGCGCGACACGCTGCGCTACGGCCCGCTCAAGCCGCGCGGGCTGCGCGACCCGAAAACGGGGCGGGAGCCGTATGCCGTGGTGCAGCTGCGCCGCGACAACAGCGAGGGCAGCGTCTACAATCTCGTCGGCTTTCAGACGCATCTGCGCTTTCCGGAGCAAAAGCGCGTCTTTTCCATGATCCCGGCGCTGCGCGGCGCGGAGTTCGTGCGCTACGGCGTGATGCACCGCAACACTTATCTCGACTCCCCGCGCCTGCTCGACCGCTATTACCGGCTCGTATCCGAGCCGCGCATCGTCTTCGCCGGGCAGATGACCGGCGTGGAGGGCTACGTCGAGTCGGCGGCGTCCGGCTTCCTCGCGGGCGTGGAGCTGGCGCGGCGGCTGGAGGGGCGGGCGCCGCTGGACTTCCCGCGGGAGACCGCGATCGGCGCGCTGGGCCGCTACGTTTCGGATCGGAGCGTGACGGACTTCCAGCCCATGAACATCAATTTCGGCATCATTCCGCCGCTGGGCTTCCGCGTCAGGGGCAAGCGCAACAAGAACGCGGAGCTCAGCCGCCGTTCGCTCGCGCTGGTGGACGCGCTGCGCGGCGAGGTACTTTCGGACGTCTTGGAGGAAAACGCATGAAAATCGCAATCGACGCGATGGGCGGGGACTTTGCCCCCGCCGCGCCCGTGGGGGGCGCGCTGCTGGCACGGGAGAAGTACGCGGACACGGAGATCGTCCTCGTCGGACGCGAGGACGCTATCCGGGACGCGCTGCGCGCGGCGGGCAAAACGGAGCTGCCGCCGGGCGTGAGCATCCGGAACGCGACGGAGGTCGTCGAGATCGCGGACGATCCCGCGACGGCGTTCAAGCGCAAGCCGGACTCGTCGCTGACCGTGGGGCTGAATATGGTCAGGGACGGGGAGGCGGACGGCTTCGTCTCCGCCGGCAGCACCGGCGCGCTGCTCGCGGGCGCGACGCTGGTGGTCAAGCGCATCCGCGGCCTTCGCCGCGCGGCGCTGGCGCCGACGATCCCGACGACTGCCGGGCGCACCGTGCTGCTCGACTGCGGCGCGAACGCGGAGTGCACGGTGGAGTATCTGCTCCAGTTCGCCTACCTCGGCAGCTACTACGCCTCGAAGGTGCTCGGCGTCGCGCGGCCGCGCGTGGGGCTTCTCAACATCGGCGCCGAGGAGGAAAAGGGCGACGCCCTGCGCCGCGAAACGCATCAAAAGCTCACGGAGGCGCGGGAGCGCGGCGATTTGAACTTCGTCGGCAACGTCGAGGCGAAGGAGGCGCTGACGGGCGCGTGCGACGTCCTTGTGGCGGACGGCTTTTCCGGCAACGTCATGCTCAAGACCGTCGAGGGCGCGGGCAAGCTGATGGGCGGGATGCTCAAGCAGATGCTGCTCAAAAACGCGGGCACCAAGCTGGCGGCGCTGCTGCTCAAGGGCGCGCTGTCAGATTTCAAAAAGACGCTGGACCCAAATCAGGTCGGCGGCACGGCGCTTCTGGGCATCTCGAAGCCGGTGGTCAAGGCGCACGGCTCGTCGAACGAGCTGGCGTTCTGCAACGCGGTGGGGCAGGCGATCGAGGTCGCGCGCAGCGGCATCGCGGAGGATATCGCCCGCGACATTGACAAGATGCGCCTCGGCAGAGGGGAGAGCGCGACCTGACACTTTTGCGGTTTTTTTGTGCAAAAGGCTATTGACACAGCATATGCTTTGTTGTACGATGCCTATATACAAGATATACCAACGCGGCGCCGCGCGGCGTCGCCAAAATCCTGTCAGGAGGAGACGCCCTATGACCCCGGAAGAGATTTTCAGCACGATGCAGAACCTGATCGCGGAGCAATTCGCGTTGGACCCGAGCGAGATCACGCAGGCAAGCTCGTTCACCGACGACCTCGGCGCCGATTCCGTCGATCTGGTGGAGTTGGTGATGGCGATGGAAGAGGAGTTCGACCTCGACGAGATCCAGGAGGACGATCTCGCGCAGCTTAAAACGGTGGGAGATTGCGTGAAGTTCCTCGCCGCAAAGCTCAATCAGTAAATCGTGCATGCCCCGCGCAAGCGGGGCATTCCCATCGGCAAAGGAGGTTGGCTATGCAGGCGTTGGAGGACGCGCTGGGCTATCGGTTTCGGGAGCCCGCGCTGCTGCGCGAGGCGCTGCGGCACAGTTCCTACGCGAACGAGCACCGCGGCGGCGAGGCGGCGAGCAACGAACGGCTGGAATTTCTGGGCGACAGCGTGCTCGGCTTCGTGACGGCGGAGTTCCTGTTTCGCAGCCGCCCCGAGGCGCCGGAGGGCGAGCTGACGCGCCTGCGCGCCCGCCTGGTGTGCGAGGAGAGCCTCTACGGGGTCGCCCGCACGCTGGGGCTGGGGCGGTATCTCTGTCTCGGACGCGGCGAGGAAGCGGGCGGCGGACGCGAGCGGGCGTCGATCCTGGCGGATGCGACCGAGGCGGTCATCGCCGCGGTCTATCTCGACGGCGGGATCGAGGCGGCGGAAGCGCTGATCCACCGCGTTTTGCTCGACGACGCGGAGGAGACGCGCGCGGCGGAGCAGCGGCGCGATTACAAGACCGCGCTGCAGGAGTTTGTGCAGCGCACGCCCGGACAGGCGCTTTCCTACCGGCTCGCGGGGGAGAGCGGCCCCGACCATGCCAAGACGTTTACCGTCACGGTCCTGCTGGATGGCGCGCCCGCCGGCACGGGCAGCGGGCACAGCAAAAAGGAAGCGGAGCAGATGGCGGCGCGCGACGCGCTGGCGCGTCTGGGCGGAGAGGCGGAGAGCGGCTCGTGAGAGCCGCTTTTTGCATTTCCCGAGAAAAACGAAAATTGCTGCGAAAAAAGCTTGACCTTTCGCATCGGGCTGTGGTATAGTACCTATTACCTGTGAAAGAGGGCTTTCTTTTTGTGCGCATTTTTCGCTTTTCACGCCGGAGGGGAGCCGCTCTTCAATCCAAACAGGGAGGCAGTCAAATAAGGAGGTGCCGCATATGCGCGTGAAGGTCACTCTGAGATGCAACGAATGCAAGCAGAGAAACTACAACACGGTGAAGAACAAGAAGAATACCCCGGACAAGCTGGAGCTGAACAAGTATTGCCCCTTCTGCAGGAAGCACACCGTTCACAGCGAGACGAAGTAAGCGAAAGGTTGTAGAAGAACATGGCAGAAGAAAAGAAGGACAAGAAGGAAAAACGGGACTACGGCAAATGGTTCCGCGAAATGAAAAGCGAACTGAAGAAGGTCGTCTGGCCCGCACCGAAAAAGACGCTCAAGGACACCGGCACCGTGCTGCTGTTCTCGCTGATCGTCGGCGCGTGCATCTGGATCTTCGACTATGCCGCCGTTTCGGCAGTGCATCTGCTGATCGGCCTTGCGGGCTGAGCGAGGCTGGAGCATGGCTGAGAGCGCGAAATGGTATGTCGCCCATACCTACTCCGGTTATGAAAACGCCGTCAAGACCGCGATCGAAAAGTTTGTGGCAAACCGGCATCTTGAGGATATGATCCTCGACATCCGTGTCCCGATGGAGACGGTGACGGAGATCACCGAGTCCGGCGAGTCGAAACAGGTCGAACGCAAGGTTTTCCCGGGCTATGTGCTCGTGAAGATGATCATGACGGACGACACCTGGCATCTGATCCGCAACATCCGCGGCGTGACCGGCTTCGTCGGTTCCGCCAACAACGCCATCCCCCTCACCGAGGAGGAGGTGCTTTCCCTCGGCATGGAGAAGCACGAGATCGTCGTGCTCTACAAGGTCGGCGATCAGGTCAAGATCACCGACGGCCCTCTCGCGACGTTCATCGGAACGGTCGACGAGATCGACGCCGAGAAAAACAAGGTCTGCGTCGTCGTGTCCATGTTCGGGCGCGAAACGCCGGTCGAGCTGGAGCTCGACCAGGTCGAGGTCGTGGACCAGTAACAGCGCAGCTATCGCCAAACGCGATGATCCGCATGACGCGGAACCGTGGGAGAGATACGTCCCGTATCTCGCCAAGGGCGGTATGGCACGGCCGTACCGTTACCACATTTATAAAAGGAGGTGCCTTTCATGGCACAGAAAGTAGTCGGTTACGTCAAGCTGCAGATCCCTGCAGGCAAAGCAACTCCCGCGCCCCCGGTCGGCCCCGCGCTCGGCCAGCACGGCGTCAACATCGCCGCGTTCACGAAGGAATTCAACGAGCGCACGAAAAACGACATGGGCCTCATCATCCCCGTCGTCATCACCGTGTACGCCGACCGTTCCTTCAGCTTCATCACCAAGACGCCCCCCGCAGCGGTCCTCATCAAGAAGGAGTGCAACATCGAAAAGGCGTCCGGCGTGCCCAACAAGGAAAAGGTCGCCAAGATCTCCAAGGCGTCGATCCAGAAGATCGCCGAGCTGAAGATGCGCGACCTCAACGCCGGCAGCCTTGAGGCCGCCATGAGCATGATCGCGGGCACCGCGCGCTCCATGGGCGTCACGGTGGAAGAGTAAGGAGGGCAGGAAGCAATGTTTAGAGGTAAGAAGTATCAGGACGCCGCCAAGCAGATCGACAAGAATACCCAGTATGAGCCGGCGGAAGGCTTCGGCCTGATCTGCAAGACCGCTTCCGCCAAGTTCGACGAGACGGTCGAGCTGCACGTCAAGCTCGGCGTCGACTCCCGCCACGCCGACCAGCAGGTCCGCGGCGCCATCGTTCTGCCGAACGGCACGGGCAAGACCGCCCGCGTGCTCGTCTTCGCCAAGGGCGACAAGGCGGACGCCGCGAAGGAAGCCGGCGCGGACTACGTCGGCGAGATGGATCTCGTGGAGAAGATCCAGAAGGAAAACTGGTTCGATTTCGACGTCGTCATCGCCTCGCCCGATATGATGGGCGTGGTCGGCCGTCTCGGCAAGGTCCTCGGCCCGAAGGGCCTGATGCCCTCCCCCAAGGCGGGCACCGTGACGCCGGACGTCGCCAAGGCGGTGCAGGAGTCCAAGGCCGGTAAGGTCGAGTATCGTCTCGACAAGACCAACATCATCCACTGCCCGATCGGCAAGGTCTCCTTCGGCCCCGAGAAGCTGACCGAGAACTTCGACGCGCTGATGGGCGCCATCATCAAGGCGAAGCCCGCCGCCGCGAAGGGCCAGTATATCAAGTCCTGCGTCGTCGCGTCCACGATGGGCCCCGGCGTCAAGATGAGCACTGCGAAGCTGTAAGCTCGCGGAAAAACGGATATTGGGGGTTGACAAGCACGCCGGCCCCGAATATAATAAACGACGCGTTCCAAAGACAGCAGGTGCGGGAGACCGCGTAAATCCTGCCGAGGATGGCAAGTTGCATTGCTTTGATACCATCCTCATGTCCTGCGATATGAGGATGGTTTTCTTTTGAACGCGCCATCTGGTGAAATGCAGCGGCATTTCACGAAATCCAATGGAGGTGAAACCAGGAATGCCTAACGCAAAGGTTCTGTCCGAAAAGCAGGCGATCGTGGAGAGCTTGACCGAAAAGCTCAAGAACGCCGCGGCCGGCGTCATCGTGGACTACAAGGGCATCACCGTGGCCGAGGATACGGCGCTTCGCAAGGAGTGCCGCGAGAACGAGGTCGAGTATGCCGTCATCAAGAACACGATGCTTCGCCGCGCGTTCAACAACGTCGGCTTCGACGCGCTGGACGAGAAGCTCAACGGCACCACGTCCCTCGCCATCGCGAGCGATCCCGTGGCGCCCGCGCGCGTGATCGCCGGCTTCGCGAAGAAGCTGGAGGGCAAGTTTGAGATCAAGGGCGGCTTCATGGACGGCAAGGTCGTCGACATGGACACCATCAACTCCCTCGCCTCGATCCCTGCGCTGCCCGTTCTGCAGGCTCAGGTGCTCGGCACGATGCTCGCGCCCATCACGGGCCTTGCCGTCGTCCTCAAGCAGATTGCCGAGAAGCAGGGCGCTCCCGCAGAGGAGGCTCCTGCCGAGGAAGCCCCCGCCGCCGAGTGAGCGGCACAGCCAACCAACAACAAACACTAAATTCGAATCAGGAGGAATTTTACCATGTCTGAGAAAGTGACCGCTATGATCGAAGAGATCAAGGCCCTGACCGTTCTGGAGCTCTCCGAGCTCGTTCACGCGCTGGAGGAAGAGTTCGGCGTTTCCGCCGCCGCGATGGCCGCTCCCGCCGCGGGCGCCGGCGCCGCTGCCGCCGCCGAGGAGAAGACCGACTTCGACGTCGTCCTCGCCAGCTTTGACGCCGCCGCGAAGATCAAGGTCATCAAGGTCGTCCGTGAGATCACCGGCCTGGGCCTCGCCGAGGCGAAGGCGTTCGTCGAGGGCGCGCCGAAGACCCTGAAGGAAGGCGTTGCCAAGGACGAGGCGGAAGAGCTCAAGAAGAAGGTCGAAGAGGCCGGCGGCAAGGTCGAGCTCAAGTAAGTTACACAGCAATCGGAAAAAGAGAAGCGGCACAGCCGCTTCTCTTTTTTGAAGGAGGGCCTTTTATGGCGCAGCGCATCGCGGAGGATCTGTGGCGGCTCGATATCCCGCTGGCGGGCAGCCCGCTGAAAAATCTGAACAGCTATCTGCTCACGGGCGGGACGCGCAGCCTTTTGATCGACACTGGCTTCCGCCTGCCGGAGTGCCTTGCGGCGATGGAGCGCGAGCTTGCCGAAACGGGCGTTTGCCGCGAGCGTATGGACGTCTTTCTGACGCATCTGCACAGCGACCACGCGGGGCTTGCCCCGCAGCTGCTGCGCGGCGACGGGCAGATCTACATCAGCGGGCGCGACGCCGAGGGCCTTGCGGCGTGCCAGACAGATGCATACTGGCGCAGGATGTACGCGAGCTATGCCGAGAACGGCTTTCCCGAGGAGGAGCTTGCGGAGCTGTGGGATACCAACAGCGCCAAGACCGCGGGACCGAGCGACTGGGACGGCGCCTGCGTGCGCCTTGCCGACGGCGACGTGCTGCGCCGCGGCGGGAGCGAGCTGCGCTGCGTTCTGACGCCCGGGCATACGCCGGGGCACATGTGCCTTTACGACGCGGCGCGGCGGCGGCTCTTTTCCGGCGACCATATCCTGTTCCACATCACACCCAACATCTGCCGCTGGACGACGATGCCGGACGCGCTGGGAAGCTATCTGGAGAGCCTGGACCGCGTGCGGGAGTTGCCGGTGGAGCTGCTTTTGCCGGCGCACCGCAGCGAGACGGGCGTCCTGCGCGAGCGGGTGGACGAGCTGAAGGCGCACCATGCCCGGCGGCTGGACGCGACGCTGCGCGCGGTGACGGAGCATCCGGGGCTGACCGCCTGCGCCGTCGCGGGGCTGACGCCGTGGCGCATCCGCAGCCGGAGCTGGGCGGAGTTCCCGCCCATGCAGCGCTTTTTCGCCGTGGGCGAAACGCTGGCGCATCTGGACTATCTCGCCCTGCGTGGGCGCGTGCGCAGCGAGCGCGCCGGCGGAAAAATCGTGTATCTGCCGACAGAAAACGGAAATTGAGCGGGAAGGGCGCGGAGTTTTCACTCCGCGCCCTTCCGTTTGCGTATTCGCCTTTATGCCGTGGGACGCCAGTAGCAGACGATGGCGTAGCTGTCGTCGATGGTGTTGAAGATCGTTTCCGCGGCGCCGCTGGGAAGATTGATGCAGCCGTGGGAGCCGTTCGAGCGGTAGATCGTGCCGCCGAAGCGGCTGCGCCAGCTGGCGTCGTGCATGCCGATCTTGTTGTTGAACGGCATCCAGTAGCGCACGAAGCTTGCGTAGTCGGGGCCGCGCAGCGTCACGTTGCGGCTCTTGCCCATGAGCGTGAACGCGCCGCCGGGCGTCGTGTGCCGCTGGGCGACGCAGCCGGACACGATCGGCGATTCCAGCACCAGCTCGCCCTCCGTGTAGAGGTGGAGCGTCTGGTTGGTGAGGTCGATGTCGACGTAGTTCGTCAGCCGGTCGAGCGCCGCCCGCTCCCAGAACAGCGTTCCCTCCGTTGCGCCGCCGCCGGCAAGGTCGTCGAGCGTCAGCGCGGCGAGCGCCGCCGCCGTCGCCGGACGGTCAAGCTTGGAAAGCCAGGTCTTTTCCGTCACGGGGACGATCGACCCGTCGTAGGTGATGAAATCGTGCGCGCCGCCCCGGGAGTCGAGCGCCTCGCCCAGCGCGTCCGCGAAGGCGTCGAACACGCCGCTCGCAGCGGCGGCCTCGGCGTCGTATACGGGCGTGAGGGTGTCGTGGTCCACCCGCAGGAAGGGCAGCAGCTCCCGCGCGGAAAACGACATGGCGACGTCGCCCTCCGTGTAGACGACCTCCGCCGCGGCGAAGCGGTTCAGCTTTTCGCACAGCGCCACCAACTCCGCCGAATCCGAGCGGACGTCGGCGCGGCAGTAGACGCCGGCGGTGGAGAGGTCGAGGTCGCCGCTGCCGTAGAGGATGTGTTTTTTGAGCGCGGCGGCGAATTTCTCCGCGTCGATCTCCGTGCCGTCGGTGTCCGGGACGATCACGAAGCGGCCCAGCCCTTCGTTATAGACGAGGTAGGCGTCCTGCGCCGACTCCATGAGGCTTGCGTAGAGCGAGGCGCAGTCCGCCTCGACGTGCCGCGCCAGCTTTTCCAGCGCCCCGCCGTCCGAGGTCGTGTACGCCGTGTCCTCAAAGAGAGACAGCGGCCAGCGCAGCGTGCTGTCCGGCAGGAAGGAGACGGCGCGGTCGGCGTCGGAAAAGTCAAAGGACAGCGGCGTCACGGAGTAGGACGGAAGCCCCACGCCGTCCACCTCGAAGCGCATGTTCGGATAATAGCCCTCCATGCAGGTCTGCTGCACGTCCAGCGCCCGTTGAAGCGACACGTCGCGCCCGTTGAGCGAGGTGCGGAAGGGGAACCGCCCGTCGATGCGCAGCCACGCGGCAAAGCCCGCGTAGAGCACGAGCACGGCGCCAAAAGCGCCGAGCACGGCGCCAAGCAGCCTGTGATTCCGTTTTGCTTCCGTCTGCATAGTGACGTGACCCCCTTACCGGATGCATTATGTACACTTTGCACATTATGTATACCATATAATGGATTCTTGCAAATCTATTCTACTACATTTTGTGTAAAATACAAGGGGCTTTTGTCAAAAAAAGCAAAAACAAAAGGAGACTGCCGGCGGCGATGGGACTTGCCAGACGCGCGTTTTTCTGCTATACTCTTTTTATCAAAAAGCCGCGTGGGCGCGGCGGATCGGAGGCAGCGATGAAAACGATGTGGAAGGCGATTTGCGCGGCCGTCGGCGTACTGCTCGTCATCGGGGGCGCGGTGTGCGCGATCTACTACTGGAACCTTGACCAGAAGTTCCTGGACTGGGTCTACGGGCTGGGGAAGCGGCTGCGCGTCTCGGAGCCGGACGCCGCCTCTGAGGAGGATTTTGTTCCGACGGCATGAGAAAAGCCGCCGGCGGCGTCTGCCGACGGAGAGCGAACAGCGGCGCATTCGATCCGTCCCCGCTCCTATGGCGGAGACGGCGGATGCGTCTGCATTTTTTCGGCGGATCGTGGGATACTGCCTTTCGTCGCACAGGTAATCTTTACGCGGGGGGAGGCGGAATCATGACGCGGGAGCGGGGCGCGGAGCTGCTGCTGGCGCTGGCAACGGTGTTCTGGAGCATATCGTACTATTTCTCTCGCGTGTGCCTCGCGGAGCTGGACGCGCTGACGCTCAACGCGTTCCGCTTCCTCTGCGCCTTTGTCGTGCTCGGCGTCGTCTATCGGAGGCATCTGCGCGTTCTGACGAGGGAAACGCTCCGCTGGGGCGCCGCGGTCGGGCTGCTGCTGGTGGTAACCTATGTCGGCGCGACCTACGGCGTGCAGTATCACCTCGCTTTCCAACGCGGGGTTCATCAGCTGCCTCGCCGTTATCATCACGCCGCTCATCGAGCTGGCGGCGTTTCGCAAGGCGCCGGAGCGCAAGCTCGTGCCGGCGCTGCTGCTTTGTGTCGCGGGGCTGGCGCTGATGACGCTGGGCGACGGGCTGCGCTTTGCCGCGGGGGACGCGCTGTGCCTGCTGTGCTCCGTCGCCTACGCCGCGGACATCGTCGTCACGGGGCGCGCCGTGGCGCGTCCGGCGGTGGATCCGATCGGGATGAGCGTCGTGGAGATCGGCGTGACGGGCGTTGTATTTTTGCTGCTTTCGTGGGCGTTCGGCAGCCCGCGCCTGCCGCAGACGCCGGCGGTGCTGGGCGCGGCGCTTTTTCTCGGCGTGTTTTGCTCCGGCGTCGCGTTCGTGATCCAGACGACGCAGCAGCGCTATACCGACGCCGCGCGGGTCGCGCTGATCTTTACGCTGGAGCCGGTGTTTTCGATGGCGTTCGCCTGCGTTCTTGCCGGCGAGCGCCCGACGGCGCGCGGCTGGCTGGGCGCGGCGATGATGCTGCTGAGCCTGCTGCTTTTGCAGCTCCCGTTCGGAGAGGAGGGACGGCGTGACGACGTTCGAGAAGGTGTATGAGGCGGTGAAGCTGATCCCGAAGGGCAGCGTCGCCAGCTACGGGCAGGTCGCGGCGGCGCTGGGAAATAAGCGCCTCGCCCGCGTTGTGGGCTACGCGCTGCATGCGAACCCGCAGCCGGGCGTCATCCCGTGCCACCGCGTCGTGCGGCGCGACGGCGGCGTGTCGAGCGCGTTCGCCTTCGGCGGCGCGAACCGGCAGGTCGAGCTGCTGCGCGCGGAGGGAGTGGCTTTTTTGGACGAGAGCCACGTGGACATGGCGCGCCACTGCATGCGCGCGCTCCCGATGGTGCTGTGATACGGATTCATAAACCAGACATTTTATTTGCGGCCGCTGTGCTTCGCGCATCGGCGCGTCTCATACGAAATGAAAAGAAACGGGGAAACAGACGTCCTGTTTCCCCGTTTTTACCTTTTCCAACGTTCAGCGCTTTTTCCGCCCGCGGTAGCCGCTGTAGCTGTACCCGCCGCGGCGGCGGCTGTAACGCTTTGAGCGGGACAGCGCGGCGACGCGCAGGATCGCGACGCCGACGATCAGCACGCCCACGCCGGCGGCGGCGAGCCTGACCCACGGCCGGGCGATGAATTCCTTTGCCTCGCGCTGCTTGGTAAGAAGCCACGACGCCGGCACGTCGTTGAGGGCGAGCAGCGGCACCGTGCCGTACTCGGTATCGCCGTAGGAGACGGTGATCGTGCCCAGCTCGTCGCCCTCGGCGACGGGAGCGTCCACGCTCTCGCCGTTGAGCGAGACCGTGCGCGTCAGCTCGTCCGCCGTCAGATCGGCGGGCACCATCCGCTCCAGCCCCTCCGCGGGATGCGCGACCACGTAGTTTGCCTCGCTGGAAAGCTCCACGGGCACCTCGCAGATGAATTCGTCGGCGTCCAGCAGGTTCATGCGCTTGAAGTCGTCGAAGCCGTGGTCAAACAGCCGGATCGTTTCCGAAAAGCTGCGGGTCTCGGTTTTGCCGTCGTCCAGCTTGACCTTCTCCGCGCCCAGCACGACGCTGACAAGCTGGCGCGTCCCGCGCGTGGCGCAGGCGACGAGGCAGTTGCCCGCCTCGGGCGTCGAGCCGGTCTTGATGCCGCGCGCGTCCTCGTAGTAATAGCCCGGCCAGCCCGTGCGCCATGTGGAGATCAGGTAGTTGGTGGAGTGCAGCTCACGCGCCTTGGAGACGTTCGTCTCCGGCACGGTGTACGCCTTGCGCCCGACGATCTCCATGAACGCGTCGTGCTTCATCGCCTCGCGGGTGAAAAGGTAGATGTCCCACGCGCTGGTGTAGTGCCGGTCGCTGTGCAGGCCGGAGGGGTTGGCGAAGTGCGTGTCCGCGCAGCCGAGCAGCTCGGCGCGCTGGTTCATCAGCAGCACGAAATTCTCGACCGAGCCGCCCACCGCTTCCGCAAGAATATGCGCCGCCTCGTTTGCCGAGACGATCAGAAGGCAGTTGAGCAGGTTTTCGACGCTCATGGTCTCGCCCGGCTTGATGTTGGCGGTGCTGCCGTCGGCGGCGAGGTTTTCAAACGCGCTTTCCGACGCCGTGACCTCCTGGTCGAGGCGCAGCCGTCCGGCGTCCACCGCCTCCAGCACCAGCAGGGCGGTCATGACCTTCGTGATGCTGGCGGGATAGTTGCGCTCGTGGATATTCTTGCCGTAGAGCGTCTCGCCGGTGCCGACGTCGACCAGCAGCGCCGCCCGCGCGTTTGCTTCAAAGGAGTCCCCCGCAGCGGCGGCAGGCGCCGCCATGGACGCCGCAAGGAGGAGCAGGCTCAAAAAAAGCGAGAGAAATCGGCGTTTTTTCATGGAAAAATACCTCAATCTATGTTACAATATATGATCGGATGCGGTGCGATACGAAAAAGCGGGCGCCGCGGGGAATCGAATCGTCCATCATTAGTATAACAGAGAACGGGGTGGAGTGCAACCGTGGAGCGGCAAGAAAAATTCGGCGCGGCACATTTTTTGCTGCTTGGGCTGACGCTTGCGTTCCTTGCCGTGCTGTTCCTGTCGGCGTGGCGGGAGCGCGCCGCCGCGCCCGACGACGGCTATCGCGTCGAGGTCGAGCGCGCCGCGCCGGCGGAGGAGCTTGTGCCGGAGAAGCGGCTGCTGGACGTCAACACCGCCACGGCGGAGGAGTTGCAGGAGCTGATGGGGATCGGCCCCGTGCTGGCGCAGGCGATCGTGGATTACCGCGCCGCGCACGGTCCGTTCTCCTCGGTGGACGAGCTGCTTGCCGTGAGCGGCATCGGCGAGGCGAAGCTCGGCGGGATCCGGGAAGACGTGACGGTCGGAGGAGAACCATGAAAATACTGGTGGTCGACGACGAGCAGGTGCTCGTCAAGGGCTTGAAATTCAATCTGGAAAACGAGGGCTATACCGTGGAGACCGCCTATGACGGCGCCACGGCGGTGGAGCTGGCGCGCGGCGGATCGTTCGACCTGATCCTGCTCGACCTGATGATGCCGGAGGTCGACGGGCTGAGCGCCTGTATGCAGATCCGGGAATTCTCCAAGGTGCCGATTATTATGTTAACCGCACGGGGCGAGGACACGGACAAGCTGCTCGGGTTCGAGTACGGGGCGGACGACTATGTGACGAAGCCGTTCAACATTCTGGAGCTCAAGGCGCGTATCCGCGCGCTGCTGCGCCGCTCCGGCGGCGCGCAGCAGGAGGGGAAGCGCGAGCTTGTGACCGCGGGGCCGATCTCGGTCGATCCGGCGCAGCGTGTGGCGCTGCGCGACGGCAAGGTCGTGGAGCTGACGGCGAAGGAGTACGACCTCATCGAGCTGCTGGTGAAGAACCCGCGGCGCGTCTACAGCCGCGAAAACCTGATGGATCTGGTCTGGGGCTACACCTACGCCGGGGATTACCGGACGGTGGACGTCCACATCCGCAAGCTGCGCGAGAAGCTGGAGAAGAACCCCGCCGAGCCGGAGTATATCCTGACCAAGTGGGGCGTGGGCTACTATTTCATGGGCTGAGCGCGCGCGGGAGCACCCGCCTTCGGGCGGCGGGAGAGGGGGCGCTGCGGTGATCCGCGTCAATTTGCAGGTGAAGTTCGGCATCAGCTACATCGCGATCATCATCGCGGTGCTGGTGCTGATGAACACCTATCCGCTGACGGCGTCGGAGGACCTGGTGTTCCGCTCCAAGGAGGCGACGCTCAAAAGCAGCGTATCCGTCATGGCGACGGAGCTGACGGGTCTGGGCGAGCTGAACGAGGAGAACGTCGCCTCGGCGCTGACGGTGGCGGAGGAAACGGGCATTTCCCGTATTCTCGTCACCGATCCCGCGGGGCGCATCCTGTACGACTCCCGCGAGACGGACAGCGCGCTGGGGCGCTATGTGTTCTACACCGAGATCGTGCAGGCGCTGCACGGGAACGACGTGTTCCACGTCGCCTTTTCGGAGGGCGCGTTCCAGAGCCGCTGCGCCTCTCCTGTCATTTACCGCAGCCAGACCATCGGCGCGGTGTACGCCTATGAATACGACACGGAGCAGGCGACGCTGCTGCGGAACCTGCAAAACACGCTTTTGCGCATTTCCGAGGCGGTGCTGATCTTTGTCGTGCTGCTGAGCCTGCTGCTCTCGCGCGTGCTGACGCGGCGCTTCGGCATATTGGCGGGCGCGATCCGGGAAATGCGCGAAGGCGATTACGGCAGGCGCGCCTCGGTGGGCGGAAACGACGAGATCACCGACGTCGCCGAAGAGTTCAACAGCCTTGCCGACCGTTTGCAGACCACGGAGGAGGTGCGCCGCCGCTTCGTCGCGGACGCCTCGCATGAGCTCAAGACCCCGCTCGCGGGCATCCGGCTGCTCTCCGACTCCATTTTGCAGAACGAGGACATAGATAAGGCGACCGTGCGCGAGTTTGTCGGCGACATCGAGCAGGAGTCGGAGCGTCTGACCCGCATCACCGAGGATCTGCTGCGCCTGACGCGGCTGGACAGCGACGCGGCGGACGCGGCGGAGCCGGTGGAGCTTTCGCCCGTTGTCGAGCGGGCGGTGCATATGCTGCGCCTCGTCGCGCAGGAGCGCGGCGTCGCGCTCTCCTGCGAGATCGAGCGCGGGGGCGTCGTGCTTGCGAGCGGGGACGAGGCGCACCAGATCGTGTATAACCTCACCGAGAACGGCATCAAGTACAACCGCCGCGGCGGCTTCGTGCGCGTGAGGCTCGGCGGAGACGAAAGCACCGTCGTCCTCACGGTGGAGGACGACGGTATCGGCATCCCGCCGGACGATCTGCCGCGCATTTTCGACCGCTTTTATCGCGTGGACAAGATGCGCTCGCGCGCCTACGGCGGCACAGGCCTCGGGCTTGCGATCGTGTCGGACACCGTGCGCCGCCGCGGCGGCAGCGTGGAGGCTGCGGCACGCGCGGGCGGCGGCAGCGTATTCACCGTGCGCTTGCCGCGCGCCGCGGAGAAGGGGGACGAGAGGACGTGAAACGCATTGTCTGCGCGCTGCTTGCGCTGCTTGTGCTCGCGGCGTGCGCCGCGCCGGCGGAGGCGCCCTCCGGCGGCGAGTTTGAGCTGTACTACGCGGCGTGGCTCGACGGAAGCGACGGCGGCGACGCGATCCGCGCCAGCCGCGTCCGCCTGCCGGACGCCGAGACGCTGGGCACGGCGGCGCTGGCGGAACGGCTGGTGGAGGGCCTGCTGGCGGCGCCCGTGGGCGAGGGGCTCCGCTCGCCGTTTCCCAGCGGGACGAGCCTGCAAAAGCTGACGGTCGCCGGCGGGCGCGCGACGGTCGATTTCTCGCCGCAGTACGCGCGCCTCTCGGGCATCGACCTGTCCATCGCGGACGCCTGCCTGACGCTGACGCTGACGCAGCTCGACGGCGTATACGCCGTGCGCATCACCGCAAACGGGCGCGAGCTGCCGTACCGCAAGACGCAGCTGCTCACCGCCGCGGACGCGCTGCTCTCCAGCGGGGAGGACGTGATCCGGCCCATCAATGTTTCGCTCTATTTCCTCGATACGCAGACCGGCGGCCTGCGGGCGCAGCAGCAGACGCTGGCGCTTTACGAGGGGCAGACGCGTCTGAGCGCCGTGCTGGACGCGCTCAAGCGCGCCCCGGCGGGCGACGACGCGCTGCGGCCGCTGCTGCCCGACGGATTCTCGGTTTCGTCGAGCAGGATCGAGGAAAAGGTTTGTTATGTAAACTTAAACGGCAACACGCCCCTGCCGGGCGACGAGACGCTGCGCGCGCTCGCCGTCGAATCCCTGGGGCGCTCGCTGCTGTCGCTCGACGGCGTGGAGGAGGTGCAGTTCCTCGTCGACGGGGAGACCATGCCGCAGTGGACGGTGCCGGCGATGGCGCCCGCGCCGCCGGAGGAGACTTGACCGTAAGGAGATACGTTTTATGAAGCTGATGGTGATCGACGGCAATTCGATCCTGAACCGCGCCTATTACGGCATCCGCCCGCTGACGACGCGGGAGGGGGTCTATACCCACGCCGTCTACGGCTTTTTGTCCACGATGAAGCGCCTGACGGACGAGGAGAAGCCGGACGCGCTCTGCGTCGCCTTCGACCGGCGCGAGCCGACGTTCCGGCATCTTGCCTTTTCGGAGTACAAGGCGCAGCGCAAGGGCATGCCGGAGGAGCTGGCGATGCAGATGCCGATCCTCAAGGACGTGCTGGACGCGATGAACGTCCCGCGCTATGAGCTTGCCGGCTATGAGGCGGACGACCTGATCGGCACGATCTCGCGCAAATGCGAGGCGGCGGGGTGGTCGTGCGTCGTCGTCACCGGCGACAAGGACAGCCTGCAGCTCGTCACGGAGCGCACGACGGTGAAGCTGGTCTCGACCCGCATGGGGCAGACGACCACGAAGGACATGACGCCGGAGACGTTCGCGGAGGAGTACGGCTTTGCGCCGGTCCACATCGTCGACCTCAAGGCGCTCATGGGCGACAGCAGCGACAACTATCCCGGCGTGCCGGGCATCGGGGAGAAGACCGCGCTGGAGCTGATCCGGAAATACGAAACGCTCGACGCGATCTATGAGAGGCTGCCCGACGTCGAGGCGAAGCCCGCCGTGTGCAAAAAGCTCGCGGAGGGGGAGGAGAGCGCGCGGCTTTCCTACCGCCTCGCGACGATCCTGACCGACGCGCCGCTTCCGTTTTCGCCGGAGGAGAATCTGCGCGCCGCGCCGTCGGACGCGCTGTACGGGCTGTTTCTCAAGCTGGAGTTCAACAAGCTGATCGACGCGTGGAAGCTCGCGCCGCCGGCGGCGATGCCCGCGGCGGAGGCGGCGGACGGCGGGGAGGCAGACGTCACGGTCACGGCGGAGACCGTGACGGACGAGGCGCGCGCGAACGAGCTGCTTGCCCTCTGGCGCGGCGCGAAGAGCGTGACGCTGCTCGCGCTGCCCGACCTCTCGGGCTTTATCGTGGACTGTCAGACGGGGGAGGACGCGGCGATCTCCGCCGAGCTGTTCTCCTCGCGCTATGAGGGCGATTGGAACGCGCTGCTGCGCGCGCTGTTTTCCGCGGATGTGAAAAAGGTATCCCACAACGTCAAGGACCTCATGCGCGCGCTGCTGGAAAACGGGCTCCCGATCGAGGGCTTCGTGTTCGACACCGCGCTCGCCGCGTATCTGGCGGACGCGACCGCGGGCAGCTATGAGATCGGGCGGCTGTTTGCCTCGTACTTCCATCGCGAGCTGGTCAAGCCCGCGCATCTGGAGCCGGACGCGTTTTCTACGCCGGACGGCACGCTTGCCGCGGAGACGGCGTTCCACGTCTACTGCGCCGCGGCCGGCGCGCTCTACGAGGCGCTGCGCCCGCTGATCGAGGAGCGGGAGCTGCACGCGCTTTACTACGATGTCGAGCTGCCGCTCTGCGCGGTGCTGGCGCGGATGGAGACCGCCGGCTGTCTGGTGGACCGGAAGGCGCTCGCGGCGTTCGGCGCGCTGCTGGAAACGCGCGTGAGCGAGGTGGAGCGACGCATCTACGACGCGGCGGGCGGGCCGTTCAACATCAACTCGCCCAGGCAGCTCGGCGCGGTGCTGTTCGAAAAGCTGGAACTGCCCCATGGCAAAAAGACCAAGACCGGCTGGTCGACCAACGCGGACGTGCTGGAAAAGCTGCGCTGGGAGCATCCCATCGTCGCGGATATCCTCACCTACCGGCAGTACGCGAAGTTCAAGTCGACGTATTGCGACGGGCTGTTGAAGGTCATCGCACCTGACGGGCGCATCCATACGAGCTTTCAGATGACGGTCACGGCGACGGGGCGCCTCTCGTCCACCGAGCCGAATCTGCAAAACATCCCCACGCGCACGGAGCTGGGCAGCGAGTTCCGGCGGATGTTCGTGCCCGCGCCCGGCTGCGTGCTGGTCGACGCCGACTATTCGCAGATCGAGCTGCGCCTGCTGGCGCACATCGCGGACGACAAGACGATGCGGGACGCCTTCCGCGGCGGCGAGGACATCCACGCCGTCACGGCGTCGCAGGCGTTCGGCGTGCCGCGGGAGCAGGTCACGAAGGAGCTGCGCTCGCACGCCAAGGCGGTCAACTTCGGCATCGTCTACGGCATCTCCGCCTTCTCGCTCGCGCAGGACATCGGCGTGCCGGTCGCGGAGGCGAAGGCGTATATCGAGAGCTATCTCGCGCGGTTTTCAGGCGTGCGGGACTATATGGAAAACGTCGTCGAGCGGGCGAAGGAAACGGGCTACGTTGAAACGCTGATGCACCGCCGCCGCACGTTGCCGGAGCTGACGGCGACGAATTTCCAGACCCGCTCCTTCGGCGAGCGCGTCGCGCGCAATATGCCGATCCAGGGGACCGCCGCGGATATCGTCAAGCTGGCGATGGTGCGCGTGGACGAGCGGCTGCGGCGGGAGGGCTTTGCCGGACGCCTCATTTTGCAGGTGCACGACGAGCTGATCGTCGAGTGCCCAGAGGCGGAGGCGGAGCGCGTCGCCGCGCTGCTGACCGAGGAGATGGAGCGCGCGGCGGAGCTTTCCGTCCCGCTGACCGCCGAGGCGCACTGGGGAAAAAACTGGCTGGAGGCGAAGGGATAGCGGATGGAGCATTTGCGAAAAGAAGTGCGCATCGTGCCGATGACGCACGAGCATCTGGACGAGGTCGCGGCGCTGGAGCGCGTTTGCTTTTCGGACCCGTGGTCGCGCAATATGCTCGCCGAGGAGCTGGATAACGCCTGCGCCGCGTATCTCGCCGCGATCGACCCGCAGGACGGCAGCGTCGTGGGCTACGCGGGGCTGCTGGTGGTCGCGGACGAGGGCTATATCACCAATGTCGCCGTGCGGCCGGAGTCGCGCCGCGCGGGCGTCGCCTCGGCGCTGCTCGACGTGTTCGTGAATTTTGCCGTCGGGAACCGCCTCGCGTTTCTGACGCTTGAGGTGCGCGCGTCGAATTACGGCGCCATCGCGCTCTACGGCAGCCGCGGCTTCCGCGGCGTCGGCAGGCGGCGGAATTACTATCAGCATCCGAAGGAGGATGCCGTTATCATGACAAGGGAGTTTGGAGGCGATGTCGATGCCGGAGCTGAGGCTGCCGACGGAGCGGCAGCTCACGGCGGCGTATGAGCGCGATCTCGCGGCGTCCTTCCCGTCGGCGGAGCTCAAGCCGCTGCGGGAGATGCGCGAGGAGCTGCGCCGGGGCGAGTACCGCCCCTGGTGCCTGTTCGACGGGGAGGAGCTTCTCGGCGAGGCGTTCGTTTGGGAGCATGTGCCGGGCTTTTGCCTGTTCGATTATCTCTGCGTGGCGGCTTCGCGCCGCGGCGGCGGGATCGGCTCGCTGCTGATCGAAAAGCTTCTGGAGGCGGAGCGAGGCCGCGTGATCTTCGGCGAGTCGGAAATCCCGGCGTACGCGGACGATAGGACGATGGCGGAGCGGCGCCTCGGCTTTTACCGGCGCAACGGCGCGCGGCGG
>CACZCL010000020.1 GCA_902779695.1 Oscillospiraceae bacterium | reverse complement strand
AGCTTCAATACCCTGTGAAAATCGCCGCCGTAAACCCCAGGCTGGCCTCCCTGATCATCAGCCAATACGGTGGCCCAGACGGGGAGCTGGGGGCGTCTCTGCGATATTTGAGCCAGCGCTTCTCCATGCCCTACCCAGAGCTCCGGGGCCTGTTGACAGACATCGGCACGGAAGAATCCGGCCCACCGAAATATCGGTGGGCCGGATTTTTTATTTGGTGGTGGGGATCAAGGTCAGGGAGAGGTCCGAGCCGCCGGACCAGCGCTCGCGGCGGGTTTTGCGGTAGATCACCTTGGACAGGACGGAGCGCAGCAGGGCGTTTTTCTTCACGTCCCTCACCTCCCGGACAAACCTATGCGCCCGCCGCCGGGAATATGTGCCGCTTGCATTTTTTCAAAACCCGTGCTAAAATTGACAAATCCGGTACGAAAAAGGAATGGATTTTTGTGAAACTGCTCAAAGGAAATCTGGTTTACGCGCCCCGCCTCGGCGAGCTGGAAACCGTGCCGCACGGCGCGCTGCTGCTTGACGACGGCGGCGCGGTGCGGGATATCCTCGCCGCCGCGCCCGAGGGCTGCGACGCGGAGGTGCTCGACTACGGCGACGCGCTGATCATGCCGTCCTTCGCCGATATGCACCTGCACGCGCCGCAGTATCCGATGCTGGGCATGGGCATGGATCTGCCGCTGATCGAGTGGCTCAACACCTACACCTTCGCCACCGAGGCGCGCTTCGCGGACACGGACTATGCCCGCCGCGTTTACCGCCGCCTCGCGCAGGACCTCGTCACCGGCGGAACGACGCGCGTGTGCATGTTCTCGTCCCTGCACACGGACGCGACGCTGATTCTGATGGAGGAGCTGGAGCGCGCGGGCGTGACCGGCTGCGTCGGCAAGGTCAACATGGACCGCAACAGCGGCGACGTGCTGCGGGAGACCACGGAGCAGAGCAAGCGCGAAACGCTGCGCTGGCTGGACGAATGCGCCCGCTTCCGGCACGTTTCCCCCATCCTGACGCCGCGCTTCACGCCGTCCTGCACGGACGAGCTGATGGCGTGGCTGGGGCGTCTCGCGGACGAGCGGGGACTGCGCGTGCAGTCCCACCTGTCGGAGAACGGCGGAGAGATCGCCTGGGTGCGCGAGTTGCACCCCGACTGCGCGCAGTATTGGGAGACCTACGACAAATACGGGCTGTGGCGCGATCACGCGGTCATGGCGCACTGCGTCCACTCCGACGCGCGCGAGCGCGAGGCGCTGCTGCGCGCCAACGTCGCCGTGGCGCACTGCGCCGGCTCGAACATCAACATTTGCAGCGGCGTCGCGCCGATTCGCACGATGCTGCGCGAGGGCGTCTGGGTGACGCTCGGCTCCGACATCGCGGGCGGCGCGATCCTTGCGATGAACCGCGTCGTCACCATGAGCATCCGCGCCTCGAAGATCCTGTATATGCAGACGCAGGGCGAGGATCAGTTCCTCACGGTGGAGGAGGCGTACTACCTCGGCTCGACGGCGGGGCACCGCTGGTTCGGCGCGGACGGCGGCTTCCCGAAGGGGCTGCCGCTGCACGCGATCGTCGTGGACGACGGCGTGTTCGCCGAGCCGGTGCGCGCGCTGACGCTGCGCGAGCGGTTCGAGCGCAGCGTCTACCTCATGGATAAGGGCGCGATCCGCGCGGTCTGGTCGGAGGGACGGCGGGTCGTGGGATAGCGCGCAACAGAAGAAAACCGCCGTCCGGGGCTGAGCGGCAGCGTCTCGGACGGCGGTTTTGCGTCATTCGTATTTTTCGAGGAAGGAGTGGAGCGCCCCGTTCTCCTTCCAGCCGGGGAAGGTGCCGATGTTGACCGTGTGGATGGCGTTGAACACGCTCTTTTCGACGTTGGGGTTCTCCTCCCCGAGCCTGCGCAGCAGCGCCTTGACCTCCTTGCGCTTGCTCAGGCTCTCGTCCGCGGCGCCCGCCTCGGTGAAGCGGCAGGCGCATTGCAAAAACGCGAGGCCGTGGTGCCGCGCCCAGGCGATGATGTCGTCCTCGTGGACGCGATAGAGCGGGCGGATCAGCTCCATGCCCGGAAAGTTCTGGCTGTGCAGCTTCGGCGGCATCGCCTGCAGCATCCCGCTCCAGAGCATCCCCATCACCGTCGTTTCGATGACATCGTTGAAATGGTGGCCCAGCGCGATCTTGTTGCAGCCCAGCTCCCGCGCCTTCGCGTACAGGTGCCCGCGGCGCATCTTCGCGCAGAGATAGCAGGCGGAGCGCGTCTGCGCGTTCGCGACCTCGAACACGTCGCTCTCGAAGATCGTCAGCGGCACACGGAGCTTTTCGGCGTTTTCCTCGATCCTCGCGCGGTTGGCGGGACTGTAGCCCGGGTCCATGCACAGGTAGACCGCCTCGAACGGCGTGTGCCCGTGCCGCTCCAGCTCCTGCATCAGCTTTGCAAGCAGCATCGAATCCTTGCCGCCGGACACGCACACGGCGATCCGGTCGCCGCGCCGCACCAGCTCGTAGCGCTGCACGGCGGTGATGAACGGCGTCCACAGCTCGCGCCGGTACTTTTTGACGATGCTGCGCTCCGCCTGCTCGTGAAAGGCCAGCTCGCGTCCCATTTGCCCGCCCCCTTTTCCGGCAAGAGTATACGCCCGCGGCGGCGAAAATGCAAAACAATTCGCCGCGCGCGGGAAAGATTTTCCTGCAAAAAAGCGCGCGAGCGTCAACATAACAGTATTTACACGCCTTGCGTTTTGTGATATTTTTATAATTGCTTAAATTGGATAAGTATGCGGCCGCCCTTCGGCGGCGAAAGGGGCTTGATGGATGGCACTGAGCGTTACGATATTGGGCGCGCGCGGTTCGGTTCCCGTCAGCGGGGCGCAATTCTCCCGCTACGGCGGAGCGACGACCTGCGCGCTTTTTGAGGCGGACGGCGACGCGGTCGTGCTCGACGCGGGGAGCGGCCTTTTGTTTCTCCCGCCGGAGGCGATGGAGCGCCCGTCCCTCCCGCTGCTGCTCTCGCACCCGCACGCCGATCATCTGCTGGGGCTGCCGATGTGCCCTTATGTGATGCTTCCCGGCAGACGGCTGGACGTCTATGCCGCCGAGCGCGGCGGGCTGGACGCCCGCGCGCAGGCGGGGCGCCTGCTCTCGCCCCCGCTCTGGCCGGTGGGGACGGAGGCGCTGCCCGCCGAGATCCGCTTTCACGCGCTGCCGCGGACGCTGCGCCTCGGCGCCGTCGGCGTCGATGTTCTGGAGGGCGAGCATCCCGGCGGCGTGTCCGTGTTCCGGCTGGAGGCGGACGGTAAAAGCGTCGTCTTCGCCACGGACGTCACGCTCGGCGAAGCGTTTGCGGCGCGGCTTGCCGCCTTCGCCCGCGATTGCGACCTGCTGCTGTGCGACGGACAGTACACCGACGAGGAGTGGGCGCGCTTCCCCGGCTTCGGGCACAGCTCCTGGAACGCCGAAAAAAAAAAAAAAAAAAAGTGCGGGGCGAAGCGGCTGCGCATCATCCACCACGCGCCCTTCCGCACCGACGGCGAGCTGGACGCCGCGGCGGCGGCGCTGCGCGAAACGGATCCCAACTTTGACTTTGCCAGAGAGGGAGAGAGGATATCGCTATGACGAAAGACGCCGATATGCAGCGCTTTTTGACGATGTGCCTCGCGCTGACCTCCGAGCGCGACCGCGAGGCGCTGCTCTCCAGCATCCTGGACAACGCGATGGACATCGCCCGCTGTGACGCGGGCACGCTGTATCTGCTGGAGGACGACGGGCTGCACTTTTGCCGGATGGTCACGCGCTCGCAGGGCATCCGCCAGGGCGGGCACGCCGACCCCATTTCCCTGCCGCCGGTCCCGATGGAGCCGCAGTACGTCTGCGCGTGGGTGGCGCTGCACAACGAGGCGATTAACGTCGCGGACGTCCATACGGACACGCACTTCGATTTTACCGGCTCCCTGCGCTACGACGCCATGACCGGCTTCCACACGCAGAGTATGCTGGTCGTGCCGATGTCGAACGACCGGGGCGAGCTTCTCGGCGTGACGCAGCTGATCAACGCCATGGACGAGTCGGGCGCCACCATCCCCTTCGACCCGGAGATCGAGCTGCTTATCAGCGCGATCTCGTCGCAGGCGGCGATCAGCATTACGAATATGCGGTATGCCGAGCAGGTCACCTCGCTGCTCGATTCGCTCGTCGGCGCGCTCTCGACCGCCATCGACGAGCGCACCCCCTACAACGCCAACCACACGCGCAACATGGTGCGCTACGGCGCGCGCTTCCTCGACTGGCTGGAGGAGACGGGGAACGCGTGGAAATTCGACGCGGACAAGCGCCGCACGTTCCTTCTGAGCGTCTGGCTGCACGACGTGGGCAAGCTGGTCGTGCCGCGGGAGGTCATGGACAAGGAGAGCCGCCTCGGCGCGAAGCTGGACGACGTGCGCGCGCGCTTTCGCGTGATCGCCCTGCTGGACCGCGTCGCGGCGCTGGAGGGGCGCATCCCGCGCGAAGAGCTCGCGCGGCGGAACGCCGAGCGGGAGGAGGCGCTTGCGTTTGTGGAGCGCGTCAACACCGCGGGCTTTCTGCCGGACGCCGACCTCGCCGCGGTGGAGGCGCTTGCCGCGCGTACCTACACGGATGAGACCGGCGCGCGGCAGCCCTGGCTCACGCCGGAGGAGCACACCTGCCTCTCCGTGCGGAAGGGGACGCTGACCGCCGAGGAGCGCAGGATCATGGAGAGCCACGCCGCCGTGACGGGGCGCATCCTCAAGCACGTGAAATTCCCGAAGATGTACGAGGAAACGCCGCGCTGGGCGGCGATGCATCACGAGCTGCTCAACGGGCGCGGCTACCCGGACCACCTCACGGCGGAGTCGATCCCGCCGGAGGTGCGGCTTTTGACGATCCTGGACGTGTTCGACGCGCTGACGGCGCGCGACCGCCCCTACAAGCCGGCGCTGCCGCTGGAAAAGGCGCTGGGCATCCTGCACAGCATGGTGGAGGAGGGCGGCGTCGACGGGGACATCCTCGCGCTGTTCGAGGCGAGCCGCGCCTGGGAAGCCGGAAACGCGTAAACGGAGGGTCGGTCGCATGAATCAGACGAAACAGCTTTTGCTCCGCCTTGCCGCCGCGCTGACGGTCGCGGCGGCGCTGACCGCGCTGGCGGCGTCCGGCCTGCTGTCCGGGGCGGACGGCGCGGCGTCGGACGCGTTCTATCAGCGCACCGGCGCCACCGACGGCGAGGTGGTCGTCATCGGCATTGACCAGCGCGCGCTGGAGGAGCTTGGCCCCATGCCGTGGCCCCGCTCCTATATGGCGGAGGCGATCGAATACCTCAACGCCGAGCCGGACGCGCGCCCCGCCGTGATCGGCGTTGACGTCCTCTACATCGGCGAGAGCGCCGATCCGGAAGCCGACGCGTTTCTGGTCGAGGCGGCGGAGGAGTACGGCAACGTGGTCTTCGCCGCGGCGGCGTCGTTCGGCAGCGAGCTGGTGAAAAACGAGGACGGCAGCTTTTACATGGATCAGCGCGCCGTGATCGGATGGGACGAACCCTTCCCCGCGCTGCGCGCGGTGGGCGGCATCGGGCACATCAACGCCATGAAGGACGGCGACGGCGTGCTGCGCCATATGCTGCTGTGGGTCGACGTGCCGGACGCCGGACGCGTGTATTCCTTCTCCCGCAGCATTTACGAGCGCTGGTGCGCGGAGACGGGCGCCGTTCCGACCGCCCTGCCCAAGACCGACGCCGAGGGCTTCTTCTACCTGCCGTTCTGCGCGCCGCCGGGCGCCTATTACGACAACGTCTCCGTGCTCGACCTGCTCACCGGCGAGATCGACAGCGACTATTTTGCCGGCAAGATCGTGCTCATCGGCCCCTACGCCAACGGTATGCAGGACGACTACTTCACCGCCGCCGACCACGCCTCGCCGATGTACGGCGTCGAGATCCAGGCGAACGCCGTCGACGCGTTCCGCAGGGGCTTCTCCGCGCGGGAGGCGGGGCAGCCGCTCCAGCTTCTGCTCGTGTTCCTGCTGTGCGCGCTGGCGCTGCTGTGGTTCTACGACCGGCGCGTCGCGCTGGCGCTGCCGTCGTGGCTCGCCGCGTGCGCCGGCTATCTCGCGCTGTGCGCGGCGCTCTACCGCGCGGGGCACATCTTGCACGTGCTGTATGTGCCGCTGTTCGTGTCGCTGCTGTTCGTCGCGTCGGTCGCCGGCAACTACGTCCACGCGCAGCGCGAGAAGCGCCGCGTGCAGAACACCTTCGGACACTACATCGACCCCGCCGTGATGAAGCAGCTCATCGAGCAGGGCAGCGACGGGCTGGAGCTGGGCGGCAAGCTGTACGACATCGCGGTGCTGTTCGTCGATATCCGCGGCTTCACCACGATGAGCGAGGCGCTTGACCCGCCCACGGTGGTCGAGATCATCAACAAATACCTCACCCTCACGACCGAGTGCATCATGAAAAATCACGGCACGCTGGACAAATTCGTCGGCGACTGCACGATGGCGTTCTGGAACGCGCCGCTGCCGCAGGAGGACGCCGTGTTCCTCGCCTGCCGCGCCGCGATGGACATGGTCGAGGGCTCGAAGGCGGTGGGCGAGGAGCTGATGGCGCGCTTCGGGCGCACGGTCAGCTTCGGCGTGGGCGTGAACTGGGGCCCCGCCGTCGTCGGCAACATCGGCGCGCCGAAGCGCATGGACTACACCGCCATCGGCGACACCGTCAACACCGCCGCGCGGCTGGAGGCGAACGCCCCCGGCGGAACGGTCTACATCTCCCGCGCCGTGGCGGACGCGCTGGGCGCGCGGGCGCGCACGACCTCGCTCGGCGGTACGATCAAGCTCAAGGGCAAGGCGGAGGGCTTTGAGATCCTCACGCTGGACGCCCTGGCGCATACCCCGCAGGAAACTCTGGCACAGGATCCCACCCCCGCGAATCACAAAGAAGGAGAACAGGAAGCATGAGAAGCATGAAAAGACGTATGGCATCCCTTTTGCTCGTGCTCTCGCTGCTGACGGGGCTTTGCGCCCCGGCGTACGCGGCGGAATCGGGCAAGATACTGACCGTCACGGAGACGGGCGGCACCGTGACCGTCAAGAACGCGGCGGGCAAGGAGACAACGCTGCGCAGGCTCTACAATGACTACACCGTCGAGACGGGGAGCGGCAGCTCCTACGCCTACATCAGCCTGGACGACAGCAAGGTCATCAAGCTGGGCGCGAACGCCAAGGCGTCCGTCACCAAGTCCGGCGAAAAGCTGACGATCAACCTGCTCGCGGGCGAGCTGCTGTGCAACGTGACGCAGCCGCTCAAGACGACCGCGAGTCTGGACATCCGCATGGCGGACACGGTCACGGGCGTGCGCGGCTCGCTGGTGAGCGTGCGGCAGGAGGACGGGAAATCGCAGATCGGCGTGCTGGAGAGCGAGTACGGCGTGCAGGTCAGGGACGACTCGGGCAGCACGAGGACCCTCGCCTCGGGCAGCCAGCTGACGCTGGAGGCGACCGCCTCGGGCGGAACGGCCGCGGCCGTCGCGCCGATGACGGTGGCGGACGTTTCCGCCATGGCGGCGACGGAGATCGCCGCGGACCCGCGGCTGCAGGAGAAGATCGCCAGCGCGACCCCCGCGCTCGACGTGCGGGAGGTGATCAACTCGGTGCCGCAGAAGCAGGAGGCAGAGGCGAAGGCGGCGCAGGAGAAGGAAGCCGCGGCGGCGGAAGCGCAGCAGCAGCAGGCGCAGGAGATCGCGAACTCGACGACGGCGACCGATCCGAACGCGGCGCTGCCGCGCGTCAACGAGCCGACGCCGCAGACCCAGACCCAGACCCAGAACCAGAATCAAAATCAGAACCAAAACCAAAACCAGAACCAGAATCAAAACCAAAACCAGAATCAGAACACGCAGGGCGGCGGCACGTCGAGCGGCGCCTCGTCCAGCGACGACGATGACGATGACGACGATTCCGGCAGCTCCACGCCGAGCGTCACGTATTACACGGTGACGTTCATCAACGAGGGCGTGACCGTGAAGACCGCGCGCGTCGCGGCGGACACGTATCTCGGCACCGTTATGCCCGACGGCGTGGAACGGGAGGGCGCCTATACCTTCGACGGCTGGTACACGGATCTCACGTCGGCCTCCGCCGTAAAGGCGGACGGCGGGATGCGCGTCAATTCCAACCTGACCTTCTACGCGCGCTGGACAAAGGCGGAGGAGCCGGGCGACGTGGAGACCTGGACCAGCGGCGACACCACCGTTACCCTGAACAAGACCACGGGCGTTCTGACCGTCAGCGGCACCGGCGCGATGGCGGACTATGATGCCGCAGAGCACAGGCCGTGGGCGAATTATACAAGCAGTGTCACGTCTGTCGTAATCGAATCCGGCGTGACGAGCATCGGCCGCTACGCGTTTTCCGGCTGCTCCGAGCTGAAAAGCGCCAAAATCCCTGTGAGCGTGACGAGCATCGGAGCCGGCGCGTTCCAAGGCTGCGCCACACTTGCGAGCATTGCGATTTCCGAGGGCGTGACAAGCATCGGTGGGTATGCGTTCTACCAATGCGCCGCACTCGCGAGCGTCGCCATCCCGGTAAGCGTGACGAGCATCGGCGTCAACGCGTTTGCGGAATGCGACGACCTCACCACCGTCAACTTCGGCGGCACGAAGGCGCAGTGGGCGAAGGTCAGCGTCGGCAGCGGCAACGACGCGCTGACGGGCGCGACGATCGTCTGCTCCGACGGCACGATCAACGGCACGAGCGAGTCCTCCTTCGCGGCGCGCTGGGACGCCGAGTCCTCCGCCGCCCCCGCCACGATCGTCTGGGACGAGGTGGCCGGCGCGACTGGTTATCAGGTCGTTTCGCCGGATTCGAGCGCGATCGACCCGCTGAACACGGCGACCCTCAATACGTTCATTTCGCTGGACAACGATCTGCTGAACGAAGCCTCCTGCACGCTCACCGTGCAGGCGATGGGCGACGGCGGCAAGGTGCTGGCGGAATCCAACCCGCTGACCTATACCTGCTCCGAGCGCGGCACGGCGGACGTCAGGGCGGTCGCGAACAATCAAAGCGTGACCGTCAGTTTCGGCGGCGTGACCGGCAGCACGGCGTATACCGCGCGCTTCAAGAGCGAAATGAGCGCCCGCGTCGGCGGCGACGGGACGATCAGCTTTGCGCTGAGCGACTACAACACGCTGGAGGACGGCGACGCCGTTGAGGGCTGGATCGTTTCCAACGCGAGCTACAACAGCAACAATACCGATCTCGTGCTGACGCGGACCGCCATCGCCAGGCTGATCTACAACGCCGCGACGGGCGCGTTCGCCGAAAGCGGCGGCACGAGCGAGGACGACGTTGAGACCTGGACCAGCGGCGACACCACCGTTACCCTGAACAAGACCACGGGGCTTCTGACCGTCAGCGGCACCGGCGCGATGGACATGGAAAGAAAAGCCTACCGTGAGATCCCATGGCATGAACACACAGCCGACGTCAAAACGGTCGTTGTGGAGTCCGGCGTAACGTCGATTGGCTACGCCGCGTTTGCGGACTGCGTCAACCTGACCTCGGTCACGTTCCCCGAGGGGCTGACGGCGATCGGGCAGAGCGCCTTTGATTTGTGCTCCAAGCTGACCTCCGTCGATTTCCCCGAAAGCCTGACGACCATCGGCAACAGCGCGTTTAGGGAGACGGGGCTGACCTCGCTCCATATCACCGCGAAACTCGCCCCCATTGATTACGCCGTAGACCAAAATACCGGGGTGGACGAATACGCCTTCAACGGCTGCGCCAATCTGCAAACCGTTACCGCCAACGCGAAAAGCGGCTTTACGGTTGTGGACAACGTGCTGTTTACGGCGGACAAAACCAAGCTTTTCCTGTACCCCGCCGCAAGGACGGACACAAGCTACACCATCCCGGACGGCGTGACGACGACCGCGACCGGGGCGTTCCGCAACGCCGCCGCGCTTCGCGAGCTGAATTTCCCCGCCACGGGCTTCGGGATGCTTGGTTATTACGCCTGTGAAAACTGCACGCGCCTTGATAACGTCGTGCTGCCGGAGAGCGTGTATCAGATTTACGCCGGCACGTTCAAGGGCTGCACCGGGCTTACGACCGTCACCATCCCCGTCGAGCTACAATACGGCATCGGCGACGACGCGTTCGCGGGCTGCACCTCTCTCACGACCGTCAACTACGGCGGCACGCAGGCGCAGTGGACGGCGCTGACGACCGGCACTAACTTCGGCACCGGCAACGGCGCGCTGACAAGCGCGGCGATCGTCTGCTCCGACGGCACGATCATCGGCGACCTCAGCGGTACGACGGGCAATCTGTCCTATATCTACAAATCAGCGACAAAGGCCCTGACCATCAGCGGCACGGGCGCAATGCCGGACTATGCGTCGAGCGGCACGAACGGCGCGCCGTGGGAGGATGTGAAAGGCGAAATCACGTCCGCGGAAATCGCGGCGGGCGTGACAAGCATCGGCGCCAATGCGTTCAACGGCTGCTCCAAGCTTACTACCGTCAACTACGGCGGCACGCAGGCGCAGTGGGCGAAGGTCAGCGTCAGCGAGGGCAACGAAGCGCTGACGGGCAACACCATCCGCTGCTCCGACGGCGACGTTACGCCCCCCCCCGCGACCCATACCGTGACGCTGCCCTCCGCGCTGACCGATTTCACCAGTACGCTTGTCGCGGAAAAGCACTTCGGCGTCACGGTCTCGGAAGACGCTGAGTTTTTGAGCAGCGACGACAAAACGGGCAAGATGTATTATGCGGTCGAAGACGGCGGCAGCTTCACCTTCACCGTGGAGGCGGCGGATCAATCTGACGGGCAGAATAGCACGGCCTATGTTTTCGGTCCCGATCTGGAGGTTTACGCGGACGCGGCGGGCACCACGCTTTTGGACGCAACGCGCAGTGAGACCCAGCCGAACAAGAAATACACCGTCACGCTGGAAAACGTGACGGCGGACGTCGATTTGTCGGCTCTGACCGCCGGCCCGGTGTATCAGGTCGAAACGGAATACGAGGGGTATATCCGTCTTTACAACGGCGGCAACGTCGCCTATAACCAAAGCGACAGAAAAGGCGGCAGCGGCTCCGGCATTTCAGAGGAGGCAAGGCTTCTGATCTATACCCCCTCCGGGAGCAATTCGCCGACGAACATCAGCATCGAGATGGGCATTGAAAATCCGGGCGTGATTGTCGTGGATAAAGGCGCGACACTTTCGATCAGCGGCACAGTGGAAAATACGGGAAGGATCCTGAACTATGGCGCCGTGATAATCAAGAGTGAAGACGTGCTTTACGCGAACGGCGATCGGTCCGGCCAGACCGTCTCCGGCGCTCTTGAGAACTACGGCAAGATCATCAGCGAGGGTACGCTCGAGGGCTCGGTGACGGACAAGGGCGGCGCGGTCTATTCCGACCCGATGCTGCTCTACGCGCTCACAATGAACTACGACGCCGATCCCGCAGAGCTGACGCTGCTGACCGACGCGGGAGCGACCAAAGATGTCTCCATCATGAGCGCCGTTTCGGACGTTTCGTTCCCCGCCGCCCTGACCTATATCTACGCGGATGAGACGACCAACGCCTATTACGGCGTTAAGCCGCTGAGCGAAAGCCGTGACGGCTTTGTACAGGTCGAGGATTCTGAGCTGCCCGACTTCAGCGGAGGAATCATCAGCATCGGCACCGATCCTGAAACAGGTGATTCCTTCTCCTACACCATCGACAGCGGCGCGACGATCGTGGCGGTTTTGAAGAATGGAAACAGCACTATATTTACCGGTAACGGCATCACCCCCACGTATACCGATGACAACGCGGGCATTGACGCGGCTGTCGTTGATTCGGACGGACTCGCAAAGATGCTTGGCGCATTGGCTGGCAATAGTGATATGCCTGTGAACCGCGTCAGCCTAGCCGCCAAGGAATCCGACAGCGGCGCCCTGACAGGCGTGGTCTACATCACGATCGAGATCGGCGTCTGATCCCACCCACACATAAGAAAGGAACCGAACAGCCATGAAAAAAAGAGTTTTCGCGCTGCTTTTGATCCTCTCCCTGGCGCTGGCGCTGCCCGCCTTCGCGCTCGGCAGCGACGATTTTGCGCACGGCAGGCTCTCCGGCGTCGCCGCGGCGGGCGACGGGTCGCTGCTGGTGACCGACACGTTCAACAAGGTCGTCTGGCGCGTCGAGGGCGAGCGCGTCACGCGCTTCGCCGGCGCCATCGGCGCAGCGGGCGTCTCCGGCGAGCCGACGGGCGCGTATCACGACGACCTCGCCGACAAGGCGTATTTTCTGGAGCCGTGGGACGTTGTGCGCTTCGGCGGCGGCTGCGCCGTGTCCGACGCGGCGGCGAACGTGATCCGCTACGTCGCGGACGGGCGCGTGTACACCCTCGCCGGCTCCGGCACGGCGGGGAGCCGGGACGGCGTCGGCAAGGACGCGTCGTTTGACCGGCCCACGGGCCTCGCCGTCGGCGCGGACGGCCTGCTCTACGTCGCCGACGCGGGCGGCGGCGCGATCCGCTCCGTCGCCGCCGACGGCACGGTGAAGACCGTCGTCACCGGGCTGGAGGGCCCGACGGGCCTGTGCTGGTACGGCGGCGCGCTCTACGTCGCCGAGACGAACCGCAGCCGCGTCCTGCGCGTCGCGAACGGCGGCGCGGCGGTCTTCGCGGGCGCGTCCGACCCGGCGGAGGACGCGGGCGAATACGTCGGCGGCTTCTCGGACGGCGCCGCCGCCACCGCGCGCTTCGACCACCCGCAGGGCGTCGCCGCGGGCGAGGACGGCACGATCTACGTCGCGGACACGGGCAACGGCGCGATCCGCGCGATCCGCGGCGGGCGCGTGTTCACGCTCGCGCGCCCGAGCTCCTCGGCGCTGATGCCCGTCGCCCCGCGCGGCCTGTGCGAGCTGGGCGACGCGCTCTACGCCGCCGATCAGGTCGCGGGGAACCTGTTCAAGACCGTCTATGCGCAAAAGACCTATTCCGACGTTCCGGCGACGGCGTGGTTTGCCGAGGCGGTCGCCGCGGCGACGCGGGACGGGATCGCGACCGGCACGGACGAGACGCATTTCAGCCCCGACGCGGCGATGAACCGCGCGATGTTCGTCACGATGCTCTCCCGCGTGCATCTGCTCTCCGACGGGGCGGCGATCATCGACGGCGACGCCTCGTTCGCCGACGTGGCGGCGGACGCGTGGTACGCGCCGGCGGTGCGCTGGGCGGCGGACAACGGCGTCGCGGGCGGCGACGCGGACGGCTTCGCGCCGCTGCGCGGCGTCAGCCGCGAGGAGCTGGTCACGATGCTCTATCGCTACGCGCAGAAGCAGGGCATGAGCGCGATGTTCTCCGACGGGGCGCTCGACGGCTTCGCCGACGCGGGCGAGGTGAGCGCGTGGGCGCTGGACGCGATGCGCTGGGCGTGCTCGCACGGCGTCGTCAACGGCGACGGCGACGGGAACCTGACTCCGAAGGCGGCGGCGACCCGCGCGCAGGCGCTGACCGTCCTGCTCAACTTCGCCAAGGCGTACTCGCTGTAAGAAAAAAAGGAGCCGGAAAGCAAGCTTTCCGGCTCCTTTTTTCGCGCCGCACCTATTCCGCCTCGTCCCGCATCCGATAGCCCACGCCGATCTCGGTGAAGATATACTCCGGCGCGGCGGGATTTTGCTCGATCTTGCGGCGGATGTTCGCCATGTTGACGCGCAGGATCTGATTGTCCGCCTTCGCCTTGGGGCCCCAGATCTCGCGGATGATGGAATCGTAGGTCAGCACCTTGCCCGCGTACTTGCCCAAAAGCGCGACGATCTTGAACTCGTTGAGGGTGAGGTGGACGTCCGTGCCGTTCATCAGGACGTGGTGCTTGTCGTAGTCGATGGTCAGCGCGCCGACGGAGAACTTGCCGGACTGCGCGATGCTGCCGTTCTCCAGCGGCGTGCGGGTGTGGCGGATCGCCGTGCGGATGCGCGCGAGCAGCTCGCTCGTGCCGAAGGGCTTTTCGATGTAGTCGTCCGCGCCGGCGTCCAGCGCCGCGACCTTGTCGTGCTCGTGCGTGCGCGCCGAGACCACGATCACCGGCAGGTTCGACCACGAGCGCACCTCCCGCAGGACGCCCAGCCCGTCCATGTCCGGCAGCCCCAGGTCGAGAATGATCAGGTCGGGGCAGTGCGAGGAGATCATGGACAGCGCCTCCGCGCCGGTTTCCGCGACGAGCGTGTCGTAGCCGTTCGCGCCGAGGATCGCCGAGATAAAATTGCTGATGCTCTGCTCGTCCTCGACGACGAGGACCTTGTCCTTAATCTTCATCGCGCTCCGGTTCCTCCTTCATCGGCAGGGTGAAGCGAAAGACCGCGCCGCCCTGCGGACGGTTTTCCGCCGTCATCGCGCCGCCGTGCGCCTTGACGATCGTGCGGCTGACGGAAAGCCCGATCCCCATGTTTTTCTTGCCGTCGGAGCCGCCGCCCGCCCCGCCGCCGCCGTCAAAGAGCGTCGCAAGCCGCTCGCGCGGGATGCCGCGCCCGTTGTCGCTGACGAGGAACGCCGCGTCGCTCCCGCTGCGCTCGACGCTCAGGCGGATCTCGCTCGCGCCGCCGTGGGTCGCCGCGTTTTCCAGCAGGTTCATCAGCACCTGCCCGATCAGCGTCGCGTCCATGGGGACCAGCAGCACCTCGTCCGGCACCTCGACCGCCACGCGCACGTGCGGGAAGCGCTTGGAAAACTTGCGCGCCGCCTCGCCGACGATCTCCTCCGCCGCCTCATACTCCGTGGCGAGGCGCTCCTCCCCGCCGCGGATGCGGGTGATGGAGAGGATGTTTTCCACCATGCGGATGAGCCATTGCGCGTCCTCGTTCACGTCCGTGAGCAGGGCGCGCTGCTGCTCCGGCGAGAGCGTGTCGCGGTTTTCCAGCACCGCCGCGGTGTTGCCCACGATGGACGTCAGCGGCGTGCGGATGTCGTGCGACATCGCGCGCAGCAGATCCGCGCGCATCGCCTCCCGCGCGCTCTCCAGACGCAGCCGCTCCTGCCGCTTGATCTGCGTCGTCATCGCGCTGACCATCAGCGCCACGGCGAGCAGCGTCACGAACGTCAGCGGATAGCCGGTCATGGTGAAGTTGAACTCCCAGTAGGGGTAGGTGAAGACGTAGTTGACGCACACCACGCCGAAAAAGGAGCTGAACACGCCCCAGAAATAGCCCTCCGTCCACCGCGACACGCAGGCGACCGCCAACACGAACAAAAGCCCCACGTGGTTTTCGCCCTCGCTCAGCCGGTCCAGCAGGGCGCACAGCCCCACCGCCGCGGCGAGCACCGCCGCGGTCAGCGCGGCGTCCCGCACCGCGCGCGGGATCTGCTTTCCCCTCGGCACCGCGACACCCCCTTGCGGCTGAATATATTTTTTTATTGCTCCCCAAAAAAATCTTGAAGTATATGCAACGTCTGTCGGGGAGCAATAGTAGCCATATTTCGCGGTTGCCCCGCAAGGGGCGAGCGAAATGGCGATAAAAATATGATTGATGTGCCATGAACGCGCTGCCAAATTCTTCAGGCTTTCATTGGCACATCAATAGTATACCATAGCGGGCATAAAAAATCCATAAAGAAAGGGGCGCGCAAATCGCCCCTCCCGCGCGTTACGCCCTCCGAATGTCGATCGCGGAAACCGTTCCCGCGCGGAATTCCGGTTCCTGCTGCAGCGCGGCGACGATCGCCGCCTTGATCTCGTCCGGCACGCCGGCGTCCGCCGGGGCGGGCGCGGGGACAGGCGCAGCCGCCGCCGAAGCGTCGGACGGCGCCTTTTCAAGGCCGGCGACGACGCGTCCCAGCAGCATCGTCAAAAGAATGATGCAGGTAAGCCCCGCGAAGGTGACGCCCATCCCCATCAGGACGACAAACAGCATGGAGAATTGCATCCTTATGCCTCCTTTGCCCCGGCGGAGAGCAGCAGCCGCAGCGCCTCCTCCGCCCGCTCCACATGGTAGAACACCATGCCGCGCACCGTGTTCACGCCGTTTTGGTCGGCGCTCTCCTTCGGATGGTTGGCGCGCCAGCGGAGCTGGCGGTCCTTTTCCTCCAGCAGCTCGTCGCCGAGGGCAAGCGACGCGCCGCCGAATTCCATCGGATAGATGCGGAACGTGCCGATGTCGCCGCGCTCCATCGCGTAAACGCTCCCGTCGCCGCGCAGCAGGAGCGCGCGCTCCTGCGTGATCACATAGTGCTGCTCCAGAAGCTGACGGTAGGAGAGCAGGGGCGAAAACACCACCAGCGCCAGCAGAAGCAGCATGAGCGCGAGGAAGCGCACCGTGGCGGCGTCGTTCGCGGCAAAGAAGGCGGCGATCGCGACGATGCACGCCGTTTCGGCAAGCCAGCACAGCAGCGTCCGGCGCCCCTCCTTGCCGTCCGTAATGCGGAACGGCTGCGTGCCGCTCTGCCAGAGTATGGACTCGCCCGGGCGCAGAGTCGCGCGCAGCGCCCGCTCCATTTTTTCGTTCATGCGGTTCGATCCTCCCTTGAAAAATTCTGCTCCTATTATAGAGCGGCGGCGCGTTCAGCCGTCGGGAAGATTCTCCGCCGCCGCGTTAAGGGGCGGGGAAAGAACCGCGCGGTTTCGTAAAGAATCCGTTTTTTCGCAAAAAGCATCGACAAGGGCGCGGCCCTTGCCGATACAGGGAAGCGCGGATCGCCCCCAGCTTCGGTACAGCGCGGCGCGAGCGCGCGTAAGAGCGGGAATACCGCTGCGGCAGGCGCACGCACCGTGCGCGCGACGTATTGCAAAGCGCGGCAAACTATGATAAAATTCCCGTCTGGATATGACCGGCAGAGGAGGGAAGGGTGTGAAAACGGAGGAAATGGACGCGCGCGAACGCGCCTTTGCCTATGCGCTGCTCGCGCTTTCCCTGCTCGCGTTTTTTTCGCTCAACCTGCTCACGCGCGTCATGCGCGACGATTACGCTTATACGTTCAACTTCGTGACGAAGGAGCGCATCGCCTCGTTCGGGGACATTTTTCAATCCCTCGGCATCCACTATACGAACGTCAACGGGCGCCTGCCGGTGCATTTTTTCGCCCATCTGTTCCTGTGGCTGGGCAAGGGCGTGTTCAACGCGGTCAACACCGCCGCCTTCGCGGCGCTGGTGACGCTGGTGTATTACCACGGCTTCGGCGCGCTGCGCCCGTTCCGCCCCTACGCGTGGCTGGCGGTGTTTTTCGGCTTTTGGTCGCTGACGCCCGCCTTCGGCGAGAGCTTTCTCTGGGTCACGGGCGCGTCGAACTATCTCTACGGGCTGCTGCTGATCCTTGCGTACCTGATCCCGTTCCGCCGCCTCGCCGACGGGGAGGCGGGCTGCGCGCGCCCCGCGCTCGCGGCGCTTGCCGCCCTGCCCGGCGGCGTGCTGGCGGGCTGGACGAACGAGAATACGTCCTGCGCGCTGTGCTTTCTCGTGCTGTGCGCGATCGCGGCGGCCGCGGCGCGGAAGCGACGCGTGCCGGCGTGGTGCCTGACGGGGCTGGCGGGCTGCGCCGCGGGCCTGCTGCTCATGCTGCTCGCCCCGGGGGAGCTGGGGCGGCTGGACGGCGCGGGCGGCATGGGCGGCGCGCGGGACATCCTCTGGCGCGCGGGCGTCGTGACGTACAAGCTGCTGCGCTTCCTCTGGCCGGGTGTTCTCGCCTGGCTCGCGCTGCTGGCGCTGTTTGTGCGCCGCCGCCGCGCCGCGGCGCGTCTGCTGCCCGCCGCGGCGGTCCTGCTCGCGGGGCTCGGCGCGGCGTACGCGATGGCGTTCCCGCCCTCGATGCCCGACCGCGTGTGGAGCGCTCCGGTCGCGTTTTTCCTGATTTCGGCGCTGCTGCTGTGGCGCGCTGCGGGAGAGCCGCGCTTTTCCGCGGCGCGGGAGCGCGTCCTCGCCGTCACGCTCTGCGCGGCGCTGGCGCTGGGCTGCTATGCCGCGGGCGCGAAAAAGCTGTCCGTCACGGCGGAGGCGTTCGACGCGCGGAACGCTTCGGCGGCGGCGCAGCTTTCGTCGGGCGAGCGCGACCTGACGCTTGCGGTCGTGTACGGCAGCGGCAGCCGCTTTGACGCCGCCGAGGCGCAGGGCGACATCACGCCGGACCCGTCGCATTGGCTCAACGGCGCGCTCGCGCGCTGGCTGGGCGCGGCGTCCGTGACGGCAAAGGAGGAGTGAAGGATGGGCGGGCTTCTTTCCGTGGTGATCCCTGCGTACAACGAGGAGGAGACGGTCTCCGACGCCGCGCGGGAGATCCTGCGCGTGCTGGACGAGGCGCGGATCCCCTGCGAGCTGGTGTTCGTCGACGACGGGTCGTCGGACGGAACGTGGGAGCGCGTCCGCGCGGCGCGCGCGGCGGACGGCCGCGTGCGCGGCGTGCGCTTTTCCCGCAATTTCGGCAAGGAGGCGGCGCTGCTCGCCGGCATCCGCTTCGCGGCGGGCGATTGCTGCGTGACGCTCGACTGCGATTTGCAGCATCCGCCGGAGAAGATCGTGGAGATGTACCGTCTCTGGGAGGCGGGTTTTGAGGTTGTGGAGGGCGTGAAGGTCAGCCGCGGGCGCGAGAGCGCCGCGCACCGTCTCTGCGCCGCCGTGTTCTACCGCATTATGACGCGGGCGGTGGGCTATGAGATGCGGGGCCGCTCGGACTTCAAGCTTCTGGGCCGGCGCGCGGCGGACGCGCTGCTTTCCATGCCGGAGAAGGACACGTTTTACCGCGCGCTTTCCGCGTGGGTGGGCTTCCGCTCCGCGACGGTGGAGTTCGAGGTCGCGCCGCGGCGGGCGGGGCAGTCGAAGTGGAGCGCGGGCAAGCTGATCTCCTACGCCGTGCGCAACATCACGAGCTTCACCTCGTCCCCCATGCGCATCGTCACCGCGCTGGGCGTGCTGATGCTGGTCTTCGCGCTGGCGCTGGGCGCGCAGACGGTGGCGAACAAGCTGCAGGGCCGCGCGGCGGAGGGCTTCACGACGGTCATCATCATCGTGCTGCTGACGGGCAGCTCGGTCATGGTGAGCCTCGGCGTGATGGGGCATTATCTGACGCGGATGTTCGACGAGCTCAAGGCGCGTCCCCGCTACATCGTGGCGGAGACGGCGGGGGAAGACGATGAAAAAGCTGCTCGCGCCGTTCCTTGACCCCGCGTTCGCCCGCTTTCTGCTCGTCGGCGTCGTCAACACGCTGGTGGGCTCGGGCGTGATGTTCGGGCTTTACAATCTCGCCGGCTGCGGCTATTGGTTCTCCAGCGCGATGAACTACGTCGCCGGCAGCGTGGTGAGCTATGCGCTCAACAAGCGCTTCACCTTCCGCCGGCGGGGGGGCGGGGCGCGGCAGGCGCTGCGCTTCGCGCTGAACATCGCCGCGTGCTACGCCGCCGCCTACGGCGCGGCGCGGCCTCTTGCGCGGCTGCTGCTCGCCGGCGCGCCGGAGCGCGTGCGCGAGAACGTCGCGATGCTCTTCGGCATGTGCATTTTCACGGCGCTCAATTATCTGGGCCAGCGGCTGCTGGTCTTTCGCGCGGACGAACCGCGAGGCGAAGCATGAGCGAACTCATTCCGATCACCGATTTCGACGCGCCCGAGCTGGACGTTTACGCCCGGCTGTCCGAGCGCGAGCTGCTGCGGCACGACGAGCCGCTGGAGGGCCTGTTCATCGCGGAGAGCCTGCGCGTGGTCGAGCGCGCGCTCGACGCGGGGTATGAGCCGGTCTCCCTGCTGCTGGAGCGGCGGCAGGCGGAGGGCGGCGCGCGGGCGCTGCTCGCGCGCTGCGGGGACGTTCCCGCCTACGTCTCGACGGAGGAGGTGCTGACGCGGCTGGTCGGCTTTTCCCTGACGCGCGGCGTGCTGTGCGCCATGCGCCGCAAGAGCGAGCCGGAGCCGGAGGCGCTCTGCGCCGCCGCGCGCCGCGTGGTGGTGCTGGAGGACGTGATGAACCCGACGAACGTCGGCGCGATCTTCCGCAGCGCCGCCGCGCTGGGCATGGACGCGCTGCTGCTGACC